>NZ_JACEHF010000084.1:1447-17679 GCF_014180685.1 Nocardioides pelophilus | reverse complement strand
GCCCGGCCGTGGCGTCACGGCCGGGATGGTCGGCCGCACCCTCGGCATGGTCACCGAGCTCGACGCCGACCTCCAGCCCGCCGGCTGGCGGCTGACGGGGACGTCAGGTGCCCCGGCCGTCGACCAGCGCCGCGCCCGCAGCCTGCTCGGCCAGGACCTCGACAGCTTCGAGGACCAGGCCGCCGGCGCGCCCGGGCCGATCAAGGTCCAGGTCGCCGGGCCGTGGACGTTGGCCGCGACCGTCGAGCGGCCGCGCGGCGACAAGATCCTGGCCGACCACGGTGCCCGGCGCGAGCTGGCGCAGGCGCTCGCCCTGGCGGTGTCCGACCACGTCGCCGACGTACGACGACGCGTGCCCGGTGCCGCACGCATCGTGGTGCAGGTCGACGAGCCGGCCCTCCCCGGCGTGCTCGCGGGCGCCGTGCCGACCGCCTCGGGCTTCGGCCGGCACCGCACCGTCCACCCGCCCGAGGCGAGCGAGTCGCTCGGCTGGGTGCTCGACGCGGCTCGTGACGCCGGGGCCGAGCCCTGGGTCCACTGCTGCGCGCCGGACGCTCCGCTCGCCCTGCTGCGCGGCGCCGGAGCGGCCGGTCTGGCCGTCGACCTGTCCCAGGTTGGAGCGGCCGGTCACGACGTCCTCGCCGAGGCCCTCGAGGCAGGGGAGAGCGTGGTCCTCGGCCTGGTGCCGAGCGTCGACCCTGGTGCGGCCCCGACGGAGAAGGACGTCGTCGGCGCCGTCCATCGTTGGCTCGACGTCGTCGGCCTCGACCCCGGTCAGGTCACGGACCAGCTCGTGCTGTCACCGGCCTGCGGGCTCGCGGGCGCGTCGTCCGGATGGGCGCTCCAGGCGCTCCGGCTGCTTCGCTCGGCGGCCGGTTCCCTCTCCTGACGCGTCCTCAGCGGTAGGCGACGCGGTCCACGCGGTCGTGGTAGTGCCGACCGATCTTGCCGCCGGCGGCTGCCGCCAGCAGGGTGCCGAGCAGCAGGGCGACCCCGGTGATGATGCCGCCCCAGGTCGCGGTCTCGGTCGGGATCGGGACGCGCGGCAGGTCCACCCGGTCGAGGACGTTGTACTGGTCGCCGAAGACGACCCCGCAGATGACGGCCGCGATCGTGACCAGCAGCCCGATCAGCCACACCGTCACGCCCTGACGGGCGCCGTCGAAGCGCGACATCCGCCCGGCGACGTACCCACCGAAGTAGTAGGCGGTCATCATCACCGCGACGACGGCGATCGCGGCGGCGAGCCCGATGGCCCCGGCCTCGCGCTGGGCCTGGTCCTGGCTCAGGTCGGTGGCAGCGCCGATCGCGGACGCCACGGCGCCCAGGATGCTGGTCAGCAGGACCGTCAGCGCGATGGCGACCAGCCAGCCCGCGAAGGCGGCGCCGAGGTTGACGCCTCCGAACCTGGCGTGCGCTTGGTGCTGGGCCGCGGCGCCCGTGCGCTCGTCGACGTGCTCGCCGCTGTGGGCACCAGTGTGCCCCCCGGCGTGCCTGTCGGTGTGCTCGTCGGTGTGCTCGTCGGTGTGCCTGTCGGTGTGCCTGTCGGTGTGCCCGTCAGTGTGCTTGTCGGCGTGCGTGCGGTCCCGGTGGGTGAGGTGAACCATGGTCGTTGCCTCCTTCGGCAGTCCTGTTGGACCCAGAGGCGGTACCCCCGTTGCCGGGCGGCATCCCACCAGCAGACGTACGACGGCCCGCACCCCTCGTGGGGGCGCGGGCCGTCGGTGTCGTTGCGGAGGCGGTCAGCCCACGTGCACGCCACCTTCGGGACCGTCCGTCGCCAGCTCGGTGTGCTTGACGTTGAGGAAGGTCCAGATCACTGCCGAAGCAGCGAGCATCATCACGGAACCGACCAGGAAGGCAGCCGTGGCACCGGAGGTGAAGCTGCCCTGGAAGATGCCGAGCTCGAACAGCGTCATGTCGCTGCCCTGGATCGGCGTGGTCGGGTCGATCCCTGCCTGGGCGAACCCTTCCTTCAGCGGCCCCGAGATCTCGTCCGCCCGGTTGTTGGTGAAGTGCAGCGCCACCGTGCTCAGCATCGCGAGCCCGAGGGCGCCGCCGACCTGCTGCATGGTGTTGAGCACGCCGGAGCCGATGCCCGAGTCCTCGGCCTGCACGTGGTGCACGGCCGTCAGGGTCAGCGGCACGAACACCATGCCCATGCCGATCGCCATCAGCAGGATGAACGGGAACAGCTCGGTCCAGTAGCTGACGCCGGTGCCCAGCGACTCCTGGGCGCCGAGGGCACCGAGGATCGCCGACGGGCTGTCGTCGACCTCGATCCGCGAGTACATGAACAGCGCGACGGCCGCCAGCAGGGTGCCGGTGCCCGCGAGCCAGCGGGTGTCGATCCGGGCGACCAGGTTGGAGGAGAGCGCGGCGCCGATCACGATGCCGAACGAGAACGGCAGGAACGCGAAGCCGGCCTCGAGCGGGCTGAAGCCCATGATCTGCTGGATGAACAGGCTCAGGTAGAAGAACATCGAGAACATCGCGGCCGGGGCGATCATCATCGCCACGAAGCTCGTGGCCCGGGTGCGGTTGGCGAAGATCCGCATCGGCAGCAGCGGGTGGTCGACCCGCGACTCGACGACGACGAAGGCGACCAGCAGGGCGATGCCGACGGCGAGCGAGCCGATCGTCTGGGAGTGGTCCCAGCCGTAGGCCTCCTCACCGGCGCGCGACAGGCCGAACACGATGCCGAGCAGGCCGAGGGTGCCGGTGATGGCGCCCGGGATGTCGAGCCAGCCGGTATGCTTCTCGGACTCCTTGAGCACCCGCGGAGCGGCGAGCGCCGCGACCACGCCGATCGGGACGTTGATCAGGAAGGTGAGTCGCCAGCCGTCGACGCCCAGCGGCTGGTCGAGGCCGGTGAGCCAGCCACCGAGGATCAGGCCGATGGCCGCGCCGATGCCGGACATCGTGGCGTACGCCGCCATCGCCCGGTTGCGCTGCGGACCGGCGGGGAAGGTCGTGGTGATCAGCGCCAGGGCCGCGGGAGCGGCGAGTGCGGCGCCGACGCCCTGGAGACCACGGGAGCCGAGCAGCAGGACCTCGTTCTGGGCGAGGCCGCCCAGCAGGGAGCCGATCGCGAACACCGAGAGGCCGGTGATGAACAGCCGGCGCCGCCCGTAGAGGTCGCCGAGGCGTCCACCGAGGAGCAGCAGGCCGCCGAACGCGAGCGCGTAGCCGGTGACGATCCAGGTGAGGTTGGCCTGGGAGATGCCGAGGTCGGCACCGATGTAGGGGAGTGCGATGTTGGCGATGGTCGAGTCGAGCACGACCATCAGCTGTGCAGTGAGGATGAGCACGAGGGCGAGACCCGCGTGCGGGACCTTGGCCTTCTTCTCCTGCTCCAGCGGCGCGTCCGGGGAGATCGTCCCCTCGGCGCCGACGGATTCGGTGTGGGTCATGGTGGGGATTCCTTGAAGGGTGTCGGAGTTGTTGTGACGGTGGTGCGGGTCAGCCGCGGGTCACGGCCGGGAGGATGATCTGATCGACCACAGCGGCGATCACCTCGTTGGTGGGCGGTTCGCCCAGGAGGAACGTGCGGTGCAGGACGATGCCGGGGAGTGCGGCCGCGATCAGGTCGAGGTCGAGGTCGTCGCGGATCTCGCCACGCGCCTGCGCCCGCTGGAACATCGCGGTCGACATCGCCTTCTTCGGTCCGATGAAGTCACGGCGGAAGGCCTCGGCGAACTCGGCGTCGCGTGCCATCGCCGTGATGACGCTGCCGAGGATCGCGATCTGCCGGGCGTCGGTCAGGCCGCCCATGCCGCAGAAGGCTCCGACCAGGTCACCGCGGAGCGAGCCGGTGTCGGGGGCCGTCATCGGCTCCTTCTGCGAGATCAGCGCGTCGATGACGAGCTGCGCCTTGCCGTTCCACCGCCGGTAGAGCGTCGCCTTCGACGCCTTGGCCCGGGTGGCGACGGCGTCCATCGTCAGCCGGTCGTAGCCGACCTCGGCGAGGACGTCGATGGTGCTGTCGAGGATCTCCTGCTCCCGCTCACCCTCGACCCGCGGACGCGACTGTGGGTCGGCGGCCTGGGCGGCTTGCGTGGGGGACATCGGGCACCTCTCAGATGGAACGGTACGGTTTCGTTTGAACAGATAGTACGGAACGGTTTCGTTTCGCGCAAGCCTGTTTTTCGCGTCACCAGTACGACACCGAGCGAGCGGCAGCTGTGACATCCCGCCACCGAGGGGCGGGCTCGGGTCAGTGCCGCAGCATCGCGAGGGCGCTCGTGGCCGCGACGTCGTTCCACACGGCGGCGCCCCGCAGCAGGTAGTGGCCGGCCGGCCCCATGTCGGTGAAGGTCGCCGACCGTGCGACGTCGCGGGAGCGCGCCACGAACTCGAGCGAGGCGGCGTACGACGTGATCCGGTCGCGGCGACCGTGCGCCACCGCCAGCTCCTTGCCGCGCAGCGCGGCCACCGGCTCGCCCGGCGGGAACCACGGCGCCAGCGCGACGACTCCCCGCACCGCGGCGTCGTCGGCGACCCGGGCACCGGTCCGGGCGCCCATCGAGTGGCCGACGATGACGACGGGGACGTCGACCGTCGCTCGGATCTGGTCCAGGGCCCACCGGGCATCGGGCACGGGCGCCGGCGCGGAGCCGTCGTTCCAGCCGCGCTGGCCGTAGCGCAGCAGCCAGACCGCCACGCCGTGCTCGGCCACGCGCCCCGCGAGCGCGCCCTGGAGCCGCCGCGCACGACGCCAGCTCAGGTTGCCGCCGTGGACCGGCGCCTCCGAGCGCTGGGTGCCGCCGTGGAGCGTGAGGATGACCGCGCGGACGGGACCCTTGGCGTCCGCGCGGGTGATGCTGGGTGTGCCCACGATTCACCTACCCTCGCAGGGTCGTTCGTCGTCGGCAGCCGATCGGATGGCCACGCTCGCCCGGGGGTCGCGATGTCGGTGCGACGCGGCAAGATGTGTCCATGAGCGACTCGGTGCCCGCCGTGCCCACCCCGTCCGCCGACGCCCGCGAGGAGCACCAGCAGCTGGCGCAGGACATCGAGGACGCGCGCTGGCGCTACTTCGTGCTCGACCAACCGACGTTGTCCGACGCGGAGTACGACGTGAAGTGGCGCCGGATCAACGAGCTCGAGGAGCAGTTCCCCGAGCTGCAGACCCCCGACAGCCCGACCCAGAAGGTCGGCGGCACGTTCTCCACCGAGTTCACCACGGTCGACCACCTGCAGCGGATGGAGAGCCTCGACAACGCCTTCTCCTTCGAGGAGCTCGAGGCCTGGCACGCGCGGATCGCGCGCGACGGTGCCGGCGACGCCGCGCTGCTGTGCGAGCTCAAGGTCGACGGGCTCGCGATCAACCTGCTCTACGAGAAGGGCCGCCTGGTGAGGGCGCTCACCCGCGGCGACGGGCGCCAGGGGGAGGACGTCACCCCCAACGTCCGGACCATCGCCGACATCCCCGACCGGCTCGCGGCCAGCGACGACTACCCGGTGCCCGACCTGCTCGAGGTGCGTGGCGAGGTGTTCTTGTCGATCGCCGCGTTCGACAAGCTCAACGAGTCCCTCGTCGACGCCGGCAAGCCGATGTTCGCCAACCCCCGCAACTCCGCGGCCGGCTCGCTGCGCCAGAAGGACCCGCGGGTCACCGCGAGCCGCGACCTCGGGATGGTCTGCCACGGCATCGGTGCCCGCAAGGGGTTCGAGCCCACCGCGCAGTCCGACGCCTACGCCGCGCTCCAGGCGTGGGGCCTGCCGACCAGCAAGCGGGTGAAGGTGCTGGCGACCCTCGACGAGGTGAAGGAGTTCATCACCTACTACGGCGAGCACCGCCACGACGTCACCGAGCACGAGATCGACGGGGTCGTGATCAAGGTCGACGACGTGTCGCTCCAGCGCCGGCTCGGGTCGACCAGCCGCGCGCCGCGGTGGGCGATCGCGTTCAAGTACCCGCCCGAGGAGGTCAACACCTTGCTCCTCGAGATCCGGGTCAACGTGGGCCGCACCGGCCGGGTCACGCCGTACGGCGTCATGGAGCCCACCAAGGTCGCCGGCTCGACCGTGGAGCGGGCGACCCTGCACAACGCCTACGAGGTCAAGCGCAAGGACGTCCGCCCCGGCGACACCGTGATCCTGCGCAAGGCCGGCGACGTGATCCCCGAGATCCTCGGACCGGTGCTCGGGCTGCGTCCCGAGGGCCTGCCCGAGTGGGTGATGCCGACCGAGTGCCCCTCCTGCGGCACGACGCTGGCCGAGCAGAAGGAGGGCGACAAGGACCTGCGCTGCCCCAACTCCCGCTCCTGCAAGGCCCAGACCATGGAGCGGGTCTTCCACGTGGCCAGCCGCAACGCCTTCGACATCGAGGGACTCGGTTACGAGGCCGCGGCCGCCTTGATCGACGCCGGTGTGCTGGAGAACGAGGGCGACGTGTTCGACCTCGACGGCGACAAGCTGCTGCGCGCGCCGCTCTTCACCCGCGCGCCCAAGAAGGGCGAGGAGGGCCCGCAGCTCAGCGCCAACGGCGTGGCGTTGCTCGACAACCTCGGCACGCGCAAGCAGGTGCCGCTGTGGCGGGTGCTCGTCGCGCTGTCGATCCGCCACGTCGGCCCGACCGCGGCACGGGCGCTGGCGACCGAGTTCGAGTCGATGGAGGCGATCCGTGCCGCCAGCGAGGAGCAGCTCGCTGCCGCCGAGGGCGTGGGCCCGACCATCGCCGAGGCCGTCATCGAGTGGTTCGCCGTCGACTGGCACGTCGACATCGTCGAGAAGTGGGCGGCCGCCGGCGTCGCGATGGCCGACGAGCGCGACAGCTCCGTCGCCCGCACGCTCGAGGGGCTCACCGTCGTGGTGACCGGCTCGCTCCAGGACTTCAGCCGCGACTCCGCCAAGGAGGCGATCATCGCCCGCGGCGGCAAGGCGGCCGGCTCGGTGTCGAAGAAGACCGACTACGTCGTGATCGGCGACAACGCCGGCTCCAAGGCCGACAAGGCCGAGCAGCTCGGCGTACCGATCCTCGACGAGGCGGGCTTCAAGCAGCTGCTTGCAGACGGACCGCCGGCTTCTTGACGGATGCGGGCGGTCGGCTCCTCGCGCCGATTCTCGTCCGGGTTGCAGACTGGCGGTGTGAAGCGTCTCCTGGCCGCGCTGACGTGCATCTGCGTGCTCGTGGGCTGTGCCGACCCGGGCTCCGAGCCGAGCGACGTCAGCCCCAACCCGCCGCCCGCGCCGTCCGCGTCGGAGGAGGAGCGGTCGCCATCGACGGCTCCCGCCCCTGAGGGACCGACGGAGTCGGCCGAGCCCTCGGAGCCGTCGGGACCGTCAGGGCCGCCGAATCCGGTCTCGCTTCCCGCCCTCATGCAGCAGGAGTACGACGGGGGCCGGCTCCGGCTCGGCAACGAGGTCTACGCGACCGCGACCCAGCGCCAGTACGAGGTCACCTACCGCGGCGACGGCCTCACCATCTCGGGACGGATCGCGATCCCCGAGGGGGACGGGCCGTTCCCGGCGATCGTGCTCGCCCACGGCTACATCGACCCGGCGTACTACGTGAACGGCCAGGGGATGACCCGTGAGCGGGAGTGGTTCGCTGCCCGCGGTTACATCGCGCTGCACGTGGACTACCGCAACCACGCGGGCTCCGACGACACCGCGCTGGCCCAGCAGGGGAGGGGCGAGGCGGACCTGCGGATGGGCTACACCGAGGACGTGATCAACGCGGTGCTCGCGCTGCGGTCCTGGGACGGTCCGGTCGACGACGAGCAGATCGCCGTCGGCGGCAGGTCCATGGGCGGCGGCGTCGTCTACAACGTGCTCGTCGCGCAGCCCGGTCTCGTGGATGCCGGCGTCGTCTGGGCGCCGGTCAGCTCCGATGCCGTCGACAACTACGACCGCTGGATCGGGCGCAACCCGGAGCGGCGGGACATCGTGTCGGCGATCGACCGGCTCCACGGCCTGCCGCGCGACAACCCCGAGTTCTGGCGGGGGATCAGCGCACGCACCTACTTCGACCAGGTCACCGAGCCGGTGCTGATCCACCACGGCACCGCCGACGACACCTGCCCGATCCGCTGGAGCCGCGAGACCCACCGGCTCCTGCGCCGCGACGGGGTCGACGCGACCCTCGCCGTCTATCCCGGCGAGGGCCACGCCTTCGGCCCGCAGTTCTTCGCCTCGATGGAGCGCACCGACCGGTTCCTGCGCCAGCACCTCCGATAGCGCCGACCCGTCGCGAACTTGGCGACGGGTCGACGCGTTTGTGGGCTGAGTTTGTGACGGGTCGACGCGTCTGCGAGCTGAGTTTGTGACGGGTCGGTCAGGACTCGTAGGTCCGGCCGCCGAGCTTCAGCTCGATCGTCTGCTCCTCCACGTAGGTGGACTCGTCCCACTCGCACTCGTCGGGGTTGTCGTAGCAGTTCTCCATGAACTCGTTGTCGGTGAAGCAGTCGTCGCCGAGCTCGGCCGGGCAGATCGGGAACCGCTGGGTCTCGGTGACGGCAGGGGGCTGCGGGATCGCGGGCTGCGCGTAGGGCTCGGTGGTGCACTCACCCGTGGCCGAGTCGCAGGTGCGCACCTCGTTCTTGCCCACGTGGAACCGGTCGCCGTCGGCGGTCCAGCCCCAGTCGTACGCCGGACCGGTGAACGTGACGGAGGAGCCGGTGTCGACGTCGTAGACCTCGAACTCGACCTGGCTCCCGGCGACCGACTCCTCGCCCTCGTAGACCAGCTCGGCGTACCGGCCGTCGGGGGAGAGGTTGAAGTAGCCCGGGTCGTCGACCGTCAGCAGCACCTCGCCGTTGCCGGCGTCGACGACGGCCGGGTTGCCGTCGACCTCGGTCCCGACGCGTCCTTCGGTGACACCCCACGCGCTCGGCACGTCCGACTCGGCGGAGGTGCCGGACCTCCAGTCGACGGCGACGATCCGGTTGTCGTAGCCGTCCTGCACGTAGACGGTGTCGCCGTCGATGGAGACGGGGAACCAGTTCTCGGTCGTCGGACCGACCGTCACCCGCGCCTCCTCGGTGTCGGCCGTCACGTCGTAGACGACGACCTCGAGGTCGCCGTCGACCGCCTCGGCGTAGGCGACGTACGGCTGGTCGACGTCGCTGGCGTGCACCGTCTCCTCGGTCTCGAGGGCGAGCCGCTGCACGTCGCCGTCGGGCGTCACCAGCGAGAAGCGCTGGGGACCGCCGCCGTCGCTCCACGCGTTGTCGCCGTGACGGACGAGCACGCCGGCCGAGGTGTAGTACAGCGACTTGACGGCCTTGTCGTCGATGACGGCCTCGTGGTCCGGGCCGTCGTAGAAGACGTGGTTGCCGTAGGAGAAGGCCGCGCCGCTGCTGGCCGGCGCGGCCGCTGCGTCGGAGGCTGCCCTGCCGGGGTCGTCGCCCCCTCCGAGCGCGGCGACGGTGCCGCTGACGATCACGGCGGCCGCGACGCCGCTGGCGCCGACGACGAGCCGATGGCGGCGGCGGAGGCCGCGACCCTGGCGGAGCACGGCACCGGCGGCCGGAGGCGGGACGGGGAGAGCGAGGGCCTCACCGTCGAGCAGCTGCTTGAGTCGTTCAGTCATTGAGCGCTCCTGTGGTGATGACGCTGTCGCCGAGCAGGGCTCGCAGCTTGGACAGCGCCTCGGACGTCTGGGACTTCACGGTGCCCTCGGTGATGCCGAGGGCGTGGGCGACCTGGGCCACGCTCAGGTCCTCGTAGAAGCGGAGTACGACGACCGCCCGCTGCCTCGGGGGCAGCGTGCTCAGCGCGTCGATCACGGTGCGCCGCTCGCTGAACTCGGTCTCGTGCCCGGACGTCTGTGCCGTCTCGGGCAGCACCTCGGTCGGGCGCTCGTTGCGCCAGCCCTTCTTGCGGAACCACGACGCCGCCGTGTTCACCAGCGTGGTCCGCGCGTAGCCCGGGGCGGCGTCGACGCTGCGCACCCGGCGCCAGTTGGCGTAGGTCTTCGCGAGCGCCGTCTGCACGAGGTCCTCGGCGTCGGCGGGGTCGCCGAGCATCAGGTAGGCGGTGCGGTAGAGGCTCGCCCAGCAGGCATGCACGAGCTCGGCGAACTCCTCGTCCGTCGGCGGTCGCGTCATCCGGTCACCCTCTCCTACGCCAGTTGGTCGGTCTCCCTGACAGATGCCGCGGGGGGCGGCAGAGGTTGGACGCGATTTTCGTGGCGCCGTCGATCCGGGTCGCTACGCCACCCCTTGTGCCTCGACCTCGGCGTCGCGGGCCCGGCGAGCGAGCCGGCTGTGGGTCCTGCCGTACGCGGCGTAGAAGACGATGCCGATCGCCATCCACACCAGGAAGCGCACCCAGGTGCCGCCGGTGAGGTTGAGCATCAGGTAGAGGCAGAGCAGCGCCGACCCGACTGCCACGACCCAGACCGCCGGGGTCCGGAAGGCTCGCGGGAGGTCGGGTCGGGTGCGCCGCAACACCACGACGCCGAGGCTGACCAGCACGAAGGCGAACAGGGTGCCGATGCTGACCAGGTGGACCAGCGTCTCCAGGTCGACGAGCCCGCCGATCACCGCCACCGCGACGCCGGTGCCGGCCGTGATCACCCACGGGGTGCGGAAGGTCGGGTGCACCTTGGCCAGGGCGGGGGGCAGCAGGCCGTCGCGAGCCATCGCGAACGCGACCCGGGTCTGGCCGAGCATCAGGATCATCACCACGACGATCAGTCCGATGCAGGCGCCGATCGCGATCAGCCGCCCCATCCAGTCCATGCCCACGGCATCGAAGGCGGTGGCCAGGGGAGCGGCGTCCAACGCGTCGATGTCGGTGTAGTTCTGCATGCCGGTGATCACCAGGCTCACGGCGATGTAGAGCACCGTCACGATCGCGAGCGAGCCGAGGATGCCGCGCGGGATGTCGCGCTGGGGGTTGCGGGTCTCCTCGGCGGTGGTCGCCAGGATGTCGAACCCGATGAAGGCGAAGAACACGATCGAGGCCGCCGAGATCACGCCCGCGACGCCGTACACCGCCGGGTCGAGGCCGAAGATCCAGGTGATCAGCGTGGTGTCCATGAACCCGGCTTCGGTGTCCGGTGCCGGCTTCGACTCGGGGACGAACGGCGAGTAGTTGCCGAAGTCGATGTGGGAGACGCCGAACAGGATGACCGCGGCGATCACCAGCAGCTTGACCGCGACGATGACCTGGTTGAGGCGGCTCGAGAACTTGATGCCGGCGATGAGCACGCCGGTCACCAGCAGCGCGATGAGCACGGCGGGCAGGTCGATGGTCCCCCCGGCCGCCGACCCGAGCTGTGCCGGAACCTCGAACGGCGTGCCCTCGACGACCTCCTGGAAGTAGCCGGAGAAGCTCGTCGACAGCGCGGCGGCACCGATCGTGAACTCCAGCGCCAGGTCCCAGCCGATGATCCACGCGATCAGCTCGCCGAAGGTCGCGTAGCTGAAGGTGTAGGCGCTTCCGGCGACCGGCACCGTCGAGGCGAACTCCGCGTAGCAGAGGGCCGCGAGCGCGCAGGCGAGGCCGGCGATCGCGAAGGAGATCGTGATGGCCGGTCCGGCGTTCGACTTGGCCACCGTGCCGGTGATGACGAAGATGCCGGCGCCGATGATCACGCCGACGCCGAAGACGATCAGGTCGACGACTCCGAGGTCCTTCTTGAGCCGGTGCTCCGGCTCGTCGGTCTCAGCGATCGACTGCTCGACGGTCTTGGTGCGGAGCAGAGTTGCACGCAGGTTCATGGGGGCGTCTCCTTCGTCCCGAGCCGGACACCTGACTATCCGAGGGCAACCCTAGACTGACCCGCATGCCTGAGATCTCCCGTGACGAGGTGGCCCACCTGGCCGATCTCGCCCGGATCGACCTCGATGACGCGGAGCTGGACCACCTCGCACCCCAGCTCGCCGTGATCCTCGAGTCGGTCGCCAGCATTGCCTCCGTCGAGGGACTCGACGAGGTCCCCCCGACCTCGCACCCGATCCCCGTGACCAACGTGTTCCGTGACGACGTCGTCGTCCCCGGACTGACCGCCGAGCAGGCGCTCTCAGGCGCGCCCGCCCGCGAGGGCCAGCGGTTCAGCGTCCCGCGGATCCTGGGGGACGAGCAGTGACCGACTGGATCAAGAAGACCGCGGCCGAGCTGGCCGACGCGCTCGCCGCGGGCGAGGTGACCTCGGTCGAGCTGACCCAGGCGCACCTCGACCGGATCGCTGCCGTCGACGGTGACGCGACCGCGGGCATCCACGCCTTCCTCCACGTCGACGCCGAGGGCGCGCTCGCCCAGGCGGCCGCGTCCGACGAGCGCCGCGCCGCCGGCGCGCCGCTGCACCCGCTCGACGGGGTGCCGATCGCGGTCAAGGACGTGCTCACCACCCAGGGCCTGCCGACGACCTGCGGCTCCAAGATCCTCGAGGGCTGGGTCCCGCCGTACGACGCGACCGTCGTACGCCGGATCAAGGCGGCCGGCCTGCCGATCCTCGGCAAGACCAACATGGACGAGTTCGCCATGGGCAGCTCGACCGAGCACTCCGCCTACGGGCCGACCCGCAACCCGTGGGACCAGACCCGGATCCCGGGTGGCTCCGGCGGCGGCTCGGCGGCGGCCGTTGCGTCGTACGAAGCGCCGCTGGCGATCGGCACCGACACCGGCGGCTCGATCCGGCAGCCGGGCGCGGTGACGGGGACGGTCGGCATGAAGCCGACGTACGGCGCCGTCTCCCGCTACGGCCTGGTCGCGCTCGCCAACAGTCTCGACCAGGCGGGGCCGGTCACCCGGACGGTGCTCGACGCGGCGTTGTTGCAGGAGCTCATCGGCGGCCACGACCCGCTCGACTCGACCTCGGTCGACCAGCCGCTCCCGTCGCTCGTCGACGCCGCCCGCCAGGGCGCCACCGGTGACCTGACCGGGGTCCGGATCGGCGTGATCACCGAGCTCTCCGGCGACGGCTGGCAGCCGGGCGTGATGGCCCGCTTCCAGGAGTCGGTCGACCTGCTGGTCAAGGCGGGCGCCGAGGTGGTCGAGGTGTCGTGCCCGACCTTCGTGCACGCGCTCGCGACGTACTACCTGATCCTGCCGGCGGAGTGCTCGTCCAACCTCGCCAAGTTCGACGCCATGCGCTACGGCCTGCGCGTCGTTCCCGATGCTGCCAAGAACGGGGGCCTGCCGAGCGCCGAGGACGTCATGAAGGCGACCCGCGACGCCGGCTTCGGTGACGAGGTCAAGCGCCGGATCATCCTCGGCACCTACGCCCTGTCCAGTGGCTACTACGACGCCTACTACGGCCAGGCCCAGAAGGTGCGCACGCTGATCAGCCGCGACTTCGCGGCGGCGTTCGAGAAGGTCGACGTCCTCGTGTCGCCGACCGCGCCGACCACGGCCTTCGAGCTCGGCGAGAAGCTCGACGACCCGCTGGCGATGTACCTCAACGACCTGGCGACCATCCCCGCCAACCTGGCCGGGACCCCCGGCATCTCGGTGCCCGCCGGGCTCGCCGACGAGGACGGCCTGCCGGTCGGCTTCCAGGTCCTCGCGCCCGCGCTGGCCGACGACCGGTGCTACCGGGTCGGCGCCGCACTGGAGGCACTGCTGGCCGCCGAGTGGGGCGGGCCGCTGCTCGCCCAGGCCCCTGCCGTGGAGGAGATCCGATGACCCGCCAAGAGACCGCAGAGCTGATCCCGTTCGATGACGTCGTGGCGTCGTACGACCCGGCGCTGGGCCTCGAGGTCCACGTCGAGCTCAACACCCTGACCAAGATGTTCTGCGGCTGCCCGACGGAGTTCGGTGCCGAGCCGAACTCCCAGGTGTGCCCGACCTGCCTCGGGATGCCCGGCTCGATGCCCGTCGTCAACGGCAAGGCCGTCGAGTCGGCGATCCGGATCGGGCTGGCGCTCAACTGCGAGATCGCGGAGTGGTGCCGGTTCGCGCGGAAGAACTACTTCTACCCGGACATGCCAAAGAACTTCCAGACGTCGCAGTACGACGAGCCCATCTGCTTCGAGGGTTACATGGACGTCGAGGTCGATGGCGAGACGTTCCGCGTCGAGATCGAGCGCGCGCACATGGAGGAGGACACGGGCAAGTCCCTCCACGTCGGTGGCGCGACCGGCCGGATCCACGGTGCCGACTACTCGCTCGTCGACTACAACCGGGCCGGCATCCCCCTCATCGAGATCGTCACGAAGCCGATCACGGGCGCCGGGGCCAAGGCGCCCGAGGTCGCCCGCGCCTACGTCGCCCAGCTCCGCGACCTGATCGTCGCGCTGGGAGTGTCGGACGCGCGGATGGAGCAGGGCTCGATCCGCGCCGACGTCAACCTCTCGCTCGCCCCCAAGGGCTCCGGCGTCCTCGGCACCCGCACCGAGACCAAGAACGTCAACTCGCTGCGCTCCGTCGAGCGGGCGGTGCGCTACGAGATGTCGCGGCACGCCGCGATCCTCGGGCTCGGCGACAAGATCCTCCAGGAGACCCGCCACTGGCACGAGGACACCGGCGTCACCACGTCGGGTCGCGAGAAGTCCGACGCCGAGGACTACCGCTACTTCCCCGAGCCCGACCTGGTGCCCGTCGCCCCGTCGCGCGAGTGGGTCGAGGAGCTGCGCGCCACGCTGCCCGAGAACCCGACCGCCAAGCGCGCGCGGCTGCAGGCGGAGTGGGGCTTCTCCGACCTGGAGATGCGCGACACCGTCGGCGCCGGCGCGCTCGCGCTGGTCGAGCAGACGATCGCGGCCGGCGCCTCCCCGCAGGCAGCCCGCAAGTGGTGGCTCTCCGAGCTCGCCCGCCGCGCCAACGACACCGGTTTCGAGATCGACGCGTTGGGCGTGACACCGGAGCAGGTCGCCGCCGTCCAGGCGCTCGTCGACAGCGGCCGGATCAACGACAAGCTCGCCCGCCAGGTCTTCGACGGCCTGCTCGCCGGCGAGGGCACGCCGGAGGAGATCGTCGCCGCCCGCGGCCTCGAGATCGTCTCCGACGAGGGCGCCCTCTCGACCGCGGTCGACAACGCGATCGCCGCCAACCCCGACGTGGCCGACAAGATCCGCGACGGCAAGGTGGCTGCGGCCGGGGCCCTGATCGGCGCGGTCATGAAGGAGATGCGCGGCCAGGCCGACGCCGGACGGGTGCGCGAGCTGATCCTCGAGAAGCTCACCTGAGCGACCGGTCCGCCGTACGAGCCGATGGTGGTGATCCCGCCGCCCGGGATTAGGCTGCGAGCACCAATCCAATACGCCCGTGGCGGGGGAAGCCGGTCCGATTCCGGCGCTGACCCGCAACCGTAGGCCGCTCTCTCGGGGGCGCGGCGAGCCGGAGCACCTGTCATGGCGCGTCCTGACGAGTTCGCTGTCGCGGAGAGCAGCGGGTCGGGCCGAGGCAGTCGGTTCCACCCGTTGTTGCAGCGGGAAGGAACCCATGACCACCTCCATCAGGTCCGCCGTTCGCAAGGGCGGCGCCGCCCTGCTCGGCGGCACCCTCCTGGCGTCCGGCCTGGCCCTCGGCGGCCCGGCGCCCGCCGCGCAGGCGCACGAGGCCGACCCGGTTCCGGCCGACCGCGCCGCGGCCTGGCTCGAGAGCGAGCTGACCAACGGGGTCATCCACAATGACCAGTTCGACTTCGACGACTTCGGAGCGACCGTCGAGGCGGCGTACGCCCTCGACCTCGCCGGGCGCCGCGACAAGATGGGCGCGATCATCAACGCCCTCCGCACCAACGCCGAGTCCTACACGGCTCCGGGCGACGACGTGTACGCCGGCTCGACCGGCAAGCTGCTGTCGTTCGTCGTCGACCAGACCACCAGCAACCCGCGCACGTTCGGCGGTCTCGACCTGGTGGCCCAGCTGGAGGGCGTGACCACGCCGTCCGGTCGGATCGAGGACGTCAGTGCCTGGGGAGACTTCGCCAACGTCTTCGGCCAGTCCTGGGCGGTCCGCGGGCTGACCCTGACCGACTCCGCCGAAGCGCCGGCCGCGCTCGACTTCCTGCTCGGGCTGCAGTGCGGTCCGGGCTACTTCAACCTCGACTTCGCCACGCCGTGCAGCGATCCGGCACCGCCGGTCGACACGTCGGCCGTGGTCGCCGTACTCCTCTCCGACCTGGTGCCGGCCGACGCGGGCCAGGCCGCCGAGCTCGACGCGGCGATCGCCGAGGCGATCGCGTGGATCAAGAGCCAGCAGGCCGGCAACGGGTCCTTCGACGGTGGCACGGCGACCGAGGGCGCCAACGCCAACAGCACCGGGTTGGCTGGCTGGGCGCTCGACGTCGCGGGCGAGCACGAGGCCGCGGAGGCGGCCGCCGCCTGGATCCG
>NZ_JACEHF010000084.1:0-1411 GCF_014180685.1 Nocardioides pelophilus | reverse complement strand
GGGCGCGGGGGGCGGCCCCCCGCCTGGATCCGTGGCCGCCAGGTGATCGGCGCGCGCTGCGACGGTGCGCTGATGGAGGAGTCGGGCGCGATCGCCTACGACGACGCGGCATTCGACGCCGGTGTCGCCGACGGCATCACCGTCGCGACCGCCGGCCAGTGGGACTTCGCCACGATCCAAGCGCTGCCGGCGCTGCTGGCCGCGCCCGCGGCCGCCGAGCCGGACAACCTGTCGTTCGACGGCGTGCCGCTCTTCCTCGACGGCGGCGGGACGGCCCGGTTCACGGTGACCGGCCTCGCTCCCGGCGAGCGCGCCTGCGCCCTCATCGGTGGCCGCTCGGAAGCGGTCGTCGGCCGCGCCGACGGTACGGCGAGGGCACGGGTAGGGGTCCCCGACCGCACCGGGTTCGTCGACCTGCAGGTCGTCACCGTCGAGCAGGGCGCCGCCGCCGAGTGGGTCGTCCTCGCCGGCAAGCGGGTCCGGTTCGAGCGCTCGGCCGAGGTCCCGGCAGGTGGCAAGCAGACGGTCGTCGTCCGCAGCCTCTTCGTCGGCGAGCGCGTGGTCGTCCGCTACGACGGCGAGCGCGTCGCCAAGGGGATCGTCTCCGACCGGGGCGTCTTCCGGGCCACGTTCCGCGTCGGCCGCGACCGAGGCACCCACCGGATCAAGGTCGTCGGGCAGTTCGCGGACCGCGCGGGCACCAAGTCCTTCGAAGTCCGCTGACTCCGATGGCGTCCCGGATCCTCGGCCCGGTGGTGGCGGCCCTGCTGGCTGTCGCCACCGGGGTCCTGGTGCCCGGTGGCGGTGCGCCGGCTGCGGCCGCTGCCGTTGCCGCGTGCCCTGGTGCGGCGGGGGTGACGGTCATCGTCGACTACAACGAGATCGGCGGCCCGACCCGCGCCGGGTGCGACGCCGACGGCGGCGGCAAGTCCGCGTCCCAGGTCTTCCCGGACGCCGGCTTCCCGCTCGAGTACCACCCGCGTCAGCCCGGCTACGTCTGCAAGGTCACCGGTCTGCCCGATGATCGTCCCTGCCTCGAGAACGACTCCTTCTGGAGCCTGTGGTGGTCCGACGGTGAATCCGGCCGGTGGTCGTTCTCGAACCAGGGGGTCGGCGGCCTGACGGTCCCCGACGGCGGCTACGTGGCGTTCGCCTGGCACGAGGGTTCGGGGAATGCCCAGCCTCCGGACGTCGTACCCACTCCGCGCGAGAGCCCCGAGCCGTCCCCGGAGCCGTCCGACGACGACGGCGGCAACAGCGGCAACGGCGGCGGCGGAAACGGCGGTGGGAACGGCGGCGGCGACCGGGGCGACAACACCCCTGAAGCCAGCACCAGCGACTCCAGCTCCGCGCCGTCGACCTCCGCCGCGCCGACCACCACCGCGGCCAGTGAGAGCGCGTCGGAGTCGGC
>NZ_JACEHF010000083.1 GCF_014180685.1 Nocardioides pelophilus | reverse complement strand
CCGGAACCGGTGGAACCGGAGCAGCCGCCGGCGCCCCCCGAGCCACCGGAGCCACCGGTGGCGGTCGAGACGGTCGAGACGGTCGAGACGGAGGAGCCGGTCGAGCGGCCCGAGTCCGAACGGTGGGCACCGGAGGCGGAGGCTCCTGTCCGGGCTCCGGCGCAGCCTCCCGCACCCGCTCCCGCGCCGGACCCCGCACCCGTCCTGGCCGCACCCGCACCCGCTCCCAACGTCGTCGTGCGGATCGTGCCGCCGCGCCCCCGGCGCAGCCTGTTCCGACGGGTCCTCGGACCGTTCGTGATCCTGCTGGGCCTGATGACCGTCTTCACGGGGGGTGCGGTCGGCGCGACCATGCTCTTCGCTCCCAGCGTGTCGGCGGGCGACGCGACCGCGGCGCCGCTCCAGGTGCGCCGGGTCTCGCTGTCGGCGACCCCGCCCCAGGCGTTCTGCCCCCAGGCGTCGCTCCACTTCGCGGCGACGATCGTGACCGACGGCGGCGCGGGCGAGGTCGAGGTGCGGTGGCGGCTGCCGGCCGGGATCACGGCCGACCCGGAGTCGTTCTCCGTGGACGACGGCCGCAACACGCTGCGCGCGGACCTGGACCTCACCCTGACCGGCACCGACCGTCTGGTCGGGCGGGTCGTCGCCGTGGTCAGCCCGACCGGGGTGCGGGCCTCGGTGCCGATCCGCTACCTGTGCCCGGACTCGACGAGGTCGCGCCGCAACAGCTCCCGCGCCATCTGAGGACCGCGACGTCGGTCAGGGCGCGAGCCGCTCCATCACCCAGTCGCCGTCGCTGCGGCGGTACCGCAGCCGGTCGTGCATCCGCCCCGGCCGCCCCTGCCAGAACTCGAACGTCTCCGGCCGCACCCGGTAGCCGCCCCAGTCGGGGGGCACGGGCACCTCACCGTCGGCGTAGCGCGTCGCGACCTCCGCGAACCGGGCGTCGAGCTCCGCGCGGCCGGCGACGACCTGCGACTGCGCTGACGCGTGCGCGCCGAGCCGGCTGTTGCGCGGCCGCGCCGAGAAGTACGACGCCACCTCGGCGTCGCCGAGCCGCGACGCGACCCCCTCGATCCGCACCTGCCGCTCGAGCGGGTGCCACGGGAAGAGCAGGGCGCAGCGGGGTTCGTGAGCGAGATCGGCGCCCTTGCGGGACGCCGTGTTGGTGTAGAAGGCGAACCCGTCCTCGGTCAGCCCCTTGAGCAGCACGATGCGGGCGGACGGCTGGCCGTCCGGGGAGACGGTCGCCACGACCATCGCGTTCGGCTCGTGCAGGTGGGCGGCTTGGGCGTCGGAGAACCAGCGCCGGAACATCGCCAGCGGGTCGGAGTCGGCAGCGGACTCGGCCAGCCCCACCTCGCCGTACTCCTTGCGCAGCACGGCCAGATCGGGCTCGTCGGACGCGTGATGGTCACCAGGCATAGGCCGAACCTAGTGCGTGCGGCAGAATGCCCGTGTTCCCCGTCGACGCGGCCCACCCCCACCGCCGCCGGCGGCACTGACTTTCATCAGGTCGAAGGAGACTGCGTGATGCCTGAGGTACACCACGGACTGGAAGGCGTCGTCGCGTTCGAGACGCAGATCGCCGAGCCCGACAAGGAAGGTTCGGCGCTCCGCTACCGCGGCGTCGACATCGAGGACCTGGTGGGCCGGGTCCCGTTCGAGAACGTCTGGGGCCTGCTCATCGACGGCAGCTACACGCCCGGGCTGCCCCCGGCCGAGCCGTTCTCGCTCCCCGTACACACCGGCGACGTGCGGGTCGACCTGCAGGCCGCGATCGCGATGCTCGCTCCGGCCTTCGGCATCCGCTACACCTACGACTCCGAGCCCGAGAAGGTCCGCGAGGACCTCGCCCGCGCAGCCGTGATGGTGCTCGCCTACGCCGGCCAGTCCGCTCGCGACCTCCACGAGCCGGTCGTCCCGCAGCGCCTCGTCGACGAGGGCAAGACGCTGGCCGAGAAGTTCCTCATCCGCTGGCGCGGCGAGGCCGACCCGAAGCACGCCCACGCGATCGACGCCTACTGGTCGTCGGCCGCCGAGCACGGCATGAACGCGTCGACCTTCACCGCCCGGGTGATCACCTCCACCGGCGCCGACGTCGCGGCCGCTCTCTCCGGCGCGATCGGCGCGATGAGCGGCCCGCTGCACGGCGGGGCTCCGTCCCGCGTGCTCGGCATGATCGAGGACGTCGAGCGGTCCGGCGACGCCCGGGCCTACGTCAAGAACCTGCTCGACTCCGGCGAGCGGCTGATGGGCTTCGGCCACCGCGTCTACCGGGCCGAGGACCCGCGCGCCCGCGTGCTGCGGCGTACGGCGAAGGAGCTCGGCGCTCCTCGTTACGAGGTCGCCGAGGCGCTCGAGAAGGCAGCGTTGCAGGAGCTCCGCGAGCGCCGTCCCGACCGGGTGCTCGAGACCAACGTGGAGTTCTGGGCCGCGATCGTCCTGGACTTCGCCGACGTGCCGGCGCACATGTTCACCTCGATGTTCACCTGTGCCCGCACCGGTGGCTGGTCGGCGCACATCCTCGAGCAGAAGCTCACCGGCCGTCTGATCCGCCCGTCGGCCATCTACACCGGACCGAGCGCACGCAAGGCCGACGAGGTCGACGGCTGGAACCCCGACTGGCTCGGATGAGGACGACCGGAGAGAGGGCGCGATGACGGAGGCAGTCGTCGCGCGCTACCCCGCGCCCCAGGTGGTCCGCGCCGCCGACGTGACCGCGAAGGTCGTCCTGGTGTGGATGCTGGTCGCCGTCGTGCTCGACCCCGACCTGGCCAACCTCCGGGACAAGGCGGCCGGCGCGCGCGCCGTCGCCTATCCCCTGCTGGCCTTCACGGTGCCGGCCATCTGGCTGCTGTGGTGGAAGGAACGCGCGTCGTTCCCCTGGCTGGCGGACCTGCTGGTCACCCTCACGTGCTTCTCCGACATCCTCGGCAACCGGATGGACCTCTACGACACGATCGTGTGGTTCGACGACTGGATGCACTTCGCCAACACCGGGCTGCTCGCGGGTGCGGTCATCCTGCTCACCCTGCACCGCTCGACGTCGCTCCTGCGGGTGGTCGAGCGCGCGCTCGCCTTCGGCGCGACAGCGGCGATCACCTGGGAGCTGGCGGAGTACGTCGCCTTCATCCGGGGCGGCACCGAGCGGACCTTCGCCTACACCGACACCCTCGGCGACCTCGCCCTCGGCACGCTCGGCTCGGTCGTCGTCGCGGTCGCGATCCACGCCCTCTGGCAGCGTGGCCAGCTGACCGCCGCCGCACCCCAGCTCGAGCGAGCGAGCGACCGCCCGGCGACCTGGGCGTGAGGCACGGGTGCCCTAGAGCCGCTTGCCGAAGCAGCGGTTGAGGTCGCTGCTGCGGTAGTGGCCGAACCCGTCGATCCGGACGTAACCGGACGACTCGTAGAGGCCGATCGCCTCCGGCTGCATGAGGCCGGTCTCGAGCACGAGCAGGTCGTGGCCGGCGGCCACCGCGGTCTCCTCCAGCTCGGCGAGGATCCGGCGGGCGAGACCGGTCCCGCGCTGCTCGGGTACGACGTACATCCGCTTGATCTCGGCTCCGAGAGAGCCCCCGAGGGCGCGCACGGGGGACCGTCGCCAGGCGCCGGTGCCGACCGGGACCCCGTCGACGTACGCGACGAGGAAGAGGCCCTCGGGCGGGTCGAACATGCCGGGATCGACGGGGGTCTCGTCCGGGGAGCCGTACCGCTCGACGTACTCCTCCTGCACGCGCGCGACCAGCGCGGCGGCGTCCGGGTGGCGGTAGGTCACCACGCGGAGGTCGATCACGCTGTCCATCACGGATATCGATTTATCACCGCTGTCACCCGGCTGTCACACTGGTCACCTCTGACAGCGTCGTCAGCACTCGTTCCCCGATGAGAAGGTTGAACCGTGACGACCGCCCAGAATCAGGTACCGCAGATCCCCGCAGACCTCAAGCCCGCCGACGGCCGCTTCGGTGCCGGCCCGTCGAAGATCCAGACCAGCCACCTCGACGCGCTCGCCGCGACCGGCGCCGGCCTGATGGGCACCTCCCACCGGCAGGCTCCCGTGAAGAACACGGTCGGCCGGGTGCGCGAGGGCCTCGCCGCGCTGTTCGACCTCCCCGAGGGCTACGAGGTCGTGCTCGGCAACGGGGGCGCCACCGCTTTCTGGGACATCGCGACCTTCGGTCTCATCGAGAAGAAGAGCCAGCACCTCAGCTTCGGGGAGTTCTCCTCGAAGTTCGCCAAGGCCGCCGAGCAGGCGCCGTGGCTCGACGCGCCGTCGGTCATCAAGTCCGACCCCGGCACCCGCCCCGACGCCGTCGCCGAGGCCGGGGTCGACGTCTACGCCTGGGCGCACAACGAGACCTCGACCGCGGTCATGGCTCCTGTCGTGCGGCCCGAGGGCGCCGACGACGGCTCGCTCGTCCTCATCGACGCCACCTCGGGCGCCGGCGGCCTCCCGGTCGACCTCACCCAGGTCGACACCTACTACTTCGCCCCGCAGAAGTGCTTCGCCTCCGACGGCGGTCTCTGGATCGCGCTGATGTCGCCGGCCGCTCTCGAGCGGGCCGCGCGGATCGGGGCGAGCGACCGGCACATCCCGGCGTTCTTCGACCTGCCGACCGCGATCGACAACTCGGCGAAGAACCAGACCTACAACACCCCCTCGGTCGCCACCTTGTTCCTGATGGCCGAGCAGCTGGACTGGATGAACAGCCTGGGCGGCCTCAAGGGCATGGTCGAGCGCACGACCGAGTCCTCGAACAACCTCTACGGCTGGGCCGAGCGCACGTCGTACACGACGCCGTACGTCGTCGACCCGAGCCACCGCTCGCTGGTCATCGGCACGATCGACTTCGACGACGCGATCGACGCCGCCGAGGTCGCCAAGGTGCTGCGCGCCAACGGCATCGTCGACACCGAGCCCTACCGCAAGCTCGGCCGCAACCAGCTGCGGATCGCGATGTACCCCGCGGTCGACCCCGCCGACGTCGAGGCGCTCACGAAGTGCATCGACTACGTCGTCGAGAGCCTCTGACCCACGGCGTCGTAGGTCGACCTGCTGAACGCCACGAGCCGGGCCATCTCCACCTGGGTGGGGGTGGCCCNCCGGGCCATCTCCACCTGGGTGGGGGTGGCCCGGAGCGTTTCCACCGCGGCGTCGATGGCATCCTCGAGCGGCCAGCCGTAGACGCCGGCACTGACGAGCGGGAAGGCGATGGTGCGGGCGCCGAGCTCGTCGGCGACCTCGAGCGCCCGGCGGTAGCACGACGTCAGCAGCGACCGGTCCCTCTCGCCGCGGTTGTAGTTGGGCCCGACGACGTGGATCACCCACCGGGCGCTCATCTCTCCCGCGGTCGTCCAGCCCGCATCGCCGGTTGCCAGACCGTGCGGGAAGCGGCGTTCGCAGTCCTCCAGGATCGCCGGCCCGCCCGCGCGGTGGATCGCACCGTCGACTCCCCCGCCGCCGCGCATCGCCCGGTTGGCGGCGTTGACGACCGCGTCGACGTCCTGCTGGGTGATGTCGCCCTCGACGACCTCGATGTCCATGGGGCCAGCCTCCCTCATCGGCCCTTCGTCGCGAGCAGGCGCAGCACGGCCCGCTCGAGCGCGGCCTGCCGCTGGTCGGGGTCGTCGTACGAGCGGCGGGTGGCCGATCGGATCGTCCGGCCCTCCTCGTAGGCGTCGACGACCCGCGGGTCGACGTAGGCCGATCGGGCCAGGGTCGGGGTGTTGCCGAGGTAGTCGGCGACCTCGCGCATGGTGCCTGCGATGGCACGCTTCCGAGCGGTCTTGGTCGCCTCGGGCCCCGGCGCCTCGGCGAGCGCCGCGGCGGCCAGCACGGTGGCGTGCCAGGTGCGGAAGTCCTTGGCCGTGCTCTCCAGTCCGCTCGCCTCGCGCAGGTACTCGTTCACCAGGTCCGGCGTCAGCGAGCGCCACCGCCGACCGTCGCGGAACGCCAACAGGCCCGGGTCGGTCGAGGAACGCCGGCGCCGCATCCGCTCCAGCAGCTCCATGACGACCGGGTCGGCGACCTCGATCCGGTGCTCGACACCGGACTTGCCGACGAAGTCGAAGACCAGCACCCCGCGCTCGCGGCGCACGTGCCGGCGCTCCAGGGTGGTGAGCCCGAAGGATCCGTTGGTCTCGGCGTACACGTCGTTGCCGATCCGGAAGTAGCCCAGGTCGAGCAGGCGTACGGCGAGCGCGCACCCCGCTTCTGCACAGAGGTCCTCCAGCGACAGGTCGGTGAGCACCCGCTCACGGACCCGCGGCAGACGACGGCCGAACTTCAGCACCCGGTCGTACTTCTCCGCGGAGCGCTGCAGCACCCAGTCGGGGTGGTAGATGTACTGGCGCCGGCCGGCCTCGTCCGTGCCGACCGCTTGCAGGTGCCCGCGCGGGTAGGGACAGATCCACACGTCCTCCCACGCCGGCGGGATCACCAGCGCCCGGCAGCGATCGGCGTCCTCGGGCGCCAGCCGGTCGCCGTACTGGTCGAGGTAGACGAAGCCCTTCCCAGCCCGGCGCCGGGTCCAGCCCGGTTGGTCGGGTGAGGTTCGCCGCAGCAGCACGGCCTGAAGGTAACCCGTCGCGCGCGTCTCAGACGATCGAAAGGCGGACCGTCGCCTCTGTGCCCTCGTCGAGCCGCTCCGCGACCCGTACCGCCTTCTTGACCGGGAGCACGTAGGTGCGCCGCTCCCCGCTGGGGAAGACCGACGTGCGCCAGGTCGTACCGCCCACGGTGACCTCGACCCGCACACTGCCGAAGCCCTTGCCGGGACCGGCGGCCGCCTCGATCTCGTCGGCGACGTCGAAGGGCAGGCTGACGAAGAACCAGGCACCCGACTTCGCCTCGTCCTTCGCCTCCCAGCGCCACAGCGGCGCTGCGAAGTCGTACGTCGTCACGTTGCTCATCGTCGCAGGCGACACCGACACCCTTCGTCGTGGCACGCGTGCGCCACGACCCCGGGGTCGGTCCACCCGCGTTGCTGGTACGCGCGCGCCACCAACGCGCTCCGGTGACCGGGGTTGGTGCGCCACGCGTGCCACCAAGGACGGGCGGACCGGATCCCTTGATGGCGCACGCGTGGCACGCCCACGGCCTGTGGACTGCTGTCAGGCCCCTCGTCACCAGCCGGTGCCGGTGGCACGCTCGGCGCCATGCCCCGGCGGATCGACCCCCACGCGCGTGGTCAGCAGGTCTACCACGCGGTTCGCGACCTCGTCCGCGACGGAGGGATCGAAGCGGTCACCGTGCGCGCCGTGGCGGCCCGAGCCGAGCTCGCCTGCAGCTCGCGGCGCCAGCAGTACCGCGACAAGGACTTCCTCCTGCGCTGCGTGATCCACGAGTGCACCCAGAGGTTCAACCGAGCGACCTACCCGTTCCGGCCGACGGGCAGCCGGTCGACGACGTGGTCGGCCTCCTTGCCACCCAGCTCCCCCGCGACGAGGACGAGCGCGCCAACGCGCGGCTGTGGCTCGCGCTCGTCGAACGTGCTCGCTCGACCGAGGACGACATCCGCGACGCCATCGGCGACCAACGCAACGCCTGGCTCGGGATGGCGCGCAGCGCGGTCCGACACCTCGGCGTGCCCGCCGCCGCCGAGGAGATCGAGGCGCAGCGGCTCGCCCTGCTCGTGGTGGCCGGGTGACCGTCAGCGGGGACGCAGCGCGCGGAGCAGCACGACCAGGATCAGCGCACCGACGACGCCGCCGAGCGCCCACGGCCAGAACGGGCGGGTGACGTCCTGCGCCGGCTCGTCGTCGTCGGTCCTGGTCCCGCCGTCGTCCCGGTACCGGCCACGGTCGCCGTTGCGATCGGGATCGTCCGCCGTGCCGTCCAGCTCGGCGCGGAGCGACCTCGGCAGCCCGATCCGCAGCACCTCGCTGTTCTCGCCCTCCGAGCTGACGTAGACCTGGCCGTCCTGGCCGACCGCGATCCCCTCGCCCTGCTCCTGGTAGGGCAGGTCGACCTCGCCGACCTCGTCCAGCGACGGCCATGCGTAGAACGTGGCCGTGCTGTAGCCGCGGAGCACGAAGTGCGACCCGTCGGGGAAGAAGGCGCCGTCGGTCGCGATCGGCAGCACCTCTCCGAGCAGCTCCAGCTCGTTGGTGCCGTCCTGGTCGAGCTCGACCGGCGCGGCGTAGAGGCGCCCGATGAACTCCTTGGCGACCACCATCACCTGGCCGGTGTCGGGGTGCACCAGCAGCGTCTCGGCGTCATGGGCACCGTCGGGATACCTCAGCTCGTAGGTGGCCGGGTCGACGGCGCCGTCCGTCCCGAACGGCACCCGCAGCAGCTCGACGGAGTCGCGGTCCGCATAGTTGTCGCCGATGTCGCCGACCAGCAGGTCGCCGTCGGGCAGTGGCGCGATCGCCTCGACGTCGTCGGGCTCGCCCTCCCATGCGGTGACCGCGACCGTGCTGCCGTCGGCCGGATCGACGGTGAAGACCCGACCGCTGTCCCCGGAGTCGTTGACGGTCGCGAACAGCCCGTCCCGCACCGCCAGGCCGCTGGACTCGATGATCGCGGGGTCGGCGAAGGCGAAGACCACCTCGTTGTCGACCGGCGCCGGCGTCGCCCCGCCGACGCTGAACCCGAGCCCGAACGGCAGCACCGCCAGTGCCGCGAGCAGCTTCTCCAACCGACTCACCCCGCGCTCGGTGGGTCGGCCCGGCCGAGCAGCACCGCGAGCCGCGGCGTGACCGCCCAGCTGGCGACGAGGTCGTCGTACTCCTCCAGGAGCGCGCGGTCCGGAGCCGCGCCCGTCCGCACGGCCCGCAGCAGCGTGTTGCGCGGCGTGTGCTGACTCTCCACGAACTGCATGACGTCGACCCGGTAGCCCTGCAGCCGCAGCAGCATCTCGCGCAGCGCGTCGGTGAGGGTGTCGGCGAAGCGCTCACGGAGGATGCCGTGCCGGGTCAGGGAGGAGTACGGCACCGGGGTCGGCGCCTTGCGCAGCTGAGCCGCGAGATCGTGGTGGCAGCACGGTGCGGCCAGCACCAACGGGGCCTGCCAGCCGACGGCGCGGGCCAGCGCCTCGTCGGTCGCCGTGTCGCAGGCGTGGAGCGCGAGCACGACGTCGGGGCGCTGGTCGCGCTCGGGAAGGGTCGCGCCGTCGATCGTGCCGACCACGAAGTCGGCCACGATCCCCAGCTCAGCCGCGAGTGCGCGGTTGTGCTCGGCCGACTGCTCCTTCACGTCGATGCCGATCAGGCGCACCGGAAGCCCCCGCTGCTCGGTCAGGTACCGGTGGGCGGCGAAGGTCAGGTAGCCGTTGCCGCAGCCGAGGTCGACGATCCGCAGCGGGTCGTCGGCGGTCGGCGTGCGCAGCTGGTTGCCGAGCGCGTCGGAGATGGAGGCGTCGAGGATCCGCACGAACTCCTCGACCTGCCGGTACTTCGCCTGCCGGCTCGGCTTGATCCGTCCCTGCGCGTCGGCCAGCCCGAGCGCCGCGAGCACAGGGTCGTCGCCGGGGAGGAGCCGCTCCTTCTCCCGGTCGTGGGCGCGCTCCGCAGCCACCACCTCGGCCCGGTCGGAGGTGTGGGTGATCGCGTCGCGCTTCTTGGTCACCCGCAGCTGGTGCACCTGCGTCGTCGTCTCGACGTGCCAGTTGCCGAACGGCTCGGCGAGCAGCGCGTCGACCGCAGCCCCGGCATCCTCACCGACCGCATGGTTGGCGGTGTGCGCCTGGGTGGCGTCGTACGCCGTCACCTGCAGGTGCCGCCCCGCCTTCAGGTCGACCCACCTCAGCTCCGCGCGCCGCCACTGCGGCTCCTGCTGCCCCCTCTGCCGCCCGGAGGCCAGCCCGCGCACGAGTGCGTCCGGGTCCAACAGCTGCGCGCGGACCCGGGCGAGACCCTCCGCCAGCGACTCGGTGGACGAACCCATCTCAGGTCCTCACTTGAGGATGGCCGCGACGACCACGATCACCAGCAGGGCCCCCAGCGCCAGCGGGATGACGAGTCGACGATGGCGTGGGTTCACCCCGCCAATCTAGCGGCCGGGTCGGGCCAGGAGCTCGGCGAGGTGCAGCGCCTGCACGCCCCCGAGGTCGTCGAGCTGGAGGGCGCACGACATGCCGTCGGCGAGCACCACCGTGTCCGGGTCCGCCTCCAGCCCCGCCCGCACCGCGGGCAGCAGGTGGGACTCGGCAATGGCGACGGACGTCTCGTAATGACCCTTCTCGACGCCCCAGTTCCCGGCCAGCCCGCAACAGCCGGCGACCACGGTCACGGTCGCGCCCGCTCGCTCGAGCAGCGCGCGGTCGGTGGCCCAGCCGAGCACCGACGAGTGGTGGCAGTGCGGCTGCGCCACCACCGTGACCCCGCCGAGGTCGGGGAGCGGCAGGTCGAGCCGGGCGACCAGCTCGGCGAAGGTGAGCACGCCCGCGCCGACCCGGGCCGCGGCCGGGTCGCTCACGAGCTCGGCTGCATCGGAGCGGAGCGCCGCCAGGCACGACGGCTCGAAGGCGACGACGGGCACGCCGGAGTCGACGTACGGCGCCAGCGCGGCCACCGCCCGCCCGACGATCCTCTGCGCAGCATCGAGCTGACCGGTGGTGATCCACGGGAGCGCGCAGCACGCCTGCTCCTCGATCACCCGCACCCGCAGGCCGGCGGCCTCGAGGAAGGCGATCGCTGCCAGTCCCGGGGCGGTGCGGAAGTGGTCGGTGAACGAGTCCGCCCACACCCACACGTCGACTCCCTCGTCGGTCGAGGAGCTCGCCCGGCGCCCGTCACGAGACCCTTGCCGGACAGCCTTCCGCAAGGTCGGCGACGCGAACGTCGGCAACGACCGGCGGGAGTCGACCCCCGCCATCGCCTTCGCCAGCGACGCGAACGGTCCGACCCGCAGCGCGGCGTTGTTGAGCCGCGCGACCGGCGCGCCCAGCCGCGCCCACCGCGGCAGCCGGCCGAGCAGGTAGTGGGAACGCGGCCGGCGCTTGCCGGCGTAGGTCCGGTGCAGCACCTCGGACTTGTACGACGCCATGTCGACGCCGGTCGGGCAGTCCGACGAGCAGCCCTTGCACGACAGGCACAGGTCGAGCGCCTCGTGGACCGCCGGATCGGCGAGCCCCCCGGGCAGCCCGCCGGTCACCGCCTCCTGGAGCACCCGCGCCCGGCCGCGGGTGGAGTCCTTCTCGTCTCCGGTGGCGACGTACGACGGGCACATGACCCCTGCCGGCGACGGCGCGACGCACTTGCCCACGCCCGTGCAGCGATGGGCGGCCGCGCCGAGCGAGCCACCGTCGTGGGCGAACGCCAGGGTCGAGACGACCTGCGCCACCGGCCGCACCGGCCGCAGGTCGGCGTCGAGCGGCTGCGGGTCGACGAGCACGCCGGGGTTGAGCAGCCCGGCCGGGTCGCACGCGTGCTTGACCGCGGCGAAGAGCGCGAGCGAGGTGTCGTCGTACATCATCGGCAGCAGCTCGGACCGGGCTCGGCCGTCGCCGTGCTCTCCCGACAGCGAGCCCCCGTGCTCGCGCAGCCTCTCGGCGCACGCGACCAGGAACTCGCGGAACGCACTCGGTCCGCCGGAGAAGTCGAAGTCGATCCGCACGTGCACGCAGCCGTCCCCGAAGTGGCCGTACGGCACGCCGTCGAGGTTGTGCTCCCGGAGCAGCGCGTCGAAGTCCCGCAGCCAGGCCCCGAGGCGCTCGGGCGGGACGGCGGCGTCCTCCCAGCCGGAGTACGCCGGCCGGGTCAGGCTGCGGGCGGCCAGGCCCGCGCCGTCCTCCCGGATCCGCCACAGCGCGGCGGCCTCCGCGGCCGACCCGACCGTCCGCGACTCCAGTGCGCCGGCCACGGCCACCAGCGCCGGCAGGGCGCTCGCCCGCTCGGGTCCGGCCACCTCCACGAAGAGCCAGCCGCTCCCCCGCGGCAGCTCGGGCACCGCACCGCCCCGTGCCCGCACCAGGTCGACGATCCGCGCGTCCAGCCCCTCGCACGCCACCATCCGCGCCGGTGGTTGAGGTGCGCCCGGTGGTTGAGGTGCGAGGCCGCCCGCGGCCGAGCCTCGAAACCACCCGAGCAGCGCCGGCACCGCGTCCGCCGCCTCGACCATCGACGGATAGCCGAGCACGAGCAGGTCCCGCTCCTCCTCGGGCACCAGCGACACCGTCAGCTCGCGCACCAACCCCAGCGTGCCCTCCGAGCCGGCGAGGAACCGCGGCACCGACAGCCGCTCGGGCAGCAGGTGCTCCAGCGAGTAGCCCGACACCTGGCGCGAGAATCGCNGCAGGTGCCCCAGCGAGTAGCCCGACACCTGGCGCGAGAACCGCCCGAACGACGTCCGCACGTGACCCAGCTCGGCGGCCACCACGGCCGCCAGCCGCGCCTCCACCTCGCCCGGCGCGGCGGACCGATCGCCCCACAGCACGTCGGCGTCGACGATGGTGTCGGCCGTCCGTCCGTAGCCCAGCGCCCGCGACCCGCAGGCGTTGTTGCCGACCATGCCGCCGATGGTGCAGCGGGTGTGCGTCGACGGGTCCGGGCCGTACCGGAGGTCGTACGGCGCCGCGGCGCGCTGCAGCACGGCGTGCACGATGCCGGGCTCGACCCGTGCCCTGCGGGCCTCGGGGTCGATCGCCAGCACCCGGTCCAGCCGGCGGGTGTCGACCACGATGCCCTCGCCCACGGCGTTGCCCGCGATCGACGTACCGGCTCCGCGCATGGTCACCGACGACCCCAGCGCCGCGGCGACCTCGAGCACCGCCTCCAGCTCGTCGCGGTGCCGGGGCCGCGCGACGGCGGCGGGCAGCACCCGGTAGAGCGACGCGTCGGAGGAGTAGAGGGCGCGGGTCAGGGCCGAGTCGTCGGCGTCGACGCCACGACGGGCCAGCTCGGCCACCAGCTCACCGACGACACTCACCCGGTCAATCTAGTGGGCGCTCTGACCGGCGACGTCCTCGGACGTGCTCCGCGGACCGCGCGACGCGTCGGTCACCAGTGCTGCAGGGAGGACCGGATGATCACGGCGAGGTCGTCCTCGGTGACCGGCTTGGGGGCCGTGGCCAGCAGCCGCTGCTGCTGGATGGCGCCGGCGACCAGGTCGTCGACGTCGCTCTCGCCGTAGCCGACCTCGCCCAGCCCGTTGGGGATGCCGATGTCGCGCATCAACGCCGCCAGCGTGCGCGGCAGTACGTCGGGTCCGGTCCCCTCCGCCGCGGGATCCAGCAGCCGGGCCGCCCGGAGGTGGCGGTCGGGCGCGGCGTCGAAGGTGAACCGGAACGCCTCCGGCGCGGTCAGCGCCACCGCCATGCCGTGCGGCACGATCGGCTCGTCCGCGGGGTAGTCGGCCGGCCGGAAGTCGCGGACCCGGCCCGCGATCGGGTAGGCGTTGGCGTGCGGGATGTGCACCCCTGCGTTGCCGAAGCCGAGTCCGGCGAACGTCGCCGCCATCGCCATCTGCTCGGCGACGTCGGGCGCCATCCCGCCCGGCCGGACGGCCGCGCGGAACGAGCCGGCCAGCAGGCCGAGCGCCCGCTCGGACCAGAGGTCGGCGATCGGGTTGGCGCCGCAGTAGGGCACCCGCTGCTCCGGGGTCTTGGCGTCGAAGTCGGCGTACCAGCGCGCGGTGTAGCTCTCGAGGGCGTGGCACAGGATGTCCATCCCCGCGGCCGCGGCGACGCCGGGCGGCTGGGTGGCGCTGAGGTCGGGATCGACGACCGCCAGGCGCGGGCGGAGCATCGGGTGACTGATGCCGGTCTTGACCTTCAGCGCCAGCACGTCGAGGACGCAGATCGTGGTGCTCTCGCTCCCCGTGCCGGTGGTCGTCGGCACGGCGACCAGCGGCAGCAGCGGGTGCTGCGGAGCGCGCGCCTTGCCGACGGGCGCGTTGATGTAGTCCATCAGGTCGCCGGGGTTCGTCACCAGCAGCGCGACCGCCTTCGCGGTGTCGATCGCCGATCCCCCGCCGACAGCGACCACCGCGTCGAACGGCCCCTCGGCCCGCGCGAACTCCACGGCGTGGGTCAGCGACGCATCCGTCGGCTCGACCCGAGCCTGGTCGTACGTCGTGACGGCGACGCCGTACTGCGAGAGTCCCACTGCCACCGCGTCCGGGTGCCCGACCGCAGCGACACCCGGGTCCGTGACGAGCAGGACGCGGCGGGCCCCCCAGGACGAGAGGTCGTAGCCGAGCTCACGGGACGCCCCGCGTCCGAACTTCAGCGCCGGCGCGGCATAGGTGAAGACGGTCTCACTCACCCGCCCAACCTAGACGACGCCGCTGGTCGCGGCCCCCCGCCGCTGGTTGAGATGCGAGCGAAGCCCCCGCCGCCGCTGGTTGAGGTGCGAGCGAAGCGAGCCTCGAAACCAAGGCGCCACGCACCGCCCCTCGCCGCCGCCGCTGGTTGAGGTGCGAGCGAAGCGAGCCTCGAAACCAAGGCGTCAGTCGCCAGCAGCAGCGACCGCGGCCCGCACCAGACTGCTGAACCGCGTCTCGTCGGCGGCGACGTCCGCGAGCGGCACCCACGCGACCGCATCCGTCGTGCCGTCGACCTCGACCACCCGCGGCTCGACGTCCTCCGGGACCGTCGCGCGGTAGACGATCCGGATCGCGTGGAAGTCCTCGCTCCGTCCGCTCGGCGCGGTGCCGGTGAAGTGGTGGTCGTCGACGGTCAGCAGCTCGCCGACCACGCCTTCGAGGCCGCACTCCTCGTGCAGCTCGCGCACCACGGTGTCGCGCGGGGACTCGCCGTGGTCGACCCCGCCACCGGGCAGGGTCCAGACACCGGGGTGCGGTCCGCGCAGCGAGTTCCGGGTCAGGAGCAGCGCACCGGCGCGCTCGACGTAGGCGTAGGCGGCCACCCGCTGGCGCTGATGGGCCTGGTGCTCGGCGAGCGCCTCGGTCACGAGCCCGACGGTCGGCAGCGACCCGTCGAGCACCGCCGCGATCGGCTGCCAGGCGGCGTCGGACGTCGACCCGTCGACCTCCATCACCTGGGGCTCGGGGGCGTCGGCGGCCACCCATCCGTCGTACACGATGCGCACGGAGTGCGCGTCCACCCGGCGCCCCCGACGCCAGGTGTCCTCGACGTGCATCGAGAACACGCGGGCGGTGGGGCCGATCTCGGCGCGCAACCCGGTCTCTTCGTAGACCTCGCGAACGACGGCCGTGCGCGGGTCCTCGCCGTGGTCGACCCCGCCGCCGGGCAGCGTCCAGAGCTCGTTCTTGGTGACCCGCTCCGAGAGCCGGCTGAGGAGGATGCGGTCGCCGCGCACGATGACGGCGTACGCCGCCAACCGCTGAACCCGCTGCCCCATGCTGCCCTCCTTGCGGCGCCAGCCTAGAGGAGCGTCCGTCGACGTCAGGAGAACGGAGGTCGAGCGTCCCTGGCCAGCGACCGCCGGCCGGCCCAGCGCCACACCCGGGCGGACCGGTCGCGGTCCTCGTCGGTGACCAGGTTGCCCATCCAGCGCAGCGCCAGTGTCATCAGCAGGTCGGAGCGCATGCCGACCGGGCCCAGCGTCGGCAGCAGCCGGGGCACGGTGACGAGACCGGCGAGGCGACGGGCGATGGAGAACGACTCGCCGTAGTGCTCGCGGAGCATCGCCGGCCACACGATCCCGAGGTCGCTCCGGGGCTGCTCGGTCATCAGCTCGGCGACCATCCGCCCGGTCTCGAGGCCGTAGTCGATGCCCTCGCCGTTGAGCGGGTTCACGCACGCCGCGGCATCGCCGATCAGCGCCCAGTTGGGTCCGGCGACGTTCGACACGGCGCCGCCCATCGGCAGCAGGGCCGAGGTCGGCATCCGCAGGTCGTCGCCGAGGCCGAACTCCTCGCGCCGCTGCTCGGCGTAGAAGCTCATCAGCGGCCTGATCGCGACGTCGGCGGGCCGCTTGGCGGTGGCCAGCGTCCCGACGCCGAGGTTCATCCCGCCGGCGGCCGAGCCGAGCGGGAACAGCCAGCCGTAGCCCGAGAGGATCTCGCCCTGCTGACCGCGCAGCTCGAGGTGCGAGCTGATCCACGGGTCGTCCGCCATCGTCGACGACACGTAGCACCGGCCGGCGACGCCGTAGACGGTGTCGCGGTGCCACTCCCGGCCGAGGATCTTGCCGAGCGGGGAGCGCACCCCGTCGGCCACCACCAGTCGCCCGCACTCGATCTCGAAGACGTCGGAAGTCCTGGTGGTCGAGGTGCGCGCTTGCGAGCCTCCGGACCCGCCGCGCGCGAAGACCACCGCGGCCACCCGGCCGCCGTCCATCCGGACGTCGACCGCCCGCGCACCGTCGATCCCGGTGGCGCCGGCCTTGATCGCCGTGGTCCGCAGGTAGTCGTCGAGCTCGGTGCGCGCGATCGCGCTGCCCCAGTCGGGCAGGGTGCCACCGGGCCACGGCAGGTGCAGCGTCTGGCCGAAGCCGTGCGCCCGCAGGCCCTGGTTGACCGTGTGCGCCCGGACCCAGTCGGTCAGTCCGAGCCGCCCGAGCTCGCCGATGGCTCGCGGCGTGAGCCCGTCACCGCACGTCTTGTCGCGCGGGAACACCGCCGCGTCCGTCAGTACGACGTCCGCACCCAGACGCGCCGCCCACGCCGCGGCGGCGGAGCCCGCCGGCCCCGCGCCCACGACGAGCACATCGGTGCGTTGCGGGGTGGTCACCCCGCCATTCTCTCAGCCTCGGACCCTGCGCAGCGACCCGGTCCCCCGGTCAGACCGCGCCGGTGTCCCACTTCTTCTCGGCCTCGTCGTAGCCCGGCTCGTCGGTGAACATCCCCTTCTCCATGTCGAACTCCCGGCCCGCGTTCGAGACCTCAGAGTTCTCGGGGCGGTTCTCCGGGTCGAGTCGCTCCTCCCGCTCCTGCAGGATCTGGTCCACCGGCGTGCCGTCGAGACCGACCGCGTCGTCGGGGAAGTCCCCCTCGTCGTAGCGCTGGTTCTCCTCCTCGTCGGGGCCGGCGTCCTGGCTCTGCTCGAGGGCATCCTCGAGCGGCACCTCGTCCCGCAGCTCGATGTCCTGACCGTTGTCGGAGCCATTGCTCGACATGTCGTGCCCTCTCGTCGGGTGCATCCCTTGAGCAGTACCCGATCCGGCGCAGGTAACCGGGGTGACGGTCGGGGGTGGACGCGTCACCGGGTCTCGAAATGCGGAAGGCACCCCCGAGCAAGCTCGGGGGTGCCTTCTGCTACTCAACCGTCCCGCCTGATCCTCGCCTTCGCGAGCCCAGCCGGGTGACGGCCTAGTTCTGGTACGAGCCGAAGTCGAAGTCGTCCAGTGCGACGGCCTGGCCGCCGGTGGCACCGAACTCGTAGTCGTAGGACTCGTAGCCGGTGACGGCGTAGGCCGCCTGGCGCGCCTCCTCGGTCGGCTCGACCCGGATGGCGCGGTAGCGCTCCAGGCCGGTGCCGGCGGGGATCAGCTTGCCGATGATCACGTTCTCCTTCAGCCCGCGCAGCGAGTCGGAACGAGCGTTGATCGCGGCGTCGGTGAGCACCCGGGTGGTCTCCTGGAAGGAGGCCGCCGAGAGCCACGACTCGGTCGCGAGCGAGGCCTTGGTGATGCCCATGAGCTCCGGACGACCCGAGGCCGGCTTGCCGCCCTCGGAGACGACCCGCCGGTTCTCCTCCTCGAAGCGACCGCGGTCGACCAGGTCGGACGGCAGCAGGGCCGTGTCACCCGACTCGAGCACCGTGACCCGGCGCAGCATCTGCCGCACGATGATCTCGATGTGCTTGTCGTGGATCGACACACCCTGGCTGCGGTAGACCTCCTGGACCTCGTCGACGAGGTGCTGCTGGGTCCGCCGGACACCGAGGATCCGCAGCACCTCCTTCGGGTCCGGGGTGCCCTGGGTGAGCATCTGACCGACCTCGACGTGGTCGCCGTCGGCGACCAGCAGCCGCGAGCGGCGGGAGACG
>NZ_JACEHF010000082.1 GCF_014180685.1 Nocardioides pelophilus | reverse complement strand
CCGACGCCGGAGTCGGGACCGTAGGTCGCCTCGCTGAACAGCCAGCCGAGCGGGGAGGGGCCCGCAGGGGCCGCCTGCGGAGCTCCGCCGGCGACAGCGAGGGCGGGGGAGACGGGGGGCTGGAGGGCGGCCGCGACGGCAGCGCGCAAGGCCGCAAGACCCCGCGTGATGTCCCTGTCCCGGCTCACTGGTTTCCCTCCCAGGTTGACGCCCCTACCGCATGGTAGGGCCGATCGGCCCTCGACGGTACAAAACGGACAACCCTGAGCCGGCGTACGCGCGCCCTTCAACCGGTGTTAACGGAGGTGTTTGCGCACCTGCCGGCCCACCAGGACGCTGGCCACGGCCGCGCCCGAGGCGGCCGATCCGACCACCAGGCCGGCCCGGGCGGCCTTGCGTCCGGTGCGGTAGTCCCGCACCCGCCAGCCGTGCTCGCGGGCGTGGGCGCGCAGCCTCGCGTCGGGGTTGATCGCGCAGGGGTCGCCGACCAGGCTCAGCATCGGCAGGTCGTTGATCGAGTCGGAGTACGCCGAGCACGCGGCCAGGTCGAGTCCCTCGCGCTCCGCGAGCGCCTTGATCGCCTCGGCCTTCGCCGGGCCGTGCAGCAGGTCGCCGACCAGCCGGCCGGTGTAGACGCCGTTCTCGTGCTCGGCGACCGTGCCCATCGCGCCGGTCAGGCCGAGCCGCCGGGCGATCACCTGGGCGATCTCGATCGGGGCGGCGGTGACCAGCCACACGCGCTGGCCCTGGTCGAGGTGCAGCTGGGCGAGGGCGCGGGTGCCGGGCCAGATCCGGTGCGCCATCGCCTCGTCGAAGATCTCCTCACCCAGGTCCTGGAGCTCGATCACGGTGTGGCCGGCGATGAAGGCGAGCGCCGAATTGCGTGCCTCGGCGACGTGCTCGGGGTCCTCGACGCCGACGAACCGGAAGTAGGCCTGCTTGTAGGCGGCTCCGACCAGGTCGCGGGTCGTGAAGAACTTGCGGCGGTAGAGGCCGCGCGCGAAGTGGAAGATGCTCGCGCCCTGCATCACGGTGTTGTCGACGTCGAAGAACGCCGCGGCCCGGGTGTCCGCGGGCAGCGTGAGGGCGGTCTCGACCTCGGTGGCGGCGGCTGCGGCCTCGCCGGCGAGCTTGGAGCGCTGCTTGAGGTTGAGCCGCTTGGAGCGATCAGGAGGCGCTGCCATGGGGGAAGCCTAGTCGCGGCCCTGTTTCGCAGGAGGCATGAGCCTGGTCCGGTCGCGCGCGTACTATCGCCGCCATGTCTGTTCCCGACGTGGCCGCCCTGGTGGGAACCGCAGCGGCCGAGGCCGGGGAGCGGCTCGCTGTGGTCGAGGCCGGCGGCCGGGGGATGACCTGGGCCGAGCTCGACGACGAGGTGACCAGGGTTGCCAGCGGTCTCGGTGAGGCCGGGATCGTGGCCGGTCACCGGGTGCTGTTCGCGCTCGGCAACCGGCTGGAGTTCGTCACGACGTACTTCGGGATCCTCCGCGCCCAGGCGGTCGCCGTCCCCGTCAACCCCGGCTCGACGCCCGACGAGCNTCCCCGTCAACCCCGGCTCGACGCCCGACGAGCTGGCCCGGATGCTCGCCGACTCCGGCGCCCGGATGGTCGTCGCCGACGCCGAGACCGTCGCCGCGGTGCGCACCGCGACGACCACCGTGAACCAGGGTGGTGACCGTGCGGTGCGAGTGGTCGTGGTCGGAGCGCCGCTCGAGGCCGACGAGCGCTCGTACGACGACCTCTGCTCGGTCGAGCCGCGGACGGTGCCGCCGCTGCGCGATCCCGAGAAGCTCGCCGTGCTGCTCTACACGAGCGGCACGTCCGGCCTGCCGCGCGCGGTGATGCTGACCCATCGCGCGCTGGTCGCCAACCTCGACCAGGTCGCCACCGTCGACCCGCCGATGATCCACAGCGACGACGTCGTGCTCGGCGTGCTGCCGCTCTTCCACGTCTACGGCCTCAACGCGGTGCTCGGCGGCGTGCTCCGCCACCGCGCCAAGCTGGTGCTCGCCGAGCGGTTCGACCCCGAGGGCACCCTCGACCTGATCGAGGACGAGGCCTGCAGCGTCGTCCCGGTCGCCCCGCCGGTGTTCGCCTACTGGCGCGACGTCGACGCGCTCGAGGAGCGGCTCGGTCCGGTGCGGCTGGTTCTCTCCGGGTCGGCGCCGCTGGCGGCCGAGGTCATCGACGACTTCACGAGTCGCACCGGGATCCCGGTGCACCAGGGCTACGGCCTGACCGAGGCCGCGCCGGTGGTGACCACGACGCTGCGCTCGGAGAAGCCGGAGCCCGGCTCGGTGGGCGCGCCCCTCGACGGCATCGAGCTCCGGCTGGTCGACGACGACGGCGTCCCGCTGAGCGGCGCCGACCTCGCCGACCCGGGTGAGATCGAGATCCGCGGGGCCAACCTGTTCAGCGGCTACTGGCCCGACGGCGCGGACGGTCCCGACGCCGATGGGTGGTGGGCGACCGGCGACGTCGGTGTGCTCGACGACGCCGGCGACCTGCACCTGGTCGACCGCGTGAAGGACCTGGTGATCGTCTCCGGGTTCAACGTCTACCCGACCGAGGTCGAGGCCGTGCTCCTCGAGGTCCCAGGCGTGCGCCACGCGGCCGTCATCGGCGCCGAGGACGAGCTGACCGGCGAGGCGGTCGTCGCGTACGTCGTACCTGCCGGGCCGGAGGCCGCCGCCGCGGCGCTGGTGACAGCGGTGGAGGAGCACTGCGAGCAGCGGCTCGCACGGTTCAAGCGGCCCACCCGGATCGAGGTCGTGGCGGAGCTGCCGCACACGGTGACCGGCAAGGTGCAGAAGGGCCGGCTGCGCGGACGCGAGCGGCGCCGCGCCCTGGGGCTGCTGGAGTGAGTCGCGCGTGAATGACGTCGCAGCGCCGCGGGTCACCCTCTACGGCCGTCCCGGGTGTCACCTGTGCGACGAGGCGCGGGCCGTGGTCGTGGCGGTGTGCGCCGAGCTGGGCGAGGACTACGTCGAGATCTCCATCGACGGCGACCCGGAGCTGCAGCAGCGGTTCGCCCACGAGATCCCGGTGACCTTCGTCGACGGACGGCAGCACGACTTCTGGCGGGTCGATCCGGCGCGTCTGCGGAGGGCCCTCGGCGGCTGACCCGCGGCCACACCTTAGGGTCGTGGGCGTGACGGGGAAGGCGCGGAGCATGGGGGCGCTGGCGGGGATCGTGGCGGTGCTCGTCGTCCTGCTCGTCAGCCACCGGTTCGGTCGCGCCGAGCCGACCGAGGACTACCGGCCCGAGGTACCCCCCGACGCCCTCACCAACGGCTGCTTCCCGCTCCCGGGCGACGTCCGGTTCAGCTTCGGCTACCAGATCCGGCGCGACGGGGACGTCGAGGTCGACGGTGAGCTGCGGCGGCGGCTGATCGGCCAGTACGACGAGATCGACGCTCCCGAGGCGCTCGACGCGATCGTCGCCGACTTCGCCGAGGCCGGGTTCGTCGCCTCGAAGCGCCCCGCGCCGTACGACGCCGTGCTCCGCGTGCCCGGCGCCGGCCGGCAGGAGACCGTGCGGGTGCTGGTCGAGCAGCTGCCCGGCATCGAGGAGGACACCATCGTGCGCGGCACGTTCGAGCTCGACCTCCCGGTCGTCGAGCCGCCCGCGGACGCACCCGACGTCTGCAGCCAGCCGAAGTCGACGAAGCGCTGGGACGACGAGGCATGACGGGCGTCGTCACCCGCGTGGCCGCCCGGATGCCGCGCACCGAGGTGCTGCTGGTCTGGCTGCTGGTCGCCCACGTCGTGCTCAAGCTGCTGATCTACCCGCTGACGATGCACGCACCGGCGTACAACGACGAGCAGCAGTACTACGACGGCGCCCGCGCCCTGTCGAACCTGGTGCGCGACGTCTTCGCGTTCACCGCGCCCGACGGGGCCGAGCTCGAGCGCAACGTGGTCGGCTCGGGCTGGTTCATGCCCGGCATGGCGATCCTGATGACGCCGCTGTTCGTGGTGTTCCCGGACGCGGCCGACCCGCTGTGCCGTGCCTACCTCGGCCTCGCCAACCTCCTGGTCCTGCTCTGGGCGGTGCGTTCGGTCCGCAACCGGCTCGGCTCCGGGTACGCCGCGCTGCTGGTCGCCTTCCCCGCGCTGCTGCCGAGCTGGGTGCTGATGTCGTTCACGGCGTACGGCGACCCGCTCAGCGGCGTCGTGCTGATCGTGCTCGTCGCCCACGTCGTCGACATGCTCCGCAAGCTCCGCGCCGGTGAGCCACCGGCGTGGAAGGAGGCGGTCCAGCTCGGTCTCCTCGCGATCACGGTCCTCTACCTGCGGTCGAGCACGTCGATCGTGCTCGCCGTGCTCGGCAGCGTGACCCTGGTCGCGGCGCTGGTGCTGCTGAAGGGCGTGCAGCGCTGGCGGGCGCTCGGGGCCGCTGCCGTGGCCGGCGTGGTCTGCCTGATGCTGCTCGCGCCGTGGTCGATCGCAGCGTCGAAGTCGTTGGACACCCGGGTGGTCACCACGACCACGGTGCCGATCTCCCTGGCGAACACGTTCGGTGATCGCGAGCTCGTCTGCTTCGGCGAGTGCGACCCCGACAGCTACCTGTGGTTCCGCCCGCTGCGCTACGCCCGCGAGGTCAGCCGCGCCACGGGCGAGTCCGAGGTCGTGGTCGAGCAGCAGATGTCCGACTACGCGCTGCGTGACCTCGACCGCCGCGACTACGCGCGCCAGGCCTGGTGGAACATCGGCTCCTACCTCTTCATCCCCGCCAACTTCGTGCGCTACATCGCGCCGGAGGACGGACGCGGGCCCGTCGGCGAGGTGGCGGAGCGGGTCGTCTACTGGTCGACGTACCTCTACTACGTCCCGTTCCTGTTGTTCGCGCTGCTCTCGATGCTGTTCGTCCAGCTGCGGTCCCTCGAGTCGCAGATCCTCGACACGCTGGTGAAGCTGAGCCTGTTGGCGCTCTTCGTGCAGCCCTTCGTCCACGTCGCCGGGTCGCGCTACTGGACCACGGCCGGGCCGCTGTTCGCGGTCGCGGGTGCCGGGTTCCTCCGCGAGTCGTACCTCCGCCGCCACCACGCCGACCCGGTGCGCGAGCGGCTGGAGGGCACCGACGCCCGCCTCAGCCGGTGGCTGAAGCCGGTGCAGCTCGCGCTCTCCGGCGTCTTCGCGACGGTGATCGTCGTGCTCGGCCTGATGGCCATCTGAGACGGGGACCGGCAGCGCTTACCCGGACAAACGGTCCGGTTCGGCGGGAAACGGCACGGGTTCGCGGCAACCCGGCTACGGTTCGCGGACTGCATGGAACGCATCGCTGCGAGTGATCGCACCGAGCGCACGAGGCTCCTCGTCCCGGACCAGACGCACGCCCGCCTGATCCCCGACGACTGAACGGTGCTTTCCGATGCCTCCGCTGTTGCTGCGTACCCGCCGCCCGCTCCTCGGTCTTGCCCTGGTCGCCGCGCTTGCCTCGACCCCCATGAGCGGCACCGGTGCCCAGGCTGCGGGCACCTACGACGTCGTGGCCACGGTCCCGGTCGGGGGCGGTCCGTTCTCCGTGGCGGTGGATCCGTCGACGCACACGGCGTACGTCGGAAACCTCGACGACAGCTCGGTGTCGGTGATCGACGGCACCACGAGATCGGTGACCGCGACGGTCCCGGTCGGGTCCGGTCTGTACGGCGTCGCGGTGGACCCGACCACGCACACGGCGTACGTCACCGGGCACAACGACAACACGGTGTCGGTGATCGATGGCACCACGAACGCGGTGACCGCGACGGTCCCGGTCGGGTCCGGCCCGTACGGCGTCGCGGTCGACCCGACCACGCACACGGTCTACGTCGCCAACACCTACGAGAACACGGTGTCGGTGATCGACGGCACCACGAACGTGGTGACCGCAACGGTCCCGGTCGGGTCCAGCCCGTACGGCGTCGCGGTGGATCCGACCACGCACACGGCCTACGTCACCAGCTACAACAACGGCTCGGTGTCGGTGATCGACGGCACCACGAACGCGGTGACCGCGACGGTCCCGGTCGAGATCAGCCCGTTCGCCATCGCGGTGGACCCCTCCACGCACACCGCGTATGTCACCAACATCAGCAGCAGCTCGGTGTCGGTGATCGACGGCACCTCGAACTCGGTGACCGCGACCATCCCGGTGCCCAACGGCCCGTACGGCGTCGCGGTGGATCCGAGCACGCACACGGCCTACGTCACCAGCGCCACCAACCACGTGGTGTCGGTGATCGACGGCACCTCGAACTCGGTGACCGCGACGGTCCCGGTCGGGCAGAGTCCTTACGGGCTGGCCACGGACCGCTCGACCCACACCACCTACGTCGCCAGCTACAGCAGCAGCTCGGTGTCGATGATCGCGGCGCCGTTCTCCGGCGACACCACGGTGGACAGCATCGCGGCGCTGCAGGCAGCCGGCAGCACCTGCACCGGCACGGTCGACTACCCGACCACCATCACCCTGGCCGCCGAGATCGTCGCCCCGGGAGCCGAGGTCAGCATCGGCTGTCACGCGGTCCTCGACCTCGCCGGCCACGACCTGACCGTCCGCAACGCGCTGATCGCCGCCGATCAGGCGCTCACGATCGACGACACCGCGGGCGGCGGCACCATGACGGCCGACGCCTCCGGCTCACCCGGGATTGCCGGGATCAGGAACACGGGGTCCACCGTCACGATCAAGGGCGGCGCGGTCAGTGCGCGCGGCGGCGTGGACGCAGCCGGCATCGGAGGGGACCTGTCCGGCGCCGGCGGCACCACCGTCATCGACGGAGGCACCGTGATCGCGACCGGCCCGAGCTCCGCGGTCGGCGCGGGGGAGGGCGCGACCGGGTTCGGGACGCTGGCGGTCGACGGCGGCGTGCTGCGCCTGCCCTCCGGGTTCCTACGGGTGCCGGACTCCGTGCTCGGCGCTGAGATCACCATCGGCCCCGACGGGGTGATCGACGGCTCCGCCGGCCCCGACCCGACGTACGCCACCATCGTCGGCCAGGGCCAGATCGAGGACGGTGGCCGGATCCTGCTGCCCACCCCGCACGTGACCGGCGGCGACGTGACCGTCCGGGACCGCCACTACGCGGTCGACTTCGACACCCGCGGCGGCTCGACCGCACCCGACCCCGTGACCGTGTTCGCCGACACCTTCGCCAACGGCGACCGCCTCTTCCCGTCGGACCCGACCAAGGCCGGCTCCGTCTTCACCGGCTGGAACTCCGCGGCCGACGGCACGGGCGACCCGATCACCGGGACGAGCACGCTCCCCGGCGCCAGCGCCGACGGCGGTCCCGTGCAGGTCTCCGCCCACGCCCAGTGGCAGTCGGCCCCCGCGATCACGGGCGTTGCCCCCGCATCGGGCCCGTTGGCAGGGGGCACCGAGGTGGTGATCACCGGCACCGGGTTCACCGGTGCCACCCGGGTGGACTTCGGGTCGACCGGGCAGGCGACGAGCTTCACCGTCGACTCCGACACCCAGATCACCGCCGTCTCGCCTCCCTCGGCAGTCAGCGTCACCCGCAACATCCTGGTCCGCGGCCCCGCCGGGGTCAGCCCTGCCGTCGTCGCCGACCGGTTCACCTACGGCGTCGCCCCGACGGTCACCGGCATCGCCCCCTCGTCGGGTCCGCTGGCAGGGGGCACCGAGGTGGTGATCACCGGCACCGGGTTCGCCGGCACGACCCGGGTGAGCTTCGGGTCGACCGGGCAGGCGACGAGCTTCACGGTCGACTCCGACACCCAGATCACCGCCGTCTCGCCCCGCTCGACCACGAACGTCACCCGGAACATCGTGGTGCGCAACCTGGTCGGCACCAGTCCGACCGTCGTCGCCGGCCGCTTCACCTATGGCGTCGCCCCGACGGTCACCGGCATCGCCCCCTCGTCGGGTCCGCTGGCAGGGGGCACCGAGGTGGTGATCACCGGCACCGGGTTCGCCGGCGCCACCCGGGTGACGTTCGGCGGGATCGGCACCGTGACCTTCGTCGTCGACTCCGACTCCCAGGTCACCGCCGTCTCGCCGGCCACGACCGGCCGCATGACCCGCCACGTCCGGGTCCGCACCCCTCTCGGCACCAGCGACGTCGTCCTCGCCGACCTGTTCACCTGGCGGTGACGGGCGCACCCGGTCGGGTGCCGGGTCGCGGACTCGGGCCTCGACCCAGACACTAGAGTTCCCCGCATGCCCGATCCCGCCGACCCGCACGGTGCAGTCCGGCGCCGGATCACGTACGTCCTGCCCGTCTACAACGAGCAGGACAACATCGCGGTCTTCCACGCCGCGCTCAGCGAGGCCACCGACGCCCGGAGCGACCTCGACTTCGAGTTCGTCTACATCGACGACGGCAGCCGGGACCAGTCGCTCGAGCGGCTGCTCGAGCTGCGGTCCGCCGACTCGCGGGTGACCGTGCTCTCCCTGTCCCGCAACTTCGGTCACCAGCTCGCGGTCACCGCCGGGCTCGACCTGGTCGCGGAAGGCGCGGCGGCGGATGCCGTGATCGTGATGGACACCGACCTCCAGGACCCGCCCGCGGTCAGCGTGCAGATGCTCGACCTGTGGGAGGACGGCGTCGACGTCGTCTACGGCCAGCGCCGCAGCCGCAAGGACACGGTGTTCAAGCGCAGCACGGCCTACCTCTTCTACTGGGCGCTCGACCGGCTCGCCTCCATCGAGATCCCCCGCAACGTCGGCGACTTCCGGCTGATGGACGCCAAGGTCGTCGCGGAGGTCGCCCGCTACCGCGAGCACGGCCGGTTCCTGCGCGGGATCGTCGCGCACGTCGGCTTCCGGCAGGAGGCGCTGCTCTTCGACCGCGACGAGCGGTTCGCGGGCGAGACGGGCTACCCGCTGCGCAAGATGCTGGGCTTCGCCGCCAACGGCATCCTCGGCTTCTCGACCGCGCCGCTGCGGATGATCAGCCGCCTCGGCATCTTCATCTCGTTGCTCAGCGTGCTGCTGGCGGCGTACGTCGCCTACGTGCGGCTGTTCCGCCCCGACCAGTCGGTGCCCGGGTGGGCGTTCCTCGGCGTCGGCATGTTCCTGCTCGGTGGCATCCAGCTGATCATGATGGGCGTGATCGGCATGTACCTCGGCCGCGTCTACATCGAGGCCCAGGACCGACCGCTGTACTCGCTCGCGCTGGTCGCGCGCGACGGCGACCCGCCCTTGCCGCGCCGGCACCGCGACATGGGGCAGGACGACCCGGGGGCCCTCCTCTGAGCCGCCGCATCCCGTGGACCGTGGTGCGGTTCGCCGGCGTCGGCGTCTGCAACACCGCGATCGACTGGGCGCTGTTCCTGGTGCTGCACGAGCGGCTCGGGATCACCCTCGCGAACTTCTGCTCGTCGAGCGCGGGCATGGTGTTCAGCTTCGTCGTCAACGGCCTCTTCACCTTCCGCGCCGAGCGGCTGACGCTGCGGCAGGCGGGGCTCTTCGTGGCCACCACCGGGGCGGTGATGTGGGTCGCCCAACCGCTGCTCATCCACGGCTGGCTCTGGGCGCTCGAGACCGTCGTCGACGACGGTGACCTGCGCCTGGCCGCCGCCAAGCTGGCCTCGATCGCGTGCAGCCTCGCGCTCAACTTCGCGGCCTACCGGCTGGTGGTGTGGCCTATCACTCACACCAGTGTCGAGCGCTGACGGCAGCCACCGGCCGGGCCTTCCCGGTGATTTGTTCTCGCATTCACAAACTTCTACAGTGATCTGGCCGGATCCTCGATCTCAGCAGGAGTCCGGCTGGAAAGTAGAGCTGTGACCGCACGGAGTTCGAGCGAGACGGCCCGGGTGATCCCGGAGGCCACGGTGGCGCGCCTGCCCGTCTACCTGCGGGCCCTGACGGCGCTCGCCGAGGGCGGCATCCGCACCTGCTCCAGCGAAGAGCTCGCCACGGCCGCCGGCGTCAACAGCGCCAAGCTCCGCAAGGACCTCTCCTACCTCGGCAGCTACGGCACCCGGGGTGTCGGCTACGACGTCGACTACCTGCGCTACCAGATCGCCCGCGAGATCGGGGTGACCCAGGACTGGCCGGTCGTCATCGTCGGCATCGGAAACCTCGGTCACGCCCTCGCGAACTACTCCGGCTCCCGCAGCCGCGGGTTCCGGGTCGTCGCCCTGCTCGACGCCGACCCGGAGCGGCACGCGGAGGTCGTCGCCGGGGTGCCGGTGCGGCCGTTCGACGACCTCGAGGCGATCGCCAGCGAGCATGCGGTCGCGATCGGCGTGATCGCCACCCCGGCCGCCGCGGCCCAGGACGTCGCCGACCGGATGGTCGCGGCCGGTGTCACCAGCATCCTCAACTTCGCGCCGGCGGTGATCTCGGTCCCCGACGGCGTCGACGTGCGCAAGGTCGACCTGTCGATCGAGCTGCAGATCCTCGCCTACCACGAACAGCGCAAGGCGCACGAGCACGAGCGCGACCACGTCGCCGCCGCGATCGGAGGCGATGCATGAGCATCCTGGTGGTCGGGATCTCCCACAACTCAGCGCCCGTCGCGCTCCTCGAGCGGGTGGCGCTCGACGACGACGGCGTGCAGAAGCTGATCGCCGACGCGTCGTCGTGCGAGCACGTCGCCGAGGCCACGGTCATCGCCACCTGCAACCGGGTGGAGATCTACACCGAGGTGGAGCGCTTCCACGGCAGCGTCGAGTCGCTCTCGCGGCTTCTCGTCGAGCGGGCCGGCCAGACCACCGAGGAGATGCTGCAGCACCTCTACGTGCACTACGACGACGGCGCGATCTCCCACCTCTTCACGGTCGCCGCCGGGCTCGACTCGATGGCGGTCGGCGAGGGCCAGATCCTCGGCCAGACCCGCGAGGCGCTTCGTCGGGGCCAGGAGCTCGGCACCGTCGGCCCCGCCCTCAACACCCTCTTCCAGCAGGCCCTCCGGGTCGGCAAGCGCACCCGCGCCGAGACGGCGATCGACCAGGTCGCGCCGACCCTGGTCACGGCCGCCCTCGACCAGATCGACGGGGCGGCCAACTCGGTTCGCGACAAGTCCGCCGTGGTCCTGGGGGCGGGCGCGATGGCCGGGCTCGCGACCGCCACGGTCTCCCGGATGGGCGCCCGCCGGGTCGCCGTCGTCAACCGGTCGCTGGAGCGGGCCAAGCGGCTCGCGGCACAGTACGACGCGCACGCCGTACCCATGCCCGGGCTGGTGGCCGAGCTCGCCGAGGCCGACGTGCTGATCACCTGCACCGGCTCGGCCGGGACCCTGGTCGGGCGGGACCTCCTGGAGACCGCTCGCGCGCACGCCGGTGACCGACCGCTCGCCATCATCGACCTCGCGCTGCCGCACGACGTCGACCCCGCCGCCGGCGAGCTCCCGGGGGTCACCCTGGTCGGGCTCGCACAGCTGGCCGAGGCGCTCCACGACGGCACCAGCGGTGCCGAGGTGCTCGAGGTGCGCCGGATCCTGGGCGAGGAGGTCACCGCCTTCCTCGCCGCCCGCCGGCAGGCCAGCGTCACCCCGACCGTGGTCGCGCTCCGCTCGATGGCCACCTCGGTCGTGGACGCCGAGATGACCCGGCTCGAGAGCCGGCTGCCCGAGCTCGACGACGCCGTCCGGGCCGAGATCTGGCACGCCGTGCGCCGGGTCGCCGACAAGCTCCTCCACGAGCCGACGGTCCGGGTCAAGGAGCTCGCCAACGAGCAGGGTGCGGTGTCCTACGCCGCCGCCCTCGCCGAGCTGTTCGCGCTCGACCCCGAGGCGGTCGACGCGGTCACCCGTCCGATGGGCGTGCCCGAGGAGGGAGCGCCGTGACCTCCCCGACGCAGTCCGTGGCGACCGACCGCCGCACCCTGAGGGTCGGCACCCGGCGCAGCCTCCTCGCGACGACCCAGGCCGAGCAGGTCGCGGCGCTGGTCCGCGACCGTCTCGGCGTCGACACCGTGCTGGTCGAGGTCACCACCGAGGGCGACCGCACCCAGGCGGCCGGCACCCCGCTCCAGGGCGGCTCCACCTCCTCGGGAAACACCGGTGTCTTCGTCAGCGCGCTGCGCGACGCCCTGGTCGCCGGCGAGGTCGACCTGGCCGTGCACTCGCTCAAGGACCTGCCCACCTACCCCGAGCCGGGGATCGTGCTGGCCGCGGTGCCGGAGCGCGAGGACCCGCGCGACGTCGTCGTCGCCCGCGACGGGCTCACCCTGGGCGAGCTCCCGGCCGGCAGCGTGGTCGGTACCGGGTCGCCCCGGCGGGCGGCCCAGCTGCACGCACTCGGCCTCGGTTTGGACGTGGTCGCCATTCGTGGCAACGTCGATACCCGGATCGGCAAGGTGCGGGCGGGGGAGTGTGACGCGGTGGTGCTGGCACGCGCAGGCCTGGCGCGGATCGGGCGGCTGGACGAGGTGAGCGAGGTGCTCGACCCGCTCCAGATGCTGCCTGCGCCCGGGCAGGGAGCGCTCGCGATCGAGTGTCGTGCCGACGACCCGCTCGCCGACCTGCTGGCCGTGCTCGACCACCCCGCGACCCATGCCGCCGTCGTCGCCGAGCGCGCCGCGCTGGCCACCCTGGAGGGCGGCTGCTCGGCCCCGATCGGCGCCCTGGCCGACGTCGCCGAAGGGGAGGAGGGCCCCGAGCTGTGGCTGCGGGCCGTCGTCTTGTCGGAGGACGGGTCGCTCGCCGTACGCCGCTCCATCTCCGCCCCCCTGACCGATCGCGCCGGCGCTGCCCACCTGGGCGCCCAGCTGGCGCGCGAGCTGCTCGACGACGGCGCCGGCCAGCTCGACTCCGCTCCCCCCGCCCCCCCTTCTTCCGGCCCCGACACGACCGTCCCCACCGCAGGATCGACAGAGGTGCACAACGCATGACGCGAGCTCCATCAGGACAGCCGGCCACCGCCAAGGCTGCCAAGTCCGGGCCGACCAGGGCCACGACCACCCACGCTGCCGGCGTGGCGTTCGTCGGCACCGGCCCGGGTGACCCCGAGCTGCTGACCGTGCGCGCGCTGCGGCTGATCGAGGACGCGGAGGTGCTGATCACCGAGGCGCCCGAGCACCGCGACCTGATCGCCCGGGTCCGCGGCGTCGACGCCGTCGAGTCCGAGCAGGGTCCCGAGGTCGTCGACGGCGGGTTCGGCGAGGACGGGCAGCCGCTCACCCACGCCGCGCGCGCCAAGGTGGTCGTGAAGCAGGCCAAGCGCGGCCTGCGCGTGGTGCGCCTGCTCAGCGGCGACCCGTTCCTCTACGCCTCCGGGCCCGAGGAGGCCCAGGCGGTCGCCAAGGTCGGTCTGGCCTTCGAGATCGTCCCCGGCGTCTCCTCGGTCGGCGCGGTCCCGGCGTACGCCGGCATCCCGCTCACGACGAAGGACCACCGCGAGGTCGCCGTCGTCACCTGTGGCGACCGGGTCGACTGGAGCCGCTACGGCGCCTCGTCGACCCTGGTGCTGCTCTCGGCCGTCGGCCAGATCGGCGACATCGCCAAGGACCTGATCGCCGCCGGCCGCTCGCCGGAGACCCCGGTCGCGATGACCCGCGTCGGCACGACCACCGAGCAGCAGACGGTCACCTCCACCCTCGCCCGGATCGCCGCCGACGCCCGCGCCGCGCGGATCGCCCCGCCGGCGATCACGGTGGTCGGGCAGGTCGTCGACCTGCGCGCGACGCTGTCGTGGTTCGAGACCAAGCCGCTGTTCGGCTGGCGGGTGCTGGTGCCGCGCACCAAGGAGCAGAGCGCCACCCTGTCGGCCAGCCTGCGCCACTACGGCGGTGTCCCGGAGGAGGTGCCGACCATCTCGGTCGAGCCGCCCCGCAACCCGCAGCAGATGGACAAAGCCGTGCGCGGCCTGGTCGAGGGCCGCTACGAGTGGATCGCGTTCACCTCGGTCAACGCGGTCAAGGCGGTCCGCGAGAAGTTCGAGGAGTACGGCCTCGACGCCCGCGCCTTCAGCGGCCTCAAGATCGCCGCGGTCGGTGACAAGACCGCCCAGGCGATCGCCGCATGGGGCCTGCGCGCCGACCTGGTGCCCTCGGGCGAGCAGTCCGCCGCCGGTCTCCTCGAGGACTGGCCGGAGTACGACGAGCAGCTCGACCCGATCAACCGGGTCTTCCTGCCGCGGGCCGACATCGCCACCGAGAACCTCGTGGCCGGCCTGATCGACCTCGGCTGGGAGTGCGACGACGTCACGGCGTACCGCACCGTGCGGGCCGCTCCGCCGCCGGCCCCGACCCGCGACGCGATCAAGACCGGCAAGTTCGACGCCGTCGTCTTCACGTCGTCCTCGACCGTGCGCAACCTGGTCGGCATCGCCGGCAAGCCGCACCCGTCGACGGTGATCGCGGTGATCGGCCCCGCCACGGCGAAGACCGCCGAGGAGCACGGCCTGCGGGTCGACGTGATGGCCCCCAAGCCCGACGTCGACCTCCTCGTCGAGGCCCTCGCCGACTTCGGTGCTGCCCGCCGCCAGGCGATGCTCGAGGCCGGCGACCCCGTCACCAAGCCGTCGGACCGCAAGGCGTCCGGCCGGCGTCGCAAGGCCGAGTAGGGCTCATTCCGGGTTGCAGGAATCCCCGGTCGACCGGGGATTCCTGCACTTGTTGGGCACTGCAATGCCCGACAAGTGAATGTTTCGCCGGTCAGCCGGGGATTCCTGCATGCGCGACAATGACCCCATGAACGAGATCAACCGCCCGGTCGTACGTCCCCGCCGGCTGCGTACGACGCCCGCGATGCGGGAGCTGGTGGCGGAGACGACGCTGCGGCCGGGGCAGCTGGTGCTGCCGCTGTTCGTGGGGGAGGGCCTCAGCGAGCCGCGGGCGATCTCGTCGATGCCGGGGGTGGTCCAGCACTCCCGCGACACGCTGCGCAAGGCGGTCGTCGAGGCGGCGGAGGCCGGGGTCCGCGGCGTGATGCTGTTCGGGATCCCGACGACCAAGGACGCGGTCGGGACGGGGGCCACTGATCCCGACGGCATCCTCAACGTCGCCATCCGCGACGTCGTCGAGGAGGTCGGCGACGCGGTCGTGGTGATGGCCGACCTGTGCCTCGACGAGTTCACCGACCACGGTCACTGCGGCGTGCTCACGCCCGACGGGCGCGTCGACAACGACGCCACGCTGGCGGCGTACGCCGAGATGGCGCTCAGCCAGGCAGCCGCCGGTGTCGACATGGTCGGTCCGAGCGGGATGATGGACGGCCAGGTCGCCGTGGTCCGCGCCGCCCTCGACGCCGCCGGCCACACCGACACGGGGATCCTGGCCTACGGCGCCAAGTACGCCTCGGCCTTCTTCGGGCCCTTCCGCGAGGCGGTCGACTCCTCGCTGCAGGGCGACCGGCGCACCTACCAGCAGGACCCGCGCAACGGGCGCGAGGGCGTCCGGGAGGCCCTGCTCGACGTGGAGCAGGGCGCGGACATCGTGATGGTGAAGCCCGCCCTGGCCTACCTCGACGTCCTCCGTCACGTCGCGGACGCCCTCCAGGACAGCGGGGTGCCGGTCGCCGCCTACAACGTCAGCGGTGAGTACGCCATGGTCGAGGCGGCCGCCGCCAACGGCTGGATCGACCGCGAGCCGGCGATCCTCGAGACGCTCACGGCGATCCGGGGGGCCGGTGCCGACGTGATCCTCACCTACTGGGCGGTGGAGGCCGCGCGGCTGGTGCGCTAGCCGCCGGTCAACGCGAAGGGCCCCGGATCGATGATCCGGGGCCCTTCTGATGCGTCAGGTGCTCAGGGGTTGAGCCCGTAGGAGGTCACGCAGTTGAGGTACTGCACCGCCTGGGTGATCGGGTTGAACCGGTTGGCACAGGAACTGAGGACCTGGCCCTCCTTGAGCGGGCCGAGCAGACCGTCGATCAGGCCGTTGAGCGCGTCCTCGACCGGCTCGATCACGTCGTCGAGCGGCGTGTTGGTGTCGGGCACGTCGACCGGGCCGTTGTTGTTGTTCCCGCCGTTGTTGCCGTCGTTGTCGCCGTCGTTGTCGCCGTCGTCACCGTCAGGCGTCTCGGTGACGCCGTCGTCCACCGGGACGTAGGTGTCGTCGGGGACGTCGGTGTCCGGAGCGGCGTCGGGCTCGTCGACCTTCGTGCCGTTGTAGGTGCCCGGGTTGTAGCTCGGGGCCTCCGGGACGATGTAGCCGGCCGAGGTGGTGTTGTTCGGGATCGTGGTGAAGTCGCCCTCGAGGTAGGCGTCCATGATCGAGAGCACCAGGTCGACGTACTGCTGGCTGTGGTTGTAGCGGAAGACCGCCCCACGCTGGCCGACCACGGTCGACAGGTCGTCCTTGCCGGAGCAGAGGTAGACCGCCGTGGCGAGCGCGGCGTCGTCGATGTCCTGCGGGTTGCGCTTGGCGTCACCGTCGGCGTCGACACCCACGATCGACCAGGTCGAGGGGATGAACTGCATCGGGCCGATCGCCCGGTCCCAGCGGGTGTCACCGTCGAACTGGCCGGCGTCGGTGTCGCTGATCGCCTGCGTGTTCTTCTTGCCGTTGAGCGCGATGCCGAAGATCCCGGGCTGGGCAACGCCGTCGTTGTCGAGGACGTTGCCGCCGGCGCGGCCGTGGTTGGACTCCACGCGGCCGATGGCGGCGACGAGCTGCCAGGTGAGGTTGCAGGACTTGTCGGCCTTGTTGATGACGGCCTCGGCGCGCTGGTAGGCAGCGAGCGCCGCGGACGGGATCTGGTTGGTGGACGCGGTCGCGACGATGTTCTGGTCGTTGCCGGTCGGGCTCAGGGCGTCAGGGTCGGAGACGCTCGCGGGCGCCTCGATCGCCTCGGTCGGCACGCTGGTGCCGTCCGGCAGCGAGCCGTCGGGGCCCTGCTCGGCGGCAGAGACCGACGGCGTGACGCCGCCGATGCCGGCCACGCTCGCGGTCCACGCAGCGGACAGCAGTGCGAGCGGAATGATGGTGGCGGCGCGTTGCAGCCGTCCCAATCGCTTCCTCGACATTTGAACTCTCTCCCCGGCCCTTTTCGCGGGCCCCGTGCTCGGTCACGTGAGCCTCTCCCCAAATCCGGGCTCACCGTGCGTCGCGCCTGCTCCCACGGGTGCGACACAGACAGAACGAATGGTCCCATACCCCGGTTACGGGTGTCACACCTTCGAATTTTCTTCGATCCGGCGTGGCACTCCCCACAGTACCCGCGGAGGCGTAACGTCAGACGGCCCCCGAAAGGTGCCGTTGTGGCCCGATCAGCCACAATGAGGCGGTGACTCCCGTCCCGCCGAGCCCCGGCAGCGCCCGCGCTGCGGTCCGCCCGACCCTCCGGTCGGAGCAGCTGTTCGACCGGGCGCGCGCGGTCACGCCCGGCGGCGTGAACTCCCCGGTCCGCGCCTTCAACGCGGTCGGCGGCACCCCCCGGTTCATCGCGTCGGCGCGCGGCGCCTGGCTGACCGACGTCGACGGCAACGAGTACGTCGACCTGATCTGCTCCTGGGGACCGATGCTGCTCGGGCACGCCCACCCCGAGGTGGTCGCCGCGGTCCAGGCGGCGGTCGCCCGCGGTACGTCGTACGGCACGCCCACCGAGGGCGAGGTCGCGCTGGTCGAGGAGATCATCGACCGCACCCCGGTCGAGAAGGTCCGGCTCGTCTCCTCCGGCACCGAGGCGACGATGTCGGCGATCCGGCTCGCCCGCGGCTTCACCGGTCGCGACGTGGTCGTGAAGTTCGCCGGCTGCTACCACGGCCACCTCGACGCGCTGCTCGCCTCGGCGGGCTCCGGCCTGACCACGTTCTCGATCCCGGGGACTCCCGGCGTCCCTGAGTCGTCGACCGCGCTCACGCTCGTGCTGCCCTACAACGACCGGGCCGCGGTCGAGGCGGCCTTCGCCGAGCACGGCGACCGGATCGCCTGCCTGATCACCGAGGCCGCGCCCGGCAACATGGGGGTCGTCCCGCCCGGCCCCGGCTTCAACGCGTTCCTCTCCGAGATCTGCCGGCGCCACGGCGCGCTGTTCATCAGCGACGAGGTGATGACCGGCTTCCGGGTCTCGGCCAGCGGTCAGTGGGGACTGGACGGCACCGACGGCACCGACGGCGCCGACGGCGCCGACGGCGCCGACGGCACTGCTGGCGGCTGGCAGCCCGACCTGAT
>NZ_JACEHF010000081.1 GCF_014180685.1 Nocardioides pelophilus | reverse complement strand
CCGTACGGGAGGTACGTCGACCTCGGGCGGGGGCGCGACCGCAGCCGGGTCCTCCGGCAGGCCGGCGCCGTCGTCGGCGAACCTGTCGAACCAGCCCAGCTGCCAGCCGGCGACGCCCGCGACGAGCAGCAGCGCCAGCGCCGCGGACACCCAGCCGACGAGGGAACCGCGAACGTGGTCTGGGTCACGTTCGGCCACGGTCCCACCCCTCTCGACTGCGTATTCCGGGACATTGTGCGGGAGGATGCTCCCGGTAGTGGCAACGGGCCTGTCGCAGGTCGCGCGGAGTGGAGGAAGAAGTGCTGGAGTTCGACGTCCTCGTGGAGATCCCCAAGGGGAGCCGGAACAAGTACGAAGTCGACCACGAGACCGGTCGGATGCGCCTCGACCGCTTCCTCTTCACCTCGACCATGTACCCCGCCGACTACGGCTACATCGAGGACACGCTCGGCCAGGACGGCGACCCGCTCGACGCGCTCGTGCTGCTCCAGGAGCCGACCTTCCCGGGCATCCTGATCCGCTGCCGCGCGATCGGCATGTTCCGCATGACCGACGAGAAGGGCGGCGACGACAAGGTCCTCTGCGTCCCGACCAGCGACCCGCGGATGGAGCACATCCGCGACATCAACCACGTCCCGAAGTTCGACCGCCTCGAGATCCAGCACTTCTTCGAGGTCTACAAGGACCTCGAGCCCGGCAAGTCCGTCGAGGGCGCCGACTGGGTCGGCCGCACCGAGGCCGAGCTCGAGATCGAGGCGTCGTTCAAGCGCTTCGTCCCGCCCGCGCACTGAGCCGACCGGCGGCCTTGGTTTCGAGGCTCGCTGCGCTCGCACCTCAACCAGCGGCGTTCCCGCGCACCGAGGCCGAGCTCGAGATCGAGGCGTCGTTCAAGCGCTTCGTCCCGCCCGCGCACTGAGCCGACCGGCGGCCTTGGTTTCGAGGCTCGCTTCGCTCGCACCTCAACCAGCGGCGTTCCCGCTCGCTTCGCTCGCACCTCAACCAGCGGCCCGCCTGTTCGCTGCGCTCGCACCTCAACCAGCGGCGTTCCCGCGCACTGCGCTCGCACCTCAACCAGCGGCCCGCCCGCGCACTGCGCTCGCACCTCAACCAGCGGCCCACCCGCGCACTGCGCTCGCACCTCAACCAGCGGCGTTCTAGCCCCGCTTGGTGGCGCGGAAGTAGCCGATCGCGCCGCTGCGGTCGAGTACGACGTCCGCCATCCGCTGCGCTTCGAGCCAGCTGACCAGCTGGGTGCCGGTGCAGCCCGGGCCGAGCAGGCCCGCGAGCCGGCCGGCCTTGCGCATCGGCTCGTGGTGCAGGCCGCTGTCGTTGAGCAGCGCACTGCCGGTGAGCACCCCGCCCGGCCTCAGCACCCGCACCATCTCGACCACCGCCCGCGCCGGGTCGGGGAAGCAGTGCAGCCCGGTGAACGAGACCACCAGGTCGAAGGAGCCGTCGTCGAACGGCAGGTCGCCCACGTCCGCGATCCGCGGCACCACCTGGTCGGCCAGCCCACGTCGTTCGGCGGCCCGCATCGTGCGGTCGAGCATGGTCTGGGCGATGTCGGCGGCGACGTACGCGACGTCCTGGCCGGGCCGCAGCCCCCGCAGAGCGACCCCACCACCGCACGGGATGTCGAGCACCCGAGCCCCGGCCGGCTGGCGACCGATCTCGGCCGCGGCGTCGTACAGGCGCTGCAGGTCGCTCTGGATGCCGAGCCGCCAGAGCAGCCCGCCCACCCGGCGGTGCTCGACCGACCAGTCGTAGAAGTGGCCCCAGAGCGGGTCGTCGTCCCAGCCGCCCAGGCCCCGCGGTCGCCTCACTCCTCGCCCCAGGCCAGCAGGCTCTCGGCGCGCAGCATCTCGCGCGGGATGCCGAAGGCCCGGACCAGATCACCGGCGATCGGCCGGACCGCGCGGCAGAGGTTGTTGACCTCGCGCGAGATCATCTTCGAGCGCTGGGTGGTGAGCCGGCCGTGCTCCATGAACCAGGCCCGGTCGGCCTCGATCGACGACAGCGCGTGCAGGTCGCAGAGCAGGTTCAGCACGGTCTTGAGCTCGCCCTCCGGCTGCTCGGCCACGACGTCGAGGAAGGCGTCGAGCACGAGCCGCTCCACGTGGGCGCGGGCTGCGGCCACGACGTGGTCCTGGACGCGGGAGAAGACCTCGCCCGGGTTCATGCCGGCGTCGATGCCGCGCTTCAGGCGACGCGCGACGCCGCCGATCATGTGCTCCTCGCGGAACTCGAACATCGCGCGGTGGTAGTTCGGGTCGAGCAGACCCGCGTCCTGGTCCCACTTGTCGCCGCCGAGCACGTCGCGCAGCTGCTCGAGCAGCTTGTGGGCACGCGAGCGCTCGAGCACGGTCTCGACCGCGAGGTTGGCGACGAACCGAACCATCCCGAACTGGTCGAGGTCGGAGAAGTCGCTCGCGTAGTCGGTCAGCAGGCCCTTGGCGACCAGCTGCAGCAGCACGTGGTTGTCGCCCTCGAAGGTCGTGAACACGTCGGTGTCGGCCTTGAGCGCGGCGAACCGGTTCTCCGACAGGTAGCCAGCACCTCCGCACGCCTCGCGGCACTCCTGGATGGTCCTGGTCGCGTGCCAGGTCGCGAGCGCCTTCGTGCCCGCGGCACGTGACTCCAGCTGGCGGCGCGCGACCTCGTCGGTCGTGATGCCGGAGAAGACGTCGTGCAGCCGCGACGACAGCACCTGCTGACCGAAGTGGAGCGCGTAGGTCCGGGCCAGCAGCGGGAACAGCCGCCGCTGGTGCATGCCGTAGTCGAGGAGCAGCGACTCGGTGTCCTCCTCGGTGGCTTCGAACTGGCGTCGGCGCAGGCCGTACTCGACCGCGATCGTCATCGCGACCTTCGCCGCGCTGATGCCGGCGGCTCCGACACAGACCCGGCCCTGCACGAGGGTGCCGAGCATCGTGAAGAAGCGACGGTTGGCGTTGTCGATCTCGCTGACGTACTGCCCGTCCTCGGTGACCTGGGCGAACCGGTCGAGCAGCGCCTCGCGCGGCACCCGGACACCGTCGAACCGGATCCGGCCGTTGTCGACACCGTTGAGCCCCATCTTCGGCCCGTCGTCGGTGATGGTGACGCCCGGCAGCACGTTGTCGCCGTCCCGGACGGGTACGACGAGCGCGTGCACGCCGTGGCTCTGACCGCCCACCACCAGCTGCGCGAACACGGCCGCGAGCTGGGCGTGCTTCGCGGCGTTGCCGATGTAGTCCTTCGTCGCCGCCGGGGACTGGGTCTGGATGACGAACTCCTGGGTGGCCTCGTCGTAGGTCGCCGTCGTCCCCAGCGCCTGGACGTTGCTGCCGTGGCCGGTCTCGGTCATCGCGAAGCAGCCGAGGATCTCGCCCTTCACCAGACCGGCCAGGTAGGCGTCGTGGTGACGCTTCGTGCCGAGCTGCAGGATCGCCCCGCCGAACAGGCCGAACTGCACGCCGACCTTCACGAGGACCGACAGGTCGCCGTACCCGAGCGTCTCGAAGGCGGCGATCGAGGCACCGATGTCGCCCCCGCCGCCGTACTCCTCCGGGAAGCCCATCCCCGTCTGGCCGGTGGCGGCGAGCTCGACCACGACGTCCTTGACCCGCTCGCGGAACTCCTCGCGCGTCATCGTCTCGGCGTCCTCGAGCACCGCGGCGTACTGCACGAGCCCCTCGCGCACGGTGGCGCGGATCTCGGCGTACCTCCCGTCGAGCAGCGCGCTCAGCGCTGGTACGTCGACCGACGGGGCGCCGTACGGCGACGGCTCCGGTTCGGTCGTGGTCGTGGGCTCCTGGACGTCGCTGGCCATGTCCGCACGCTACCGGTCCGCTGGTGTCCCTACGGGCGTGCGTAGTGGGTCGGCGGGACCCAGTAGTACATCGACTCCTCGGTCACCGGGCGGCCGGTGCGCGGCGCGTGGATGATCATCCCGTCGCCGGCGTACAGCGCGACGTGGTAGATCGAGCTCGCGCTGCTCGACGAGCCCCAGAAGACCAGGTCGCCGGGGCGGAGGTCGCCCGCGGAGATCGGCGTCGACTGCTCGTACTGCGCGACGGAGTAGTGCGGCAACGACTTCCCGCCCGCGCTCCACGCGGCCATGGTCAGGCCGGAGCAGTCCCAGGAGCCGGGGCCGGCCGCCGCCCAGACGTACGGCTCACCGATCTGGTCGCGCGCGAACGCGATGGCCGCCGCCGCGCCGCCCTCGTCAGCGGGCGGGGGCGCCGGAGCCTGGGGCTCCTCGGGCTCGGTCGGCTCGGGCTCCTCGGTCGGCTCGGGCTCGGTCGGCTCGGACTCGGGCTCCTCGGGCTCGGACGGCTCGGGCTCCTGCTCCTGCTCCTGCTCCTGCTCCTGCTCCTGCTCCTGCAGCTGCTGGGCCTCCAGCGCTGCCTGCTCCTGAGCCTGCTGCTCGAGGGCCGCCTGCCGCTCCTCGGCCAGCGCGACGCTGATGCCCTGCAGCCGGGCCATCCGGCCCAGCAGCCGGGTCTTCTCGGCCGCGATGCTGTCCGCGGCCGATGCGGCGGCGGCGACGGCGGCTTCCGCGTCGTCCTTGGCGTCCCAGGCATCGGCGGCGGCGTCCGCCGCCGCGGCGGCCGCGTCCTCCGCCACCTGCTCGGCGTCCTGAGCGTCGCTCACCGCTGCCTCGTAGGCCGCGCGCTGCTCCTGGAACTCACCCTGGACGATGTCGGCGGTGGAGTCGCGGTCCAGGAGCGTCGAGAGCCCGTCGGAGTCGAGCGCGGCGCTGAACGCGTTGAGCTCGGGACTGCCGCCGACGAACGAGGTGAGGAGCGCGTCGCGGTAGTCGTGCTTCACGTCGGCGAGCGCGCGCGTCGTACGGCGGGACTCCCGCTCTGCCTGCCGCACGGCCGTCCGCGCCTCCTGCAGTCGCCAACGGGCGCCGTTGTAGGCCTCCGCGGCCTGCTGCGCCGCGACGGCCGCTGCCTCGAGGTTCGCGTTGGCGGCGTCGATCTGGGCCTGGATCGCTTCGACGTCGTCGGCCGCGCCCTCCGCCCGCTGCTCGGCCTTCTGCACGTCGCTGCGCGACGGCGGCGGATCGGTCGGATCGGCGCTGGCCGGAGCCGTCACGAGGACGAGGGCGAGCAGGGCGATCCCGATCACGGGGCGGCGCAAGGTGTCTCCTCAGGTCGACGGCAGCGTGCAGTCGTTGCCCGGAGGACTTCCCCGTTCACCGGAGCAACTCGAAGCACGCTAGTGCTCTTTCGTCACAAAGGAAACAAAAACCTCAAGAAACTCACCAGACACCGGCGTGTCGGCTTGCGAACTACAACGATGTAGTTCTCGCCACCCCGCCGAGAGCGCCCTGAGCCGGGGGATCAGTCGCGGTCTTTGGGGACCTTGGAGGTGGTGGTGGTGGGGTGCGACCTCAGGCCGCCGTCGAACTTCTGTCCGCTCGCCAGCGCGCCGAGGTAGAAGGCGACGATCGCGATCGCGACGCCGGCGATGTCGTCGGCGACGTAGTGCCAGCCGAAGTAGAGCGTGGCGACCACGGTCAGCCCGAAGTTCACCCAGACGACCCACTTCGCGATCTTGCTGCGGATCGTGTACTGGACCATCAGCGCGAGCAGCAACGTGATCGCGCAGTGGAGGCTGGCGAACCCGGCGACCGAGTTCACGATCTCCGTCGCCTCCGGATCATGGAGGACCCGATGTCGCGCGTTGGTGATCGAGGCGATCAGGTCGGTGGTGTTGGTGTGGGCCAGGTCCTCGTAGAGCGAGGGGTACTGGATGCCGGGCCCCAGCGTCGGGAGCAGGTAGTACGACAGCGTGCCGAGCGCCCAGGCCAGGCACTGCGAGGTCACGAACCAGTAGCCGTAGGAGATGTTGCGCGACCACACCAGCCAGGCGGTGACGCCCAGCGGCACCATCGGCAGGAAGAAGAGGTAGATCGGTGACAGGACGTACGCCGTCGCCGTGTCGCCGAGGGCACCGTGCAGCACCGTCGTCGGGTCGTGCCCGAAGAAGAGGATCTTGTCCATCACGTGCAGCTCGCGGTCGAACGACACCGCTTCGGTCTTCATCGGGTCCGGGTTGGTGTCGCGCACGAACGGCAGGTTGGACTTGAGGTTCCGGTAGCTGACGTAGGTGACGTAGAAGCACACGATCCCGAGCGCGACCAGGATCATCCGCTCCTTGCCCCAGTGGGTGCGCAGGCGCTCGCGCGCCAGCGGCCACAACGAGGTCGGCCGGCCGCGCGAGAGCCACATCGTCCGCGGGATCAGGTCGATCGCCAGCGCGAAGATCAGCAGCAGCGGCAGCCGGACGTACGACGGGCCCAGGAAGCTCCCCTCCGGGTCCAGCAGCTGGCGGTCGTACGTGATCGCGACGAAGACCGCCAGGCCGCCCATGACGGCTGCCGTGCCGATCAGCAACGTATAGGCGCGGCGGTACACCCGGGCGAGTTTAGGGGTTGGACCCCGACGGCAGGACGGCGAGGCGTGCCGCGTCCACCCGCAGCACCACCGGATCCCCCGGCACCGGCAGCCAACCGGGGGCCCCGACGGCGTCCGCCTCGCCCACTCCGTCGACGTCGACGACGAGCCGCACCTCGTCGGGAGTCGCGCGTACGGCGCGCACCGTGGCGGTCAGTCCTCCGACGCCGGCCCCGGACCCATCGGCCCCGCGCGCGGCGAGCGCGGAGCGTCGTACGGCGACCGCAGCTGCGGCCGGCAGCCCGGCCGCGGCCAGCACCGCCCGCGCCGCCCCGCCGGTGAGCACCCGCGCGTAGCCGAGGAAGAGCGCGATCGCGGCGTCGGCCGGGCGTGCCCACACCTCCTCGGTCGTGCCCTGCTGGACCACCTCGCCGTCGCGCATGACCGCGAGCCGGTCGGCGACCGCGAACGCCTCCTCCTGGTCGTGGGTGACCAGGAGCGCGGTCGTGCCGGCCGCGCGCAGGATCCGCCGCAGGTCGGTGGCCAGCCGCACCCGGAGCTCGGCGTCCAGCGNCCGCCGCAGGTCGGTGGCCAGCCGCACCCGGAGCTCGGCGTCCAGCGCGGACAGCGGCCCGTCGAGCAGCAGCAGCCGCGGCTCGGCCGCGAGCGACCGGGCCAGCGCCACCCGCTGCCGCTCGCCGCCCGAGAGGGTGCGGGGCAGCCGAGCGCCGTAGCCGGCGAGGCCGACCAGCTCGAGCAGGTCGGCCACCTGGGCGCGGGCGGCGGCGCGGGCGACGCCGCGCAGCCGGAGCGCATAACCGACGTTGCCCGCCACCGTCAGGTGGTCGAAGAGCTGGCCGTCCTGGAACATCAACGCGAACCCGCGCCGGTGCGTCGGCACGCCGGCGAGGTCCTCGTCGTCCCACCGCACCGCGCCGGCGCGGAGCGGCTCCAGCCCGGCGATCGCGCGCAGCAGGGACGACTTGCCGCTCCCCGACGGTCCGAGCACGGCGAGCACCTGACCGTCCTCGACCCGGAGGTCGACCGCGTCCACCGCGGTGTGGTGGTCGAACGTGACCGTGACTCCGTCGACGGTCAGCATCAGATCACCCCCACTCCCGGCACCCGGAGCCGCTCGACCAGCAGGATCACCAGCGCGGTCGCGCCGGCGAGCACGACCGAGGCTGCCATGGCGGTGCCGTAGTTGAGCGCCCCGGGGCTGCCGATCAGCCGGTAGATCACGACCGGGAGCGTCGGCACCTCCGCGCGCACGATGAACGACGTCGCGCCGAACTCGCCGAGCGACACGGCGAACGCGAAGCCCGCCGCGGCGAGCAGCGGCCGCCAGAGGACCGGGGCGTCCACGGTGAGCAGCGTGCGCAGCGGTCCGGCGCCGAGCGAGGCGGCCGCCTGGCGCTGCCGGTCGTCGATGCCCTGCAGCACCGGCACCAGGACCCGGACGACCAGCGGCAGGGCGACCAGCGCCTGTGCGACCGGGACCAGCAACGGGCTCGACCGGAGGTCGATCGGCGGGTCGTCGAGCGTGATCAGGAACCCGAAGCCGAGGGTCACGGCCGAGACGCCGAGCGGCAGCATGAAGAGGCCGTCGAACACGTTGCGCACGGAGGCCTCGGCGCGGCCGCGCGCCCGGCGGGTGACGACGAACGCGACCAGCAGGCCCAGCAGCAGCGACATCCAGGTGGCGTCGACGGCGATCCGCAGCGAGTTGGCCAGTGCCTCGGTCACGGGCGCCCGCAGCAGCCCGCCGCCCATCCCGGCCGCACCCGCGTCCTCCCCCGTGCCCTGGAGCGCGCGGTAGTGCACCAGCGTCCACGCACCGTCGCGCCGCAGCGACCCGACGACCAGGGTCACCACCGGCGCCGCGATCGCGACCAGCACCAGGCCGGTGGCGACCAGGGCCGGCACGTCCTGCTTCCGCGGCCGCGCGGGAACGGCCAGCGCGCGTCGTACGGTCGGGTCCGGGACGGCGCGCAGCCGCGCCGCCACCGCGAGGAGTACGACGACCGCAGCCAGCTGCACGAGCGAGAGCGCAGCCGCCGCCTGGTACTCCACCGACCCGGTGATGGCCCCGGTGGTGAGCAGGTAGATCTCGGTCTCGACCGACGCGTAGCGGGTGCCGCCGAGCATGAGGACGACGCCGAAACCGGTCGCGCAGAAGAGGAACACCACGGCAGCCGCCGACACGATCGCCGGGCGCAGCGCGGGAAGCGTGACGGTGGTGAGCACCTGCACCGGCGACGCACCGAGGGCCGCGGCGGCCTCGGCCGGGCGGCGGTCGAGGCTCTCCCACGCGGTGCCGACGGTGCGGATGACCACCGCGACGTTGAAGAACACCAGCCCGATCAGGATCGCGTACGGCGTGCCGTCGAGGCCGAGGAACCCCAACGGTCCCGAGTCGGCGACCAGCTCGCGGATCGCGATGCCGACCACGACGGTGGGCAGCACGAAGGGCACCAGCAGCGCGGCGCGCACCGCGCCCCGGAGCGGGATCGCCAGCCGGTGCAGCACGTAGGCCGCCGGGAGGCCGAGCACGACCGCGACGACGGTCGAGGTGGCGCTCGTCCAGAGCGTGAACCAGATGACGCGGCCGGTGCGTTCCCGCCCGAGCACCTCCAGCACCGCGCCGGGGTCGAACGAGCCGTCGGTCCAGAACCCGCGCTGGAGCATCCCGGTGACGGGGAGCAGGAAGAAGACCGCGAGCACCGCGGTCGGCACCGCGGCCAGCGCGAGCAGGCCTGCGAGACGCCTCATCCGACGTCGCTGGTCGTCATGACGAGGTGATGTCGGTCCACTCCATCAGCCATTCGCGTCGGTGCTCGGAGATGTCGGCCGCCGGCACCTCGATCGGGGCCGCCGGCTGCTCGGCGAACTGCGCCCACTCGGGCGGCAGCGTCGCGTCGGCGTCGACCGGGAAGACGTACATGCTGGTCGGCAGCGCCGCCTGCACCTCCGGGCCGAGCAGGAAGTCGATCACCCGCTCGGCACCCTCGGGGTTGGCCGCGCCCTCCAGCACACCGGCGTACTCGACCTGGCGGAAGCAGGTGTCGAGCAGCGCCGCGGTCGACGACTCGCCCTCGGCGACGGTGTAGGCCGGCGACGTGTCGTAGGACAGCACGATCGGACGGTCGCCGCCGGAGAAGGTGAAGTCGACGTAGTAGGCGTCCTCCCAGCCCTTGACGACCTTGGCGCCGTTGGCGACCAGGTCCTCCCAGTAGGCGACCCAGTCGTCGTCGTACTCGCCGATGGTCGCGAGCAGGAACGCCAGCCCCGGAGTGCTCGTGGTCGCCGCCGGCGTCACGAACAGGTCGCGGTAGGCGGGATCGACGAGGTCGTCGAGGGTGGTCGGCGGCTCGAGGTCGTTGTCCGCGAACCACGCCGTGTCGACGTTGACGCAGACGCTGGCGTTGTCGACGGGCGTGAGCACGCCCTCGTCGTCACCCTCCAGCAGGTACTGGTCGGCACCCGAGGGGAGGTCGGCGTCGTACGGCGCGAATACGCCCGCCTCGAGCGCGGCGCCCGCGAACGTGTTGTCGACGCCGAACGCGACGTCACCGATCGGGTCGCCCTGGGTGACCGTGAGCTTGCTGGTGAGCTCGCCGCCGTCGCCGGCCGGGCTGTGCGTGAGCGAGCAGCCCGACTCCTTCTCGAACGCGGCCACGAGCTTCTTGGGCAGATCGAACGAGTCGTGCGTGACGAGCACGACGTCACCGCACTCGCCCGGCGCCGCGTCGTCGGACTTGTCGTCCTCGTTCGCGAGCGAGCAGCTGGAGCCCAGCAGCGCGAGTGTGGCGAGGGCGACCAAAGGACGGATGCGCATCAGAGATGACTCCCTTCGCCGGTGCTAGCCGGATCAGGTTCGGAGGGTCTGCGGCTGGTCCGCACTCTCAGCACGCTGATGACGTGCTCCCCTGTCTGTCCCTCCAATCTAAACCGTCCGCGATCTCGCTGCTCGAGGGGGCCGTGGGCGCGCACTCCGAAGCAGGCGCGCAGCACGCTGTTCGGGACCTGCGGAGACTCAGGCCCCTGGTCGCCTGGACTGCAGCCGCGGGCCGCGACGGCCACGGCCCGGAGAAACCACTCCGGACGTGAGGCCGCGAGCAGCGACCACGAGACGTCCCACGCGGTCCTGCACGTTGTCCCACGCCAGATCGCTGACACCGGGGTTGCTCCCGCTGACTCGTTCTGACTCAAGTGCCCGTTCGAGGTCGGTCAGCGTTCGAAGGACGGTCTGCTCTGCACGCCCAACAGGCAACTCCCAACCGACAGCTTCGAGGATGAGGTCATCGACGCTGATCTCGTCGAAGGAGCTCTTGGCGTTCACCTGCAATGCGAAGTGTCCGTTGTTGTCCTTGGCATGCAAGTGGAGCGACACGTCGTAGGCGGGAGCGAGAAGCGCACGCCCGCGCGGCGATCGAAGGAACGAGATGTTCTTCGCGTGCATGTCGGTGTTACCGAGGGCAAAGCTGAAGGTGACGAGCGCCAACAGAGGGTCCGGATCCGCACCTGCCGACGACAACACGCGCGCGGCTTGTCGCAGCGATGGCATCTGGGCGGGTCCCCGCTGAAACTTCCGGTTGGCGTCGTCCGTGTTCAAGCCGATCGCCTGGGCAAGGTCCTCCTGATGGACTCGCCCTATCGCGCCACCTCGTGTACGAGGACGGTCGTACCTGGCTACCGCGATGGCGCGCATGCCATCCAACGTCAAGATCTCGGCTCGAACATTGCCCAGGCCGATCCGCTCGGCGCATCGCAATGCGAGAACCTCGGTGTCGATCACATCGGCGGCGGGCCCGTCCGCGTCATGAGAGCGCTTCACGATCCATGTCGACGGCGCTCCTCCGCGGCATGCGAGCCAGGTCTCACCGTCGCGGTGCAGGAGCACCTTGGGGACCATTCCCGGCAGTGATGCGAACGAGTCACGGGCGTCGAGCCGACCGGTGTGCAAGGTCGCCTTGGCGAGTCGCCGTGACACTTCCTCGATGTCGATGGGCTCATACCGTGCTTGGGTTGGCTCCGGCGACTCGCCGCTCGCAACGACGATTGCGGCACCGGCGAGGTCTCGTCCGTATGTGGCGATAAGACCGAACGTGTCGGTGGGCTCAACACCTGCTTCGACCGCGTGATGCGTGCGGGATTGCCCTTCAGGCAGGTAGCCGTCGAAGAAGACTCTGGCCTTGATCGGGTGGACGTCCTCGCCTATCGGGAGGATGTTGCTGAGAACGCGACTGCCGATTCCCCACCGGGCTTCGGCTTCCGGCGTCCAGGAGAGCACGATGCGGTCGGTTCGCCCTCGCGGTCCCCGGGACAGGGATGCGATGTGAGTTCCGTACAGCCAGACGCTGAGCTCGTCGGGGACGGTCACCGGTCGTCGCCCCCCAGATAGTCATCGTCAAGGTCGTCGAAATCGGCGAAGAAGTCCTTCGACTCCCGACTTGCGGTTCTGCTCGGGTCGGAAAATTGCCCGCTCTCAGTGTCGTCACCGTCGGCACTCGTTCCGTCGCCAGATGACGCAGCTTCTAAGCGGAGCTCGATGCCAAGGAGACGAAGGAGCGCGAAGAGCCGCGTGTACGCCAAGGTCTGCTTGCCGGACTCGATCTCGTGAAGGTAGCGATAGGGAAACCCGAGATGGGCCGCTAGTTCGCGTTGGGTCCAGCCAGTCTGGACTCGTCGCCGGGACACAAACTTGCCGAGGTCTTCCGGGCTGCGGACGACAGCCCAGGTGGCACGGCTTGGCTCTCCGTGATCACTCAGTTGCTGTTCGGCGTCGGCCACAACCACCTCCTAGTTTGTGCATATGCGCGTACCTGCTGAGTTTGTGATTATCCACAAACTACTCCAGTTTGTGATTATTCGCAAACTGTTGTGATTTGTGGATATTCGCAAACTACCCGTGGAACATCCAACGACCACCGACCGCCGTCCTAGATTCGGGACGTGAACATCCGCATCGCCGCGTTCGCCGACCTCACCGCCAGCGAGGCGTACGACGTCGCCCGACTCCGCCAGGACGTCTTCGTCGTGGAGCAGGAGTGCGCCTATCCCGACCTCGACGGCCGCGACACCGAGCCCGGCACCGCGCACGTGCTGATGCACGACGCAGGTGCGCTGCTCGGCTACGCGCGGGTGCTCGACGACACCGCGACGTGGCGGGTCGGGCGGGTGGTCCTGGCGACGGCGGCACGCGGGCGCGGCCTGGCCGACGGCCTGATCGAGGCCGCGCTCGGGCACTGCCGGAGCGAGGACCCGGCCCGGGACGTCGTACTCGACGCGCAGACGCCGCTGGCGGGTTGGTACGCCGGGTTCGGCTTCGCCGTCGACGGCGAGGAGTTCGTCGAGGACGGGATCCCGCACACGCCGATGCGGCTCAGTCAGCAGGGATGACTTCGTAGACGTCGCCGTCGGCGCTCACCGCGACGGTCGCCTGGCCGCGCGCGACGAGGAGGTCGAGGTGGGCCTTCGTCTCCATCGACGCCATGCCCTTGTTGAAGAGGTCGAGCTCGGCGTACGAACGCTCGTGGCGGGTCCAGCCGAGGTCACCGGCGACCACCTCGGCAACCGACGGGCCGCGCGAGCGCAGCGATGCGACGCACGCCACCAGCCGCTCCTCGTGGTGCGCGAGCAGCTCGTCGACGCGGGCGTGGGACGACGGCGCGACCGGGCCGTGGGCGGGCAGGATGCGCAGGTCCGGGAGCCCGCGCACCTTGGTGAGCGACGCCATGAAGTGGCCGAGCGGGTCGGGCTCGGGCGGGACCGTGAACCCGATGGAGGGCGTGATCGTCGGCAGCACGTGGTCGCCGGCGAAGAGCAGGCCGTCGGCCCGGTCCGCGAAGACGTAGTGGCCGGGGGTGTGGCCGGGGGTGTGAACGGCGTCGATCGTGCGGCGGCCGACCTCGATGGTCAGGTCGCCGTCGAGCCAGGTGTCGGGGTAGGCCCAGTCGACCGGGTCGGGCAGGTCCTCGACCCGGCGGCCCAGGTCCCACGCCTCGGCGACCTCGTTCGCACCGGCGGACCGGAGCACTGCGGTGAACGGGTTGCCGCCGTCGAACTCACCCCGCCCAGCCGCGTGCAGCAGGTCGAGGCCGGGCTTCTCCGGCAGTCCGAGCGCGACGTCGGCACCGTACTCGTGCCCGAGCACGGTCGCCATCGTGTAGTGGTCGCGGTGGATGTGGGTCACCAGGAACCGCTCGATGTCGCCGAATCCGGAGCCGATGGAGCGCAGGCACTTGTCGAGCAGCTCGCGCGCGACCGGGATCGCCCAGCCGCCGTCGATCAGCGTCACGCCGTCGTCGCTCTGGACGACGTAGACGTTGATCGCCTTGAGCCCGTCCATCGGCAGCGGCAGCGGGATCCGGTGGATGCCCGGCGCGACCTCCCAAGCGCCCTCGGCGGACCAGTGCTCGCCGGAGTCGGGCGAGATCGCGACGCTGGTGCTGACTCCTGAGCTCATCGCGGCAGCCTACTGACCGGCCGCTCCCGTGCTCGGCCCGAGGTCCGGCAGACCGAGATCGAGGTTCGGGCCCTGCAGCCCGCCGTCGACCTCGAGGAACTTGCCGGTGACGTACTTGCCGGCCGGTGACGACAGGTAGACCGCGGCTGCGGCGATGTCCTCCGGCTCGCCGATCCGGCCCAGCGGGGTGCCCTCCTCCATCTGGTGCTTCATCTCCGGCACGCCCGCGACGAACTCGAGCGCGCTGGTCATCACCGAGCCGACGTAGATGCCGTTGACCCGGATCCGCGGCGCCAGGTCGGTCGCGGCGAGGCGCGACCAGTGCGCCAGCGCGGCCTTAGCCGTGCCGTAGGCGAGGTAGCCGCGGCCGGCTGTGCGGCCCATCGTCGAGCTGATGCTGACGACCGACTTCTGGCGCTGGTCGGCGGGGTCGTCGGGATCGCCGAGGGACGCGAGCATCAGCGGTACGGCGGCGCGGGTCAGCGCGTGCGCGGTGCTGACGTTGAAGTGGAACGCCTCGTCGAGGTAGGCCACGTCGGTGTCGAGGAACGCGTTGGGGATGGTGCCGCCGACGTTGTTGATGACGACGTCGAGCCGCCCGAACTCGTCGTACCCGGCCTGCGCGAGCGCGGCGACCGCGTCGGTGTGCGCGAGGTTCGCCGGTACGACGAGCGCACGCCTGCCGGTCGCCCGGATCCGCTCGGCGACCTGCTCGAGCTGGTCCTCGGTGCGGGCCGAGATCACCACGTCGGCGCCCGCCTCGGCCAGCGCGACGGCGGTGGCGGCACCGATGCCGCGCCCCGCCCCGGTGACGACGGCGACGTGGTCGGTCAGCAGGAACCGGTCCAGGATGCTCACTGGCCGTCACCCGTCGGTCGAGACCCCGTCACGAGACCCCGGCCGGTGATCAGCGGGAGGTCCAGCGCGGTGATCAGGCCGGGCTCGGCGGCGACCACGGCGGGGACCGCGTTCACCAGCCGCTGGGCGGTGACGATCATGCCGGACACGTTGTGGTCGCCGTGCTCGCCGTGGTGGCTGAACTCCAGCTTCATCTGCGGCTCCCCGGCGATCTCGACCCGGTAGCAGCCGTCGCCCTCGGTGGGCTTGGGCCACTCGGGCGTCTGGTCCGGGTGGGTGCGGGTGACGTGCTCGAGGGTGATCCGCGGGACGCCGTCGACGGTCCCGATGACCTGGAACTTCACCGAGCCCATGGTGCCGGCGGCGATGTCGCCGGAGACAGACTTGGTGTCCACCTCGGCCGGGCGGCGGTCGACGGTCTCGACCAGCGGCTCGTCGAGGGTGACGTCCAGGCCCGCCGCGATCAGCCGGACGACCGGGCCCCAGGCGGTGCTGAGGATCCCGGGCTCCCAGATCATCGGCTTGCTGTCCATCGGCTGGCCGAAGCCGAACAGGTCCCGCATCACCACCGGCTGGTAGTAGGTCGAGTAGTCGGCGATCTCGCTGACCTTGATGTGGTCGATCCGCTGGCTGAGGCTGGAGAGCACCAGCGGCAGCACGTCGTTGGCGAAGCCGGGGTCGATGCCGTTGACGTGCAGGCTCGCCTTGCCCTGACGGCCGGCCTCGTCGATCCCGGCGATCATCTCGTCCGGCAGGGTGCCGGTGCGGTGCAGCAGGATCACCGGTCCGCTGGACACCACGTTGACCCCGTCCCGGATGAATCCGGTGAGGTCGTCGATCGACTCGAACACCCGGTCGTCGGTCATCGCCCCGTGGACGATGCAGTCCGGCCGCAGCGCGGTCAGCTCGTCGCGGTCCGTCGTCGCCGTGACCCCGAGCTCGCGCCCCAGCTCCGCCAGCACCCCCGCGTCCACGCCGTTCTTGGCCGGCGTCGAGGTCCACACGCCGACCAGCTCGAGGTCGGGGTGCGCGTCCACCCCGGCGATGGCGTGCCTCCCGATCGTCCCGGTGGACCAGACGACGACACGGAGGGGTTTCTCGGGGATGGCCTGCGACATGCGCCGATAGTAGAACAGGTTCTAGTTCCTGGGAATGGGTCTCGTGACGGTCGCTGCGCGACCTCCTCGACCGACGAGGGCTGCGGTGGCCGCGAGCTGCTCGACCGACGAGGGCTGCGGTGGCCGCGAGCTCCTCGACCGACGAGGGCTGCGGTGGCCGCGAGCTGCTCGACCGGCGAGGGCTGCGGTGGCCGCGAGCTGCTCGACCGGCGAGGGCGGTCAGGCGACCGGGATCGCCTCACCGGCGGTCCACTCGACGCAGCGGGTGCCGGTGTAGATGGTCGGCATGCACCGGTTGCAGTGGGTGCAGATGCCGGCACTGGCGGCGCCCTGCTGCAGTCGGTTGACCAGGTCGGGCTCGCGGAGGACCGCACGCCCCATCGCGACGAAGTCGAACCCGTCGGCCATCGCCTGCTCCATGGTCTCCAGGCGGTTGATGCCGCCGAGCAGCATCAGCGGCATCGAGAGCTCCTGCCGGAACCGGAGCGCCTTCTCCTTGAAGTAGGCCTCCTCGAACTCGTAGCGCTTGAGGAACCCGCGCCCCGCCGGCGTCTTCATGCCCCACTTGACGATCGTCGGCATCGCGTCGGCGAACTCGGCGACCGGGGTCTCGCCGCGGAACAGGTACATCGGGTTCATCAGCGACGAGCCTCCCGACAGCTGCAGGGCGTCGAGATGGCCGTCGGCCTCCAACAGCTGCGCGAAGGCCACGCCCTCGTCGGTGGTGACCCCACCGCGGAAGCCGTCGGAGACGCTGACCTTGGCCGTCAGCGCGACGGCGTCGCCGACCTCGTCGCGTACGGCGCGCGCCACCTGGCGTGCGAGCCGCGCGCGACGCTCGAGCGGCCCGCCCCAACGGTCCTTGCGGCGGTTCAGTCCCGGCGCGAGGAAGGAGGAGATCAGGTAGCTGTGCGCCATGTGCAGCTCGAGGACGTCGAACCCGGCCTCGACGAGGGTGCGCGCGGCGGCGACGTACGCCCTGGTGACCCGGGTCAGGTCGGACTCGCTTGCCGACTTGATCATCTGCATCGACAACGGGCTCGGCATCGAGCTCGCGGAGATCGCGCGCACGCCGTTCGACCGCCCGTTGGCCACCGGTCCGGCGTGCCCGACCTGGGCGGCGACGGCGGCACCCTCGGCGTGGACCGCGTCGGCGAGCCGGGCCAGCCCCGGGAGCGTGCCCGGGCCGACCACGATCTGCTCGGCGTGCGTGCGCCCCTCGGGCGCGACGGCGAGGTAGGCCACGGTGGTCAGCCCGATCCCGCCCCGGGCCGGCGCGAGGTGGTAGTCGATGAGCGCGTCGGTGACCTCGCCGTCCGGCGTCCGTCCCTCGAAGGTGGCTGCCTTGACCGTCCGGTTGCGCAGCCGGACCGGCCCGAGGGTGGTCGGGCTGAAGACTGTGCTGGCCGTCGCGCTCACCCGCGAACTGTAACGTGTTCTACCTCGCCTCGTCGGGGTCCCCGGGGATGCGTGGTTTCATGACACCCCGTCCCGAGCCCCGGAGGATCCACCGTGCGTCGTACCGCTGCCTTCCGTCCCCGTCGTCTCGCGCGATCGCTCGCCCCGGTGGCCGCGCTGGCGCTGGTGTCCGCCCTCGTCGCCGGTTGCGGCGACGACGGCGACTCGGACGCCGACGACAACGAGGACACCGCCGAGGGCACCGTCGAGGTCGGCCCCTTCAGCGCCGACCAGATCACCCAGGCGGTCCTCCAGCCCGACAACCTCGGCGAGGGCTGGACCTCGGAGCCGGCGACCGACGACGACGAGGAGGCGCCCGGCTGCCTGGCCGACGTCGACACGCTGACCGAGGGCCTGGCGGAGAAGGACAAGGGCGGCACCTCGTTCAGCTACCCCGAGGCGCTGACGGTGGAGAGCACCGTGTCTGCCTATGCCGAAGAGATCGGCGTCGCGGCGGTCTTCGACCAGGTGCAGACGGCCCTCGCGGCCTGCAGCCTCATCGAGGGACCCGACAGCGACGGCAACATCTGGGACGTCGATCTGACGGTCAGCGACGAGGCCGTCTACGACGACGTCGACGACCAGTACGGCATCTCCGGCGCCGGCACCCTCACCACCTCGGACGGCACCGCCTACGACATCTACATCGAGCAGACCGCGGTGCGGCTCGGCCCGAACGTCGCGACCGTCACCACGACCGACCTCCAGTCGCGGACGTCCGAGCACGCCGTCTGGACGGAGATCGCCGTCGAGCGACTGCTCGACGTGGCCGAGGGCGAGGAGCCCGAGGCGACGACCGCGCCCGCCCCC
>NZ_JACEHF010000080.1:17328-18374 GCF_014180685.1 Nocardioides pelophilus | reverse complement strand
GGCTCGCTCGTGACGGCCGCCGGCGGCTCGTCGCTCACCGCGGTGAGCGCGGAGTAGGACGTGCGGCGCCAGGCCTGGTCGACCGACCGGCCGAACTTCCGCGCGGCCAGCGCGTACGGTTCCGGCGGCGCGGCCAGCGGTGGTGGCTCGGACGGTTCGGCGCGGGCTAGGTCCGGCCCGCCGACGTCGGCGTCGCCCCAACGGCGCAGCCAACGCACGACCTCGCTGTCCGACGGCGGGTCGTGCCGGTCGGGCACGACGGCTTCGCCCAGCTTGCGACCGAGCAGGACCCGGTTGAGGGCGGAGTGGGCCACGTTGTTGCCGGCCGCCCACCACACCACGAGCCGGGACCTGGCCCGGGTCATGGCGACGTAGAGCATGCGGAGCGACTCGCCGGCGTCCTCCGCCTGGTGGCGGGTCACCAGCTCGACCGGCCGGGAGCCGGGGTCGCCGACGTACAGCACCCGCTCACGGTCGTCGTCGTGGTAGGTGAGGATCGTCGGCGCCCTGCCGTCGACGTAGCGGTCGGAGAGGTAGGGCGCCAGCACGACGGGGTACTCCAGGCCCTTGCTGCCGTGGATGGTCATCAGCTGCACCGCGTGGGCGTCGGAGTCGATGCGGCGGGTGCGCTCGGTCGTGGCGTCGTTGGCTTCGCGTTGGCGCTCCAGGAACCACGCGATGAGGCCGGAGAGTCCGAGCCGATCGCGGGTGGCCGCGTCGTGGAGGAGCTCGGCGAGGTGCCGCAGGTCGGTCAGGTGGCGCTCTCCGCCGACGGTGCCGAGGACCCGCGCGGACAGCCCGCGGGCGATCAACGTCTCGAAGACCGCCGCGACCCCGCGGTCGGTGAAGGTCAGCGCCAGGTCGCGCAGGTCCTCCGACACCCGGTCGGTGAGGGCGTCCCCTTCCGCGTCGAGATCGGATCCGTTGTGTCCGAAGAACGCCGTGACGGCGGCGGCGCGGGCGAGCCGGGAGCGGTGGGGCTGCGCCATCGCCTCGAGCAGGGCCCGCCACTCCGCACCGGCGTCGGTGGCGAAGACGCTCTGGCC
>NZ_JACEHF010000080.1:0-17262 GCF_014180685.1 Nocardioides pelophilus | reverse complement strand
CCGCGCGCAGCCCCGCCTGGACCAGCTCGAGGTCCCGACGGGCGTGGGCCAGGACGGCGATGTGGCCGGCAGTGAGCGGGACCCATCTGCCGGTGCCGGCGTCGCGGACCTCGGCGCCGGCCCCGAGGTTGTGACGGACCTGCGCGGCGACGTCTTCGGCGATCCGGGGTCGCACGGCGTCGACCTTCGCCAGCGCGTCCGCCGGCGCGCCGAGGTCGGCGCGGAGCAGGGCGCGCAGCTGGAACGGAGCTCCGGGAAGCCCGCGGACGCAGTCGGCGTCGGCGGACCGGGCGGCCTCGATCGGGTGGACGGCGATCTGCGCGTCACCGAGGTGGGCGTGGTTGAGCACCTGGTGGACCGACGCGACCAGGGCGTGGTCGCTGCGCTGGTTGGTGGTGAGCGTCTGCCGCACGTCGGCGACGCCGGCCGCCCTGAGGTAGGTGAAGACGTCACCGCCGCGGAAGGCGTAGATCGCCTGCTTCGGGTCGCCGATCAGCACGAGTACGGCGTGCCCGTGGAACGCCCGCTCGAAGACGTCCCACTGCACGGGGTCGGTGTCCTGGAACTCGTCGATCAGCACGACCTGCCACCGCGCTCGCATCCGCCCGCCGGCGACGGCGTCGGTGTCGACGAGCACGTCGCGCAGCTGTCCGAGCAGGTCGTCGAACGACAGCACCCCGAGGCGCCGCTTGCGATGTTCGAACTCGGTGGCGACCGACCGTGCGAAGCCGACCCGCGCCTCGTCGACGGACCCGGGGTCGAACGTCTCGGGCGCGAGCCGCGCCCCGGGGTTGTCGAAGATCGCCTTGGCGATGGTGCCGGCGTCGTCGTGGGTCAGCCGGGGGTCGAGCGAGTGGTCGCGCAGCCAGAGGTCGTCGACGACCTCCTTGCGCAGGTCGGAGAGGTCCTCGACCAGGGTCGCCCGGGGGTCGGTGTCGCCGGCGATGCCGAGGCCCTTGAGGACCAGCTGGCAGAACTGGTGGATGGTCACGATGGTCGAGGTGTCGAAGGCCGCGACCGCCTCGCGCAGCCGGTCGCGGCGAGCCGTCAGCTCGGTGGGGGTCCCGGCGACGAGCAAGGTGACGAGCGAGTCCGTCGTCGGGGGCGGACCCCCTGCCAGGGCCGCGTCGAGGTGGTCGGCCGCTTCGGCCAGCCGGCTGCGCACCCGCTCGCGGAGCTCGTTGGTCGCCGCGTTGGTGAACGTGACGGCGAGGACCTGGTCGATGGTGGCGTGACCGTCGGCGACGTAGCGGGTGATGAGGGCGGCGATGGTCCACGTCTTGCCGGTCCCGGCGCTGGCCTCGAGCAGGCTCGTGGTCGGGGTCAGGCCGTCGCCGGTCACCCCGGGCAGGGGTGCGGTGATGTCGAACGGACGCAGCGTGGTCACCGGACGAACCATCCCTGCTCGAAGGCGACCAGGTCGCGCCAGACGTCGTCGGCCAGCCGCTCGAGGTCGGACAGCCGGCTGAGGTCGGCCCGCGGACCGAGGAAGTGGGTCCACGCCGGGTCGTCGCGCTCGGGTCGGAACTTGTCCCACTGCCACTTCTTCATGGCGTTCTTCCACGCGACGGACCGGTTGCCCCGGCCGAGCGCCCACGCGTGACCGGTCTCCAGCGGCAGGTGGCACAGCCCCTGCAGGCCGTCGTGACGGACGGCGGCCCAGCGGGCGAGCGTCGCTCGCGCCAGCTCCGGGTCGACCGGCTTGATCCGTCCCAGGCGGTCCTTGGCCACCATGACCCCGCGGACCTCGAAGCCCGGCTCCGTGGCCTGCAGCGCCAGCAGGTCGAGCCACAGCCCGAGTGCGTGCTTCGCGTTGAGCCTGGAGTAGGAGACCCGCACGAGGGTGTCGCCGTACAGCTCCGGGACCCGGCCGGTGAGCCGACGGCCCGCGCCGAGCTCGAGGGTGACGTCGGTGGTGACCGGCTCGCCCGTGCGGAGACCGAGGGCCTGGTTGACGACCTGCTGCGCGGAGCCGGCGATGTCGCGCAGCGCCGCGACACCGAGGTCGCCCGGCGGCAGCGAGCCACGGTGCAGCTCGGCGGTGATCACGGCATCGGGCGTGCTGCCGTCGAGGACCGCGCCCACGACGTGGTCACCGACAGCCCACCGCTCCAGCGCGTCGGGCGAGATCGGGATGTCGTTGCGCGGCGGGTCGACGTCGAAGGGGAGCGCGATGTCGAGGTGGTCGAGGAGCGCCCGCGCGGGGTTGGTGAAGAACCGCCGCAGGTCGTCGAGGGTGAGGTCCGGCCCGGGCGGTGACACCGGCTCGGGAAGGAACGGTCGGCGCGGCAGCGACGACCGGGCCGCCTCCGCGGCGGCCAGTGCGCTCGGGTCGAAGGTCGCCGGTGCCTCGGCGCGGAGGAGCCGTTCGTCGTGCGGCTGCAGCGGTTGACGGGTCAGGACCCGGTCGCGGACCGGCGCGGCTGCGGTGGCGTCGAGGGTGTCGAGGAGCTCGCCGATCGGGATCGCCGGCGGCCGGTCCTGGCCGGAGTGCTCCGACATGCCGGCGTACGTGACCACCAGCGCGTCGCTCGCCGACATGACGGCGTCGAGCAGCAGCTGGCGGTCCTCTGCGCGGGCGTCGCGCTCGCCGGTGCGGGGGTCGCGGGCGAGCGCGTCGTCGCCGTCGACGGTGATCGAGCGGGGGAACGTGTCGGCGTCCATGCCGAGCAGGCACACCACCCGGTGGGGCACCGACCGCATCGGCACCAGGGTCGAGACGGTCAGCGCGCCCGTGCGGAAGTTCGAGCGGGTCGGTCGTGGCGCCGTGCGGTCCTCCAGCAGGCGGCGGACGTCGGCGACGGCGAGGGTGGCGGTGCCCGACTCGGCGGCGAGCCGCGCCAGCTCGTGCTCGAGCTGCGCTGCCTGCCAGGCGTCGTCGAAGGACGACGCGGTCAGTGCGCCGACATGGGTCCGGAGGGCGGCGCTCCACGCGCTGGNCGTCGAAGGACGACGCGGTCAGTGCGCCGACATGGGTCCGGAGGGCGGCGCCCCACGCGCTGGCGGTGCCGGCGGCCCCGAGGGCGGCGACCGCGGCATCGACCCGCGCCATCGCCTCTGCGAGTCGTCCGGCGAGCTCGAGGTCGGAGGAGCCGACGTCGTCGACGGGAAGCGTCCGCCCGAGCAGCACCTGCTCCTCCGGCATGGCGACGCCCGCGACGATGCGGTCGAGCCCGAACCGCCAGGTGTTCTCCCGCAGGGAGAGTCCGTGGTGACGGCGGTGGTCGGCGTCGAGGCCCCAGCGCACGCCGGCCGCGGCCACCCAGCGAGCGATGGTCTCGAGGTTGTCGTCGGTGAAGGAGAACCGGCGGCGGACGGGGCCGGCGGCCAGCAGGTCGAGGATGTCGGTGGCGCGGGCGCGACCCTCGACCAACCCGACCAGCTGTCCGGCGATCGCCAGCAGCGCGTTGGTGGCGGACAGTCCGCGGTCGGCCATCGACACCCGCAGCTGGCGAGCCGGGTGACCGTCGGGCACCGCCCCGAAAGCGGCCTGCACCAGCGGAGCGAACGCCTCCACATCGGGGCACATCACGAGGATGTCGCGCGGCTCCAGGGTCTGGTCGTCGTCGAGCAACCCGAGGAGGACGTCGCGCAGGACCTCGACCTGACGTACGGCGCCGTGGCACGAGTGGACCTGGACGGACCGGTCGTCGTCGCGGAGCACCCGCGCCCCGCGGTCGGCGGCCACCCCGTTGGAGCGCAGGTCGGCCTGCAACCAGCCGAGCAGGTGGTCACCCGGGGCGTCGCCCTCGGAGACCACGTCGACCGCGGCCACCGGCGCGAGCTGGCGCTGCACCTCGCGGGCATCGCGGCCCAGGGTCGCCAGCAGTGGATGCCGTGCCTCCCGGGCCGAGGGGTCGGCGGACCGCAGCACCGGGCCGTCGGCGACGACGGGTCGGAGCGCCTCCCACAGCGCGCCGGAGACCTGCGGCAGGAAGAGGTGCACGTCCCTGCTCTCGGCGACCGCCGCCAGCAGCTCGACCTCGGTCACCGGCATCCGGGTGTGGCCGAACAGGCTCAGCCGGGCTGGCAGCGGGAAGGCGGCCGGGTCCGTGCGCAGCCCCGCGCACGTGGCGAGGTGACGTTCGTCGGGAGGCGGCGCACCGACGACGTCGACGACCCGGGCCCACAGCTCGACCTGCCACTTCAGGTCGTCGGGCACCGCGTCGATCAGCCCGCCCCGCCAGTCGGTCAGCAGCGCGGGCCGCTGCACGCCGTACGACGCGAAGAGGCCGGCCAGGCGCCGCGCCAGCCCGTAGCGACGGGCTCGGCGGAGGTCGCGCTCGACGCCGTCGAGGCCGTCGCCCAGGTGGCGCGCGATCGGGGCGGCCCAGGGCTCGCCGAGGGAGGCGTCGATGACCGAGAGGATCGGCCACGCCAGCCGGTCGGGGTCCCACGGGTCGGAGCGCTCGGTGCCGGTCAGCAGGGCGACCAACGACCGCGGTCGCAGGAACTCGACGCCTGCGCACACGCCGTCGGCGCCGCGGTCGCCCGCGCCCAGCTGGTGCGACAGCCGCTGCGCCAGCCAGCGCTCGACCCCCTTCGCGGGCACCACGACGACCTCCTTCGCGAAGGGGTCGGCAGGTGGCACCGCCAGCAGGGCCCCCAGCGCGTCGGCGAGGGCCGCGGTGCCGGGGCCGCGGTGGATGGTGAGCACGACCGGCAACCTACGCGGTGGCCCCGACGAAAGGGAGTCGGTCGCCCACCTGGCCGGCCAGCACGCTCGCCGTACCGTCTGCTGGCCCGGAAACGGCCCGGCAACGTGAGGCGGCTAGCCTCGAAGCCATGCCGTTCCTCCTGCGCGTTGAGCTGCCCGACGTCCCCGGATCGCTGGGCAGGGTGGCGACGGCGATCGGTATGGCGGGCGGCGACATCGAGGCGATCGAGATCGTCGAGAAGCGCGACGACGGCACCGCGCTCGACGACGTGCTGCTCGAGACCGCCGAAGGCACGATGCCCGACTCGATCGTGTCGGCGTGCAACTCCCTCGACGGGGTGAAGGTGGTCTGGATCAGCCGCTACCCGGCCGGCGGCAACCTGACCCTCGACCTCGAGGCGGTGGAGGAGCTGACCGTCGCGCCCACGGACGCGCTCACCAAGCTGATCGAGCTGTTGCCCCGGACCTTCCGCGCCGACTGGGCCGCGCGGGTGCACCGCGCCAAGGGCGTGGTGCAGGGCACCAGCGCCGCCCCGGAGGAATTCGAGTTCGTCGACCTGCACGGGCCGAGCCGGCTCGAGCCGGAGACCGAGGACGACGTCACCCTGTACGCCGCCGCGCGTCTCGACGGCAACCAGATCGTCGTGATCGGCCGACGCGGGGGACCGGAGTTCGTCGACTCCGAGATCGCGCGCCTGGGCCACCTGTCCGGCCTCGCGGTCACCATCGCCGGCGCCTGACCTCCGTCGACCCAGCTCGGGGAATGTCCGGCCGGCCGTCGGGCATTGGCACGGGTATGGATCTCCTCGAAGGCGAGTACGAACCCAGCGCGGCCCAGTGGGTGCGCGACCAGGTGGCGACCTACGAAGCGAGCGGCGGCACGGAGGCCAACGTCCTCCGGGACAACCCGGACTGGCCGATCGTGGTGATCACCTCGCGCGGCTCGAAGTCGGGCAAGCTCCGCAAGAACCCGGTGATGCGGGTCGAGAAGGACGGCGTCTACGTCGCGATCGCATCCAAGGGCGGCGCGCCGGACAACCCGAGCTGGGCCGCCAACTTCCTGGCCGACCCGGTGGTCCAGCTGCAGGACGGACCCGAGCCCGCGCTCTACCGCGCCCGCCTCGTGGAAGGTGACGAGCGGCAGGAGTGGTGGGACCTCGCGGTCGCCACCTGGTCGACGTACGCCTCCTACCAGGAGAAGACCGACCGCGAGATCCCGGTCTTCCTGCTGGAGCCGATCGCCTGACTCGATAGCCTCCACGCCATGAGCGCGATCGAGGGTGTGTCGGAGACGTTCGACCCGGAGGCGTGGGACGAGGTGCCGGGGTTCGCGGACCTCACCGACCTCACCTACCACCGGGCGAAGGCGCATGGGACGGTGCGGATCGCGTTCGACCGCCCCGACGTGCTCAATGCGTTCCGCCCGCACACGGTCGACGAGCTCCTCCGCACGCTGGAGCACGCGCGGACGTCGGCCGACGTCGGCTGCGTGATCCTCACCGGCAACGGACCGTCGCCGAAGAACGGGAAGCGCAGCTTCTGCACCGGCGGCGACCAGCGGATCCGCGGCAAGGCGGGCTACCAGTACGAGGAGGACGGCGCGACGTACGCCGCCGGGGCGACCGGGGCGTCCGAGCCGAGCCCGATCGACAAGGCCAAGCTCGCGCGCCTGCACATCCTCGAGTGCCAGCGGCTGATCCGCTTCATGCCGAAGGTCGTCATCTGCGTGGTCCCCGGCTGGGCAGCGGGCGGCGGGCACAGCCTCCACGTCGTCGCGGACCTCACCCTGGCCAGCGCGGAGCACGCGCGCTTCAAGCAGACCGATGCCGATGTCGGCTCCTTCGACGGCGGCTACGGGTCGGCGTACCTCGCCAAGCAGGTCGGGCAGAAGTACGCCCGCGAGGTCTTCTTCCTCGCCGAGGAGTACGACGCCGCCGACGGCATGCGGATGGGCACCGTCAACCGGGCGGTGCCGCATGCCGAGCTCGAGGCTGTCGCGCTGGAGTGGGGCCGGATCATCAACGGCAAGAGCCCCACCGCGATGCGGATGCTGAAGTACGCCTTCAACCTCCCGGACGACGGCCTGGTCGGCCAGCAGCTGTTCGCCGGCGAGACCACCCGGCTGGCGTACATGACCGACGAGGCCCAGGAGGGCCGGGACCAGTTCCTCGAGAAGCGCGAGCCCGACTGGTCGCCGTACCCCTGGTACTACTGACTCCGGGCTCCGCGCGGGCGTGTGACAAGGCCCACGACCGGTCCCCGCGATTGGCCAGCCACGCGCGGTCGCCGTAACGTCGTGAGAGATGACGCCTGTTGAAAACACGACCATCCGCCCCATCGAGCAGCACGACCACGACACGATCGTGGACCTGAACCAGGGTGCGCTGGAGGGCGTCGGCCCTCTGGACCACGAGTCCCTGGCCCTGCTGGTCAAGCAGGCCGACCAGGCTCTCGTCCTGGACGATGGTGGTGACGTCGCCGGCTTCGTGATCACGCTCCCGACCGGTGCCGTCTACGACTCGAGCCGCTACGAGTGGTTCGAGAACCGGCTCGACGAGTACGTCTATCTCGACCGCATCGTGGTGGCCGAGACGCACCGGCGCCAGGGCGTGGCCTCGCGGCTGTACGACGCAGTCGAGTCCGACCTGCCGGTCGCCCTCGAGGTCTACGAGACCAACGAACCGTCGCTGGAGTTCCACCGCCGTCGCGGCTACCAGGAGGTCGGCGAGCTGGAGCACGCCGGCAAGACCAACCTGATGCTGATCAAGGCGAGCTGACCCAGACCTGATCGGGGAGGGCCTCAGGTCCCGCGAACACGGGGGACTCCGGCCCTGTCGCGCGCGGGCCCGGCGAACCATGCTGGTGGTGACTTCGCGAGGGGGACAGCATGAACCTCGAGACCATCAGGTGGCGGAGGACCCTCGGCACGCTGGCCGCCGTGACCAGCCTGGGTGCGGTCGTGGGTTCGGTCCAGCTGGTCACCGACACGTTCACCCCGCCGGTGAGCGACCTGAGCCGGCTCGGCCTGCGCTCCTGGGTGCTGCCCGGCATCTGGCTCGCCGCCAGCGTCGCGCTTCCCTGCGGCCTGGTGACCGTCCTGGCCTGGCGGCGGTCGCGCCGACTGGGGGCGGCGGCGGTCGCAGCCGGCCTGCTGCTGGCGGTCGAGCTCGCCGTCCAGATCCCGTTCGTGGGCCTCGACCCGCTGCAAGCCGTGATGGGGACGGTGGCGGTGCTGCTGGTCGGGTTCGGAATGGCCGCACACGGCAACGCGACCGGGCCTCGTGACCGCGCTGCGAAGTACGTAGAGTCCCCGTCGTGAAGGTCGTGGTCCTCACCGGCGCCGGCATCTCCGCGGAGAGCGGGGTGCCGACCTTCCGCGACGCCGACGGGCTCTGGGAGGGCCATCGGGTCGAGGACGTCGCGACGCCGGAGGCGTTCCTCGCCGACCCGGAGACGGTGCACCGGTTCTACGACGCCCGCCGCGCGGCGCTGACGAAGGTCCTGCCCAACGCCGCCCATCACGCGCTCGCCGAGCTCGAGCGGCTGATCGGGGACCACCTCACCCTCGTCACGCAGAACATCGACGACCTGCACGAACGCGCCGGGTCCGAGCGGGTGATCCACATGCACGGCGAGCTGCGGTCCGCGTTGTGCCTGCGCTGCGGCCGCCGTACCCGGTGGGAGGGATCGCTGCTCGACGCACCGCCGTGCGCCGGATGCGGGAAGGGCGTGCTGCGCCCGGACGTGGTGTGGTTCGGCGAGGTCCCCTACGCCATGGAGGCCATCGGCGACGCACTTGCGGAGTGCGACCTCTTCGTCTCGGTCGGCACCTCCGGCGCCGTCTATCCGGCTGCCAGCTTCGTCCAGCAGGCCCGCGCGTACGGCGCCCGCACGCTGGAGCTCAACCTGGTCCCGAGCGTCGGCACCCACTTCTTCCACGAGGCCCGCCACGGGCGTGCCGGCGACCTCGTGCCGGCGTGGGTGTCGAGGTTGATCGGCCAGTGAGCACCGCGGGAGGAGTGACCGCGCGCCGGGTCGTGGTGCTCGGCACGGGCGGCACCATCGCCAGCCGGCTCGACGAGCACGGCGCAGCCCAGCCCGTCGACTCCGTCGGCGCCCTCGTCCACGGGGCCGGGGTCGACGCGGTCGACGGGGTCGACAGCGTCGACGGGCAGGGCGGCGTGGTGGTCATCGCCCGCGACCTCTTCATCAAGGACAGCTCTGCGCTGACCACGGCCGACCAGGCGGTCATCGTCCGCGAGGTGCGGGCGGCGCTGGCCGATCCCACGGTCGCAGGGGTCGTGGTGACCCACGGGACCGACACCGCTGAGGAGACGGCGTACCTCCTCGACCTCCTGTACGACGACGACCGGCCGGTCGTGCTCACCGGCGCCCAGCGACCGGCCGACGCGCCCGACGCGGACGGCCCGCGCAACCTCCGCGACGCGGTGCAGGTCGCCGCCGACCCGACCGCCCGCGGGCTCGGCGTGCTGGTGGTCTTCGACGGACTGGTGCTGGCGGCGCGCGGCACCCGCAAGGTGCACACCCACGACGCCGCGGCGTTCGCCCAGCCCGACGGCGGGCCGCTGGGTCGGGTCGTCGAGGGCCGGCTGGTCCTCGACGGTCTGCCGGCTCATCGCGAGCACCTCGACGCCGACCTCGCCGGGCTCGAGCCGGCGCGGGTCGACATCGCCGCGGTCTACCCCGGCGTCGACGGCACCGCGCTGCGCGCGTTCGCGGCCGCAGGAGCGCGCGGCGTCGTGCTCGTCGCCACCGGCGCGGGCAACGCCAACCCGGCGATCGTCGCGGCCGTCGCCGACCTCGCCCGGCAGGGCGTCGTCGTCGGGCTCACCACCCGGGTCGACACCGGCCCGGTGGCCGGGATCTACGGGGGCGGCGGAGGTGGCGCCGACCTGGTCGCGGCCGGCGCGGTCCCCCTCGGCACCCTCCGTGCCGGGCAGGGTCGGATCCTGCTGGTCGCGCTGCTGGCCGCGTTCGGCGACGCGGATCGGGTGCGGGCGGAGATCCCGACGTACCTCGGGTAGGCACGTGGGGCCTTGGTTTCGAGGCTCGCTTCGCTCGCACCTCAACCAGCGGCGGGGGGTCGCTTCGCTCGCACCTCAACCAGCGGCGGCGAGCTCCTCGTCGAGCAGGGCGGTGAGCCGCTCCTTCTCGGCAGCCAGGCCGAGGGGTTCGAGCCAGTCGAGGATGGTGGCGCGGAAGAGGGCGCCGCTCTCGATGATCCGCGGGTCGCAGTGGCCCATCGACTCCAGCGTCACCACGCCGTAGAGCGCCGACCACGACCGCATGTAGATCCACAGGATGCCGCGGTCCTCGGTCTCGATGTGCGCGGCCTTCGCGGGGATCAGCGGGTTGAGCACCGCGTCGCGCACGATCGGGTCGAGCTCGTCCAGGGCCGGGAACGGGAACTGGTAGAGCTCCCAGATCTCGTAGAGGAGGTCGGTGAAGTAGTGGCCCGACGTCGACAGGGTGAGCAGCTCCCGCCGATCGGAGTCCTCGCTGCCGATCGGGTTCGCGAAGACCAGGGCGAACTCCCGTGGCCGGCTGAGCGCCCAGCGTCGGAAGGCGACGCACGCCGCGCACAACCGCGCCGCCGGGTCGTCGGCGCGGTACTTCTCCGCGGCCTGCATGAATCCCTGCGTCGCGGCCTTGTCGAGCTCGAACGCGACCAGGTCGACCAGCTCCTGGTAGCTCGCGACGTAGCGGTAGAGCGCCGGAGCGGTCAGCCCCATCCGGGACGCCACCGCCCTCAGTGAGAGCTCGGCCCCCTCGCTCAGCAGCTCGCTGGCGACCCGCACGATCTCGTCGTACGTCGCCTCACGTTGCCGCTCGCGGCGGGTGGGCTGGTGCAGTGCGGGCACGCCACTCCTCGGATTCCCGGATGCGATCAGGACCACACGACGAGGCCCCGACAAGGGTTGACGGCGGAAGTTTACACCGTTTACCGTGAACGGCGTTAACAAACTGAAGCAGCGTCACTGAGAGGTCGGGAACATGATCGAGCGTTGGGGAGCCATGGTCGTCCGGCGTGCGGTCGTCGTCCTGCTGGTGGGGCTCGGGATCACCGCCGCGGCGATGTTCGCGGGCGTCGGCCTGGAGGACGAGCTCTCGGCCGGTGGGTTCGAGGACCCGGCGTCGGAGTCGGCGCAGGAGCTCGAGGCGGAGCGTGCCGCCTTCGGCAACCAGTCGATCGACGTGATCGCCATCTTCTCCAGCGACGACCTGGTGGTCTCCGACCCGGACTTCCAGGCCGAGGTCGAGGAGACGCTCGCCGCGGCGCCCGACGACCGGGTCACCTCGTTCGCCACCTTCTACGAGACCGAGGACCCGGCGATGGTGAGTGGCGACGAGCACGCCACCTTGGTCTACATCTCGCTCGACGGCGACAGCCAGAACGACTTCCAGGACTCCTACCGGGCGATCCGGCCGGTGCTCAGCGACTCCGATCTCGACGTCGACTTCGCCGGACCGTACGCCGTCTACTCCGACGTCAACGAGCACACCAAGGACGACCTGCTGATGGCGGAGATCGTCTCGCTGCCGGTCGTCCTGCTGCTCTCGCTGATCATCTTCCGCAGCGTGACCGCGGCGCTGCTGCCGCTTCTGGTGGGCGTGGTCACGGTCCTCGGTGCGCGCGCGATGATCGCCGGGCTCAACGAGATCACCGAGGTCTCGATCTTCGCGCCCAACATCATCACCCTCATCGGCCTGGGCCTCTCGATCGACTACGCGCTGTTCGTCGTGTCGCGGTTCCGCGAGGAGATCGCGCTGACGCCCGACGACACCCGGCACGCGCTGGTCCGCACGATGGCGACCGCCGGCCGCACCGTGATGTTCTCCGCGCTGACCGTCGCGGCCGCGATGAGCTCGCTCCTCGTCTTCCCGCAGGCCTTCCTGAAGTCGATCGGGTACGGCGGCATCGCGGCCGTCCTCGTCGCGATGGTGGCCGCGCTGACCGTCCTGCCGGCCACGCTCGCGCTGCTCGGCAAGCGGGTCGACTCGCTCCGGATCCCGTTCCTGCAGCGGGCTGCCGCCGTCGACAGCGAGCACGGCGCCTGGTCGCGGCTGGCGAACGGAGTGATGCGCCGACCGGTGCTGGTCGCCGTCGGGGTGATCGTCGTGCTGCTCGCCGTCGCCTCGCCGTTCCTCGGGGTGAAGTGGGGCAGCGTGGACTACCGCGTGCTCCCGCCCGACGCCGCCGCCCACCAGGCGGCCGAGCGGTTGAACGACGAGTTCGGCTCCGAGCGCTCGACCGCCAACGTGCTGCTCGAGGGCGCCGACGAGGCCGAGGTGACCTCCTACACCGAGGCGCTCGACGACGTGCCCGGGATCGTCGACGTGCGGCCCGTCCAGGCCGAGGGCGACACCACCCTGCTGCGCGCCGCTTGGGAGGGCAACAGCCAGAGCGAGGAGAGCCAGGAGATCGTGCGCGACCTGCGCGCCGTACCCGGTCCGGACGGCTCGGCCGCGCTGGTGGGCGGCCTCACCGCCGACACCGTCGACCTCGCCGCGTCGGTGAAGTCCAACCTGCCGTGGATGGGCCTGATCGTCGTCACCGTCATGCTGGTGCTGCTGTTCCTGGCGTTCGGGTCGCTGGTGCTGCCGATCAAGGCGGTGGCCATGAACTTCTTCTCGATCACCGCGTCCTTCGGGGTCGTCACGTGGATCTTCAGCGACGGGCACCTCGAGAACCTGCTCGGTTTCGAGAGCTCCGGCTTCCTCGACCTGACCAACCCGATCGTCATGCTGGCCGTGCTGTTCGGGCTGTCGATGGACTACGAGGTGTTCCTGCTCAGCAGGGTGCGCGAGCAGTGGGACGCCACCGGCGACAACGACGTAGCGGTGGCGACGGGGCTGCAGAAGACCGGCCGGATCATCACCAGCGCGGCGCTGCTGCTCGGGGTCGTCATCGGCGCCTTCAGCCTCAGCGGCGTGGTCTTCATGAAGATGATGGGCATCGGCATGCTGATCGCGCTGCTGGTCGACGCGACCATCGTCCGGGCCCTCCTGGTGCCCGCCACGATGAAGCTGCTCGGCCGGTGGAACTGGTGGGCTCCGGCGCCGATGGCCCGCTGGTGGGAGCGTTACGGGTTCCGCGAGGAGGACCGGCCCGACGCCGCCAAGAGCGAGGAACCCTTGCCTGTGGGGTAGAAACGTGTCGTGGTCTCGGTCTCGGAGAGCGGTTATCCGCAGCCCGGCGCCCGGATCGGGCGGTTCCGGATCGTGGAGCAGCTCGGCCAGGGCGGCATGGGCGTGGTCTACCGCGCCGTCGAGGAGAACCTCGGTCGCGAGGTCGCCCTGAAGATCGTCGCGCCGTACCTCGCCCACGACCCGGAGTTCCGCGAGCGGTTCAGCCGCGAGGCCCGGGCCCAGGCGTCCCTGGAGTCGGCGCACGTGGTCGCGGTCTACGCCCACGGCGAGGAGGACGGCTTCGTCTACATCGCCAGCCAGCTGGTCGTCGACGGTGACCTCGGCCGGCTGATCCGTACGGCGGGCGTCCCGCCGCTGGTCGACGCGCTGAGCGTGATCGAGCAGGTGGCGACCGGCCTGGCCGATGCCCACGACGCGGGCCTGGTGCACCGCGACATCAAGCCGGGCAACGTGATGGTCCGGATCCGCGGCAACGCCGTCCGCGCCTACCTCGGCGACTTCGGCATCGCGCGCCGGATGGACGCGGCCTCGACCCGGTTCGGGTCGTCGGCCGTCGGCACCCCCACCTACATGGCGCCCGAGCTGCACGGCGGCGCCGAGGCGAGCTTCGTCACCGATGTCTACTCCCTCGGCTGCCTGCTGTGGGTGGCGCTGACCGGCGCGCCGCCGTACTCCGGCCAGAGCGACTACCAGATCGTCGCCGGCCACGTGAACGGCCCGATCCCGCAGCTCGCGGGGGACAGCCCGATGGTGCACGCCACGAACCGGATCCTGCGGCTCGCGATGGCCAAGGAGGCCGGCCGTCGCTACCCGACCGCGGCCGCGATGCGCGCCGACCTCCAGGCCGCGCTCCGGCTCCCGCACACGCCCGGGTCGGCGGTGCCGGAGCAGCCGGGGCGTACGGCGATCCGGCCGCTCGCGTCCGGCACCCAGCCGCGCGCCGGGGTCCCGTCGCCTCCGCCGACCGGCCCGCCCCCGGCCGGCCCGCCCCCGGCCGGACCGCCGCCCGCCCACGTGTCGACCGCGGCGCCGGGCCACGACCGGCACCCGCACCCGCGGCCGGCCGGCCGCTCACGCACGAAGCTGCTGGTCGCCGCGGTGGGCGCAGGGGTGCTCGCGGTCGCCGGCGGTGTCGCCGCCGCGGCGCTCGTGGGCGACGGTGGGGGCGGTGGTGGAGGCGGCGAGCCGACGCCGGACCCGACCGAGTCGTCGTTCGTCGCGATGGAGCCGGAGGAGATCCTGGTCGCCTCCGAGAAGGAGATGAAGGTCCTCGACAGCGTCCAGGTGCGCGGCCAGTTCCCCGACGGCCGCAAGCTCGTCTCCGTCAACATGGCGATCACGGCCGACGGCGACTGCCGGGGCACGATGAGCTTCCTCGGCAGCGGAACCGCGGAGGTGCTCCGCACCGATGGCCGGACCATGGTCAAGCCGGACGCGGCGTTCCTCACCGACTTCGGGATCGACAACGCGCAGGACTTCCTGGCCTACCTCGACGGTCGCTGGCTCGAGTTCACCGAGGACCCCGACCAGTTCGCCAGCGTCTGCGACCTCGACGAGTTCCTCGAGCGGGACGGCCGCGAGGGCGCGACCGCCACCAACCAGGGGGTGGTCAGCGTGCAGGGCGAGGATGCGGTCAAGGTCCACCTGCAGGAGGGCGCCAACGAGGAGACCTACTACGTGATGGTGGGTGCCCCGCACTACCTGCTGCGGATCAACGAGACCGAGGACGCGTGGTTCGAGTACTCCGCCTTCGACGAGGCGGTCGAGGTCGACCTGCCGCCTGAGGACGACATCCTCAAGGACTCCGCCATCGGCGACGGGGGATGACGGGCCCCATCCGGGAATGCCGTGCCGGCCGGCCCGGTTGCGGGCTGTTGTGACCACCGCTGCCCCGACCCGCGCGTCGGTGGGGCTGCGGAGCGAGCGAGGTCCGATCCTCGGCTCGGTGATGATCTCCATCGCCCTCATCGCGATCGACGCCACGATCCTCGCCACCGCGGTGCCGGCGATCGTGCGCGACCTCGGGGGGTTCACCCAGTTCCCGTGGCTGTTCTCCGCCTACCTGCTGACCCAGGCGATCAGCACGCCGATCTACGGCAAGCTCGCCGACACCTTCGGGCGCAAGCCGCTGATGCTCTTCGGCATCGGGACGTTCGTGCTCGGGTCGGTGCTGTGCGCGGTGGCGTGGAGCATGGGCGCGCTGATCGCGTTCCGGGCCCTGCAGGGTCTCGGCGCCGGGGCGATCCAGCCGGCGGGCATGACGATCATGGGCGACATCTACTCCGTCGCCGAGCGGGCGGTCGCGCAGGGCTACATCGCCAGCGTGTGGGCGATGTCCGCCGTGATCGGACCTGCGCTCGGCGGGCTCTTCTCCGACCACCTTTCCTGGCGCTGGATCTTCTGGATCAACCTGCCGCTCGGCCTCCTGGCCGCGGCCGTGCTGTGGGTCCGGTTCGACGAGAAGGCGTCGCTGTCGGAGCCGCACGTGCGCCGACCCATCGACTGGTGGGGCGCGACCCTCGTCGCCGCGGCCTCCGCGCTGCTGCTCCTCGGCCTGCTCGAGGGCGGCATCCGCTGGCCGTGGCTGTCGTGGCAGAGCGCGGTCGCGCTCGGCGGCTCGGCGCTCCTGCTGCTCCTGTTCGTCCGGGTCGAGGGCCGCGCCGCCGACCCGGTCCTGCCAGGTTGGCTGTTCCGTCACCGGGTCCTCAACGCGGCGACGGTGGGCGGCTTCATCGCCGGCATGGTGATGCTCGGGGTCACCTCCTACGTCCCGGTCTACGCCCAGCAGGTGCTCGGCGCCGGTGCGACCGTCGCCGGCTTCGCGGTCGCCGCGCTCGCCATCGGCTGGCCGTTCGCGGCGAGCACGTCGGGCCGGGTCTACCTGCGCTGGGGGTTCAAGGCCTGTCTCTTCCTCGGCGCGGGCTTCGGCGCGATCGGCGCCTCGATCCTGGTGCTGGTCGGGCCGGGCAGCCCGATCTGGCTGCTCGCCGCCGCGTGCTTGGTGCTCGGCCTCGGACTGGGCTACGTCGTCAGCCCGAGCATCGTCGCCCTGCAGTCGGCGGTGGAGTTCCGCCAGCGCGGCGTCGCCACCGGCGCCAACATGTTCGCCCGCTCGGTCGGCAGCGCGGTCGGCGTCGCGATGTTCGGTGCGATCGCGAACGCGATGGTGGCCGACCGGCTCGGGGGAGCCGACGCGGCGGGCGCGATCGAGCTCGACCAGCTCCCGGTCGCCGTACTCGACCCTGCGCTGCAGGCGGTCTTCCTCGCGGTGGCCGGATGCGCTCTGCTCCTTGTGCTCGCGGCCAGTCTGATGCCGTCTCGTTTGGTCGCGAGCACGAATCCGGAGCCTGTTACCTCCGAGTAGAGTCGGTCGCATGAAGCGCGACATCTACAACGAGGACCACGAGGCGTTCCGCGAGTCGGCCCGCACCTGGATCGAGCGATCCGTCACCCCGAACGCCGAGAAGTACATCCAGGAGAAGTCGCTTCCTCGCGAGTTCTGGCTCGAGGCCGGTGCCCAGGGCATGCTCGGCCTCGCCATCCCCGACGAGTACGGCGGCGCCGGGGCCGACGACTTCCGCTTCAACGCGGTCCTCACCGAGGAGATGGCGAAGGTCGGCGCGTGGATGCCGACCTGTGTCGGCATCCACGCCGACATCACCGCGCCGTACATCGTCGAGCTCGGCACCGAGGAGCAGAAGCAGCGCTGGCTCCCGGGCGTGGCCGCCGGCGAGATCCTCCTCGGCATCGGCATGACCGAGCCGTCCGGTGGCTCCGACCTCGCGGCGCTGAAGACCACTGCGGTCCGCGACGGCGACGAGTGGGTCATCAACGGCTCGAAGACCTTCATCACCAACGGGTTCTCCGGCGACCTCATCATCACCGCCGCGCGCACCGACCCGGAGAAGGGCCCGAAGGGCATCACCCTGTTCGCGCTCGAGGCGACCAAGGAGGGCTTCAGCCGCGGCCGCAAGCTCGACAAGGTCGGCATGGAGGAGTCCGACACCTCCGAGCTGTTCTTCGAGAACGTGCGGGTCACCGACGCCGAGATCGTCGGCGAGCTCAACATGGGCTTCGTCCACATGATGCAGAAGCTGCCGCAGGAGCGGATCGCCTGCGCGATCGCCAACACGCACCACGCCAAGCAGATCCTCACCGAGACCATCCAGTACGCCAAGGACCGGCAGGCGTTCGGCCAGTCGATCGGCCGCTTCCAGCACATCAAGTTCTTGCTCGCCGAGCTGGTCACCCAGGTCGAGGTCTGCGAGGCCTACATGGACAAGTGCGTCGCCGCGCACGCCGAGGGCCAGCTCACGGCGGTCGAGGCGGCCAAGGCCAAGTGGTGGTCCTCGCAGATGCAGAACGAGGTCATCGACCACTGCGTCCAGATCCACGGCGGGTACGGCTTCATGAACGAGTACCGCGTCGCCCGC
>NZ_JACEHF010000008.1 GCF_014180685.1 Nocardioides pelophilus | reverse complement strand
GCGAGGATGCAGGTCTGCAGGCGAGCGGACCTCTGCAGCACGCGCGGGTCGACCCCGACCACCCGGAGCGCCGCGTGCTCACCCGTGCGCTCGGCGCGGAGCCGGGGCGCGGGCAGCGCCACGCCGAGCACCCCGAGCAGGAGGGCGCCGAGCGCGACGAGGAGCAGGTCGCGCGCCAGGCCGCTGCCGGAGTCCTCGATGACTGCTGCTGAGATCTCCCGCGGCGTCGCCGGTGTGCCGAGGCCGGCCAGCACCTCGTCGGGCGTGTCGGGACGCGCCAGCACCCACGGCTCGGCGGACGCGCCGAAGGAGCCGCCGTCGAAGGTGCTGGTGGGCAGGTCGAGCACCGTGCCCCCTGACCCGACCAGCGGCAGTGCCGGGACCGTGGCGAGCACGCGGCCGGGGCGGGGGAGGTTGGACGTGGTGGGGGCCTCGGGTTCGCCTCCCCAGTCGACGCTGGGCGTGGCCAGGAGCGGCGCCGACCACCCGCCCCGCTCGGTGGTGAGGACGCTGTTGCCGGCGACGCTCGGCCGCACGTCCAGCCCTTCGTCGTCGGCCGTCAGCTCGCCGGGCGGCCGGTCGTCGGGCTCGCTCACGACCCACTCGCGGTCCAGGAGGTCGAGGCCGCCGACGTTGAGCCGGGTGAGGTGGACGACCGGGCGCCGACAACGGCGCCGGGCCCAGGTGCTGTCGCCGCACGGACGCCCCACCGCCACCTCGAGGCCGAGCACCCGGCAGCCGAGGTCGCACCGTGCCAGGGGGACGTACGTCGTCGTGGTCGTGCCGGGCGGGAGGTGGACGAACAGCTCCTGCCGCGCGCCCCCCTCGACGCCGTCGGTCGCCACCGAGACCAGCGCGAACTCCGCGCGCGGGCTGTCCGTGGACACCGACGCGGTGAGGAACTTCCCGGTCGCCACCGGCTCGCGCTCCGCCGTCGTCGCCGCCTCGTGGAGGTCGAGGACGGCGGCGGAGCCCTGCTCCGCCGGAGTCCCGTCCAGCGCGTCGCCGACGACCCGCTCGTAGCGGGCGGTGTCGAGGTAGGCCCGCCGGGACACCGGCCGATCGTCGGGGAACACCCGGACCGCGGCCATCAACCACCGGCCGTCCGGGTCCGCCTCGCGGGTGGCCTCCAGCACGCCGTCGGGATCGCCCGCGTACCGGACGACGAGTGGCGCGCCCGCCGTCACCGCCCGGGTGTCCTCCTCCCAGTCCTGCACGGCGAAGAGCGTGTTGCAGGCGAGCGCGAGCAGCACTCCCGCAGCGACCAGGAGCGGCAGGCCGTCGGCCGCCCGCGGACCGGCCAGCCGGCGTCCGGTCAGCACGGGGACGAGGTCCGCGCGCTCTGCGAGCCAGCGGCCCACGACGCGCAGCAGACCGACGGCGAGCACGCCGACCGCGAGGCCGACCAGGGTCGGCCCGGCGTACGGCAGCCAACCGGGGCCGTCGCTGCCGCGCCGGAGCACGGCGACCACGGCCGCGACGACCACCAGGACCCCCACGAACCGCGAGGCCTGTCCGTCGCCGAGGGATCGTCGTCGACCCCCCAGCTGCGCGGGGAGCGGCTCGCGCAGCGCGACCAGCATCGCGACCAGGACGACGGCGCCGGCACCGGCCACGACCGCCAGGGCGTACGGCCACCGGTCAGGAGCCGCGGACCACGCCACCGCGACGCCGGCGCCGCCGCCGGCGAGCACCGGCACCAACGGCTCGGCCACCAGCGCGGCGGCCAGGGACCACCCGCGACGTCCGCGCAGGCGCAGCAGCGCCGCCTCGTGGCGCCGCCGGCCCCCCAGCGACTGCCCGGCGGCGGGCACGACGCCGGCGGCGAGGATCAGGAGCGGTGCGACGAGTCCGCCGTCGGCAGTGACCAGCGCTGCTCCCGCAGCGACGACGCAGATCGCGGCGGCCAGGGTGAGATGGGTGCCCCGCCGGTGCCAGAGCCCGGCCAGCAGCCGGGTCCTCATCCGAGGCGGCCCTCGTCGATCATCACCTGGTGGTCGGCGGCGTCGACGATCGCGGGGTCGTGGGTGGCGATGACGACGACGGCCCCTCGCTCCGCCTCGCGGCGCAGGGCGTCGAGGACGACGGTGACGTTGGCCTGGTCGAGCTCGCTGGTCGGCTCGTCCGCCAGGAGCACCGGCGCCTCGACCACCAGTGCCCGGGCGACGGCCACCCGCTGCATCTGACCGCCGGACAGCTCCTCGACCTGACGGTCGCCGAGGTCGGCGATGTCGAACCGGGCGAGCGCGGCCTCGGCCCGGTCGTTGGCGTCGGTCCAGCTCACCCCACGGGCACGGAGCGCGACGGCGACGTTCTCCCGCGCCGACAGGATCGGCACCAGGCCGTAGACCTGGAGGATGAAGGCGACCTCGGGGCGCGGGTCGCCGTTGCCGCGCCAGGTCGGTGCGCCGTCGTACGTCGCCGTCCCGGCGGTGGGCGCGATCAGCCCACCGGCGATGGACAGCAGGGTCGTCTTGCCGGAGCCGCTCGGACCGGCGACGGCCGTCACGCTCCCGGCCGCGAAGGTCACCGAGACGTCGTCGAGGATGAGTGGCCCGGGCCGGTAGCGGACCTGGTCGACGACCAGGTCGGCCCACGCGCCGGTCACCGGACCTCGTCCTGCGGGATGCCCGTCTGGTCGGCCGGGTGGGAGATGACGATCCGGCGCGGCTCGGCCTCGATCCGGACCAGGGTGCCGGGGGGCCACTGGGGCGTCAGGTGCGACGGCAGGTGGAGCACGCCCTCGGCGCCGATCACGGCGTACTCGGCCCCGTCGCGGCCCTCGGACCCGACCCGGCCGCCCTTCATCGTGACCGTCCGCGGGAACGTCGCGGCGACCTCGGGCTGGTGGGTCACCACGACGATGGTGGTCCCGAAGTCGCGGTTGAGGTTGTGCAGCAGCTGCACCACGGCGTCGCGATCGAGGTGGGAGAGCTGGCTGGTGGGCTCGTCGGCGAGCAGGACCTGGGGCTGGGTCGCCACCGCGCACGCCAGGGCCAGTCGCTGGCGCTGTCCGCCGGACATCGTGCTCACCACCTGGTCGGCCTGGTCGGCGAGGCCCACCCGGTCGAGCAGGTCGTCGGCCGAGGGTGCGTCGGAGAGCTCGGCTGCGGGGATCCCGATCCGCGCGAAGCCGATGTTGCGGCGGGCGGTCGTGTAGGGGAGCAGGTTGCGCGTGGCGCCCTGCAGCATCGTGGCCACGCGGCGGGCGCGCAGCCGGGAGAGGTGGCGCTCGCTCATCCGGGAGATGTCGTCGTCGCCGAGGAAGATCCGGCCTGCGCTCGGACGCTGGATCCCGCCGAGCAGGGCGAGGAGCGTCGACTTGCCGGACCCGCTCGGACCGAGGAACGCCACCCGCTCGCCGGGTTGGATCTCGAGATCGACGCCCTGCAGCGCGACCACGTCGTGACCCTCGAAGGTCCGGTAGAGGTGGACCACGCCCGCGCACCGCAGCCCGATCCCGCCGGCGCCGGCTCTCAGCCCCTCGCCCATCTCGACCTGCGTCATGCGCGTCATCATGCCTCTTGCCTACCGCCGCAGCGGAGAGCATCGTGGTCACTGACTCGTAACGATGCGCGCGGCACCGGAGGTGACCACATGCGAGCGAACGTGGGCGACCGACTCGTCGTCGAGGGCCGGACCGATTCGATGCACCGGCGCGAGGCCGAGGTGCTGGAGGTGCGGGGGGACGACGGCGGTCCGCCGTACCTCGTGCGGTGGGAGGACGGCCACGAGGCGCTGACCTTCCCGGGCGCCGACGCGCACGTCGTTCCCGGTCCGTGACAGCCGCGCGGAGCACGTGATCGTTGTTACCCGCACGTACGGCGGGACTGGCCGGTGTGCGGCGCGAGGGCGCTTGTAGGGTGACGGACGCGGGTGACTGAACGCCCGCGATCCAGTCAAGGCGGGCGACCGAACGCCCACCACCGAGACAAGGAGCACAACGCTGTGACCGTACGGGTAGGCATCAACGGATTCGGCCGCATCGGCCGCAACTTCTTCCGCGCAGTCCGCGCGAGCGGCCTCGACATCGAGATCGTCGGCGTCAACGACCTGACCGACAACGCCACCCTGGCGCACCTGCTGAAGTACGACTCGATCCTCGGTCGGCTCGACGCCGACGTGAGCTCGACCGACGAGGCGATCCTCGTCGGCGGCACCGAGATCAAGGCGTTCGCCGAGCGCGACCCGGCCGCCCTGAAGTGGGCCGACCTGGGCGTCGACGTGGTCGTCGAGTCCACCGGCTTCTTCACCGACGCGACCAAGGCCCGCGCCCACGTCGACGGCGGCGGCGCCAAGAAGGTCATCATCTCCGCGCCCGCCTCCCACGAGGACATCACCATCGTGATGGGCGTCAACCACGAGCTCTACGACGCCGAGCAGCACACCGTGATCTCCAACGCGTCGTGCACCACCAACTGCCTCGGCCCGATGGCCAAGGCGCTCAACGACGGCCTCGGCATCAACAAGGGCCTGATGACCACCATCCACGCCTACACCGCCGACCAGAACCTGCACGACAACATCCACAAGGACCCGCGCCGCGCCCGCGCCGCCGCCCTCAACATCGTGCCCACCTCGACCGGCGCCGCGAAGGCCATCGGCCTGGTGCTGCCCGAGCTCAAGGGCAAGCTCGACGGCTACGCCCTGCGCGTCCCGACGCCGACCGGCTCGCTCACCGACCTCTCGTTCGAGGCGGGTCGCGAGACCAGCGTCGAGGAGGTCAACGAGATCGTGAAGGCCGCGGCCGACGGCAGGATCCTGCGCTACTCCACCGACCCGATCGTGTCCTCGGACATCGTCACCGACCCGGCGTCGTGCATCTTCGACGCACCGCTGACCAAGGTCATCGGCAACCAGGTCAAGGTCGCCGGCTGGTACGACAACGAGTGGGGCTACTCCAACCGCCTCGCGGACCTGATCGTCCACGTCGGCGCCACCCTCTGATCTCGGTGTCGGAGTACGCCGGGCTCGGCGAGGTCAGCGGCAAGACGGTCCTCGTCCGGTCGGACCTGAACGTGCCCCTGGACGGGACGACGATCACCGACGACGGCCGGATCCGCGCCAGCGTCCCGACCATCAAGGCGCTGGCCGACGCCGGCGCCCGGGTGGTCGTGACGGCACATCTCGGCCGTCCCAAGGGTGCGCCCGACCCGGCGTACTCCCTGGGGCCGGTGGCCGCGCGGCTGGGCGAGCTGCTCGGCCAGGACGTCGCGTTCGCGACCGACACCGTCGGCGACTCGGCGCGCGAGACCGTGGCGGCGTTGCAGGACGGCCAGGTCGCCGTGCTCGAGAACGTGCGGTTCAACGCGGGGGAGACGAGCAAGGACGAGGCCGAGCGCGGTGCGTTCGCCGACCAGCTGGCGGCGCTGGCCGACGCCTTCGTGTCCGACGGCTTCGGTGTCGTGCACCGCAAGCAGGCCTCGGTCTACGACGTCGCGCAGCGGCTGCCGCACGCGATGGGCGGCCTGGTGGCGGCCGAGATCGACGTGCTGCGCCGGCTGACCGTCGAGCCCGAGCGTCCCTACGTGGTGGTGCTCGGTGGCTCGAAGGTGTCCGACAAGCTGGGCGTGATCGACAACCTGCTCGGCAAGGCCGACAAGCTGCTGATCGGCGGCGGCATGGTCTTCACCTTCCTCGCCGCCGAGGGGCACGAGGTCGGCAAGAGCCTCCTCGAGGAGGACCAGCTCGACATCTGCCGCGGCTACCTCCGCCGCGCGCACGAGGCCGGTGTGGAGCTGCTGCTCCCGACCGACGTCGTGGTCGACACCGCGTTCCCGTCCCACGACCGGGCCCCTGAGCCCGAGGTCGCGCTGTCGTCGGAGATCCCGGCCGACCGGCTCGGGCTCGACATCGGCCCGGAGAGCGCGGACCGGTTCGCGCACGCGCTGGCCGACGCGCGGACCGTCTTCTGGAACGGCCCGATGGGCGTGTTCGAGGTCGACGAGTTCGCGGCCGGCACCAGGTCCGTGGCGGAGGCGCTCACCAAGGTCACCGCCGCGGGCGGGCTGACCGTGGTCGGCGGCGGCGACTCCGCGGCCGCGGTCCGCAAGCTCGGCTTCGACGAAGCCGCGTTCGGCCACATCTCGACCGGAGGCGGCGCGAGCCTCGAGTACCTCGAGGGCAAAGAGCTCCCCGGCATCACCGTCCTGGAGGACTGAAGAACCGATGGCAAGCACAGGGTCGAACGCAACTGGGTCGAGCCGCGGCCGCACGCCGATCATGGCGGGCAACTGGAAGATGAACCTCAACCACCAGGAAGCGGTGGTGCTGGTCCAGAAGCTCGCGTGGACGCTGTCCGACAAGCGCCACGACTACGGCAAGGTCGAGGTCGTCGTACTCCCGCCGTTCACCGACATCCGGTCGGTGCAGACCCTGGTCGACGGTGACCGGCTCTCGATCGAGTACGGCGCGCAGGACGTCTCCGTGCACGAGTCCGGCGCCTACACCGGCGAGATCTCGGCCGGGATGCTGGCGAAGCTGGGCTGCTCCTACGTGACCGTCGGTCACTCCGAGCGCCGGCAGTACCACGCCGAGACCGACGAGCTGGTGGCCGCGAAGGCCAAGGCGGCGCTCGGTGCGGGGATCACCCCGATCGTCTGCGTCGGCGAGGGCCTGGCGATCCGGCAGGAGGGCACCCACGTGCCCTACAACACCGCTCAGGTCGTCGGCTCGCTCGCCGGCCTCACGGCCGAGCAGGTCGCGGGTCTCGTCATCGCCTACGAGCCGGTCTGGGCGATCGGCACGGGCGAGGTCGCCACCCCTGACGACGCGCAGGAGGTCTGCGGGGCCATCCGCAACCAGGTCAAGGAGTCGTACGGCGCCGATGTCGCCGCCGCCGTACGCATCCAGTACGGCGGCTCGGTGAAGGCCGCGAACGTCTCCGGGATCATGTCCCAGCCCGACATCGACGGCTGCCTGGTCGGTGGGGCGAGCCTGCAGGCCGACGAGTTCGGCGGCATCTGCCGGTTCTACGACATGCCGGCCTTGTGACGCCTCCGGCGTTGTGACCGACAGCCAGACCGATTGCCCTGTCCGTAGCCGTGTCCCGGGTTCGAGACACGCTCGACGCTGACGTAGGATCCTGCCGTGCTCGAAACTGTGTTCACCGTCCTCCTTGTGCTCACCAGCGTGTTGATGATCCTGCTGGTGCTGCTGCACAAGGGACGCGGTGGCGGACTCTCGGACATGTTCGGCGGCGGGGTATCGAGCTCCCTGGGCGGATCGTCGGTCGCCGAACGCAACCTCGACCGGTTCACGATCGGCGTCGGCGTCATCTGGTTCGCCACCGTCATCGCGCTGGGCCTCTTGCTTGCCTACCAGAACTGATTGACCCCCGAGTCTGAACAACCTGTCCGGCCCCGCCGGATCGAGCTGAGGAGATAGTCCGTTGGCAGGTGGTGGCAACGCGATCCGCGGAAGTCGCGTCGGCGCAGGTCCGATGGGCGAGGCCGAGCGTGGCGAGGCCGCGCCCCGGCAGGCAGTGACGTACTTCTGCGCGCACGGGCACCGTTCGGTGATCGCCTTCTCCGTCGAGGCCGTCGTCCCCGGCTCCTGGGACTGCCCGAAGTGCGGTCTCCCGGCCGGTCTCGACTCCGAGAACGCCCCTCCGGCGCCGAAGATCGAGCCCTACAAGACCCACCTCGCCTACGTGAAGGAGCGCCGCTCCGACAAGGAGGCCGAGGTCATCCTCGACGAGGCGATCCAGCTCCTCCGCTCCCGCCGCAAGTCCGGCGAGATCATCTTCTGATCGACCCGTCACAAACTCCGGCCTGAGGTCCGCCGACCCGGCTCGAACTCGGCCCCAAAACGGGCCGACCCGTCCCCAAGTTGGCGACGGGTCGGGCATTTCAGGGTCGCCCGCGGCGTCGCCGCGCCTCGGCGATCCCCTCGTGCAGCAACCGGTCTGCGTTCTGGTGGTGGCCGAAGAGGTTCTCCGCGACGAACGGCGTGATGTGCCAGCCCGCACGTTCCTCCGCCGCAGTCCGTCGCTGGCGGTCGTGCGCGATCTGGTCGGGACTGGAGTGCCACTCCGCGCCGTCGTACTCGGCCGCGGGTCAGAGGCGGGAGGCGGCGTCGTGGTCGAGGAACCACGTCGTCTCCGCGGTGCCCTTGACGCCGCGGGCGGGGGTCTCGGCGACGGTGCCGTCGTCGGCGAGAGCGCGGGCGACGGCGTCGGCCTTGGCCTCGCCGGTGGCGACGAACCACACGGCGTGGGAGCGGTCGAGGGCCTCGAAGGTGAGGGTGACCCGGTCCGGCGGGGGCTTGGGGGAGTCGTGCACGGCGGTCGCGACCGCGTCGGTGACGTCGAGCGCCGGGTGGCCGGGGAAGAGGGACGCGATGTGTCCGTCGGGGCCGACGCCGAGCATGAGCACGTCGAACGCACCGGCACCTTCCTCCCGCACGGTCGTGGAGTACGCCGTCGCGGCCGCCTCGGCGTCCGCGACCTGGTCGGAGGCCGGCACCTCGTGCACGCGGGTCGCGCCGACACTGTCGAGGAACGCCGCCCGGGCCTGGCCCGCGTTGCGGTCGGGGGAGTCGGCCGCGACGAACCGCTCGTCGCCGAACCAGAAGTGCACGGCGCCCCAGTCGACGCCTGATGCGGGCGCCATCCGAGCCACCTCGTGGTGGATGGCGTCCGCGACGGTGCCTCCGGTCAGGCCGATGTGCGGGACGTGGCCGGCCGCCTGGGCGTCGGCGATCCGGTTCAGCAGCTCACCCGCGACCGCGGTCGCGAGGACCGTGGCGTCGGGGTGGACCTCGATCAGGGGAGCCGGTCGTTCGTCCATCACCATCAGTGCCGATGCCTCCGGTAGTAGTCGATGAGTGCCCTGGTCGAGGGGTCCTGCTGGGCGAGTGTCGCGTCGTCCCCGGCGACCGCGGGGGTGACCTGCTGGGCGAGCTGCTTGCCGAGCTCGACGCCCCACTGGTCGAAGCTGTCGATGCCCCACACGACCCCCTGGGTGAAGGTGATGTGCTCGTAGAGGGCGATCAGCTGGCCCAGCACCGACGGGGTGAGTGCGGGCGCCATGATCGAGGTGGTGGGCCGGTTGCCGGTGAACACGCGGGCGGGCACGATCGCGTCCGCCCCCGACTGCTCACCGCCCTCGGCCCGGACCTCCTCGGCCGTCTTGCCGAACGCGAGCGCCTTGGTCTGCGCGAAGAAGTTGGCCAGGAACAGCTCGTGCACGTCGACGTCGCCGTCCTGCAGCGGATAGGCCGGGTTGGCGAAGGCGATGAAGTCGGCGGGGATCAGCCGGGTGCCCTGGTGGATCAGCTGGTAGAACGCGTGCTGGCCGTTGGTGCCGGGCTCGCCCCAGTAGACCTCGCCGGTGTCGGTGGTGACGGGCGTGCCGTCCCACCGCACGCCCTTGCCGTTGGACTCCATCGTGAGCTGCTGCAGGTAGGCGGCGAACCTGTGGAGCGACTGCGCATAGGGGAGTACGGCGTGCGTGTGCGCCCCCAGGAAGTTGACGTACCAGATGTTCAGCAGGCCCATCAGCGCCGGGACGTTGCGCTCCAGCGGCGTGGAGCGGAAGTGCTCGTCGATCGCGCGGAACCCGCCGAGGAACTCGGCGAACCGCTCCGGCCCGACCGCGATCACCAGCGACGTGCCGATCGCGGAGTCGACGGAGTAGCGACCGCCGACCCAGTCCCAGAACCCGAACGCGTTGGCGGGGTCGATGCCGAACGCCGCCACCTTGTCCAGTGCGGTGGACACGGCGACGAAGTGCTTCGCCACCACCTCGGTGTCGCCACCGAGCCCGTCGATCAGCCAGGTGCGGCACAGCCGGGCGTTGGTGAGCGTCTCGAGGGTGCCGAACGTCTTGCTCGCGACGATGAACAGGGTGGTGGCCGGGTCGAGCCCGGCGAGCGTCTCGGCCGCGTCGGTGGGGTCGATGTTGCTGATGAACCGGCACTCGATGGCTTCGTGACGGTAGGGCTTCAGCGCCTCGTAGGCCATCACCGGGCCGAGGTCGGACCCGCCGATCCCGATGTTGACCACCGTGCGGATCCGCTGGCCGGTGGCGCCGAGCCACGCGCCCGACCGCACCTGCTCGGCGAACGCGTAGACCCTCTCGAGCACCGCGTGCACGTCGGCCACGGCGTCCTGCCCGTCGACCTCCAGCCGGGTGCCCGCAGGCAGCCGGAGGGCGGTGTGCAGGACTGCGCGGTCCTCGGTGACGTTGATGTGCTCCCCGGCGAACATGGCGTCGCGGCGGGCTTCGACCCCGACGTCGCGCGCCAGGTCGACGAGAGCGCCGAGGACGCCGTCGTCGACGAGGTTCTTCGACAGGTCGACGTGGAGGTCGCCCGCAGCGAAGGTGAGCCGCTCGACCCGGCCGGGGTCGTCGGCGAAGGCGGTGCGCAGGTCCGGCGTGCCCGCGGCTGCAAGCCCGGCCAGCCGGGCCCACGCCGGGGCTGTCGTCGGGTCCACCGTCAGCCCATCTGTCCCTTGACGGTCTCGAGCAGCTCGACCCAGGAGGCCTTGAACTTCTCCACGCCCTCGGTCTCGAGGACGACGAAGACGTCGTCGAGGTCGACCCCGACGCCGGCCAGCTCGTCGAAGAGCGTCTGGGCCTCCGCGGCCCGCCCGGTCACCTGGTCGCCGCCGTTGTCGGCGGCGAGCTCGCCGTGGTCGGCGAACGCCATCAGCGTCTTCTCGGGCATGGTGTTGACGGTGTTGGCGACGACCAGGTCGGTGACGTAGAGCGTGTCCGGGTACGCCGGGTTCTTGACGCCGGTGGAGGCCCACAACGGCCGCTGCAGGTTCGCGCCCGCCGCGGCGAGCTCCTGCCACCGCTCGGACGCGACGACCTTCTCGAACGCGGCGTAGGCCATCCGGGCGTTGGCCACGGCGGCCTTGCCTCGCAGGGCGAGCGCGGCGTCGGTGCCGATCTTCTCGAGCCGGCCGTCGATCTCGGTGTCGACCCGCGACACGAAGAACGAGGCGACCGAGCGGATCGTGGACAGGTCGATCCCGGCGTCCTTCGCGTGCTCGAGGCCGGCCAGGTAGGCGTCCATCACCGCCTGGTAGCGCTCCGTCGAGAAGATCAGGGTGACGTTGACGCTGATGCCGGCGGCGATGACCGCCGTGATCGCCGGCAGGCCTTCGACGGTCGCGGGGATCTTGATCAGCGCGTTGGGCCGGTCGACAGCCGCCCACAGGGCCTTGGCCGAGGCGATGGTGGCGGCGGTGTCGTTGGCGAGCGTCGGCTCGACCTCGATCGACACCCGGCCGTCGTCGGCGGTGGCTGCCGCGACCGGGGCGAGGATGTCGCAGGCGTTGCGTACGTCGTCGGTGGTCAGCTCGAAGACGACCCGGTCGACGTCGGCTCCGTCGGCGACGAGGGCGCGCACCTGGTCGTCGTACCGCTCTCCGTCGGAGATGGCGGCAGCGAAGATGGTCGGATTGGTCGTCACGCCGACCACCGACTTCTCGGCCACGAGCTCGGCCAGGTTGCCGGTCTCGATCCGCTCGCGCGACAGGTCGTCGAGCCAGATGGACACACCGGCGTCGGCCAGTGCCTTCAGACGATCACTCATGTGGTTCTCCTGGTGCGACGTTGGGACCGGGCTACTGGGCGGGCTACTTGGCAGCGGCCTCGATGCTGTCCTTGGCCGCCTGGGCGACCGCCTCCGCGGTGAATCCGAGCTCACGGAAGATCCGGGCGCCGTCCGCCGAGGCGCCGAAGTGCTCCAGGCTGACCATCCGGCCGGCGTCGCCGACGTACTCGCGCCAACCCTGGCGGATGCCGGCCTCGACGCTGACCCGCGCCTTCACCGTCGGCGGGATGACCTCGTCGCGGTAGGCCTGGGTCTGCTGCTCGAACCACTCGATCGACGGCATCGAGACGACCCGGGCGCTGATCCCGTCGGCGGCGAGCAGCTCGCGGGCCTGGACGGCGAGCTGGACCTCGGAGCCGGTGCCGATGAGGATCACGTCGGGCTGGGCACCGTCGGCCTCGACGAGGACGTAGCCGCCCTTGCCGACGTCGTCGGTGTGGGCGAAGCCTTCCTCGCCCCGCGGGAACACCGGCACGTTCTGCCGGGTGAGGATCAGGCCCGCCGGCCGGTCGGTGTTCTTGAGGATCTGCAGCCAGGCGGCAGCGGTCTCGTTGGCGTCGGCGGGGCGGACGACGTCGAGCCCGGGGATCGCACGCAGCGCCCAGAGGTGCTCGACCGGCTGGTGGGTCGGTCCGTCCTCGCCGAGCCCGATCGAGTCGTGGGTCCAGACGTAGATGACCGGCGCCTGCATCAGCGCGGCCACGCGGACGGCGCCGCGCATGTAGTCGGAGAAGGTCAGGAACGTGCCGCCGAAGACCCGGGTGCCGCCGTGGACGGCGATGCCGTTCATGATCGCGCCCATGCCGTGCTCGCGGATGCCGAAGTGCAGCACCCGGCCGTGGTGGGGGTCGGCCGGCCACTCCTCGACCGAGCGGTCCGGGGGGAGGAACGACGGGACGCCGGTGATGGTCGTGTTGTTGGAGCCGGCCAGGTCGGCGGAGCCGCCCCACAGCTCGGGCATGACCGGGGCGATCGCGTTGATCACCTTGCCCGACGCGGAGCGGGTGGCGACGCCCTTCGGGTCGGCCGGGAACGTCGGGAGGGCCGCCTCGAGACCCTCGGGCAGCGCGCGGCCCTTCATCCGGTGCAGCAGCGCGGCCCGCTCGGGGTGCGCGGCGGCCCAGGCGTCGTACTGGCGGTCCCACTCGGCGCCCCACGCCTTGCCGCGCTCCAGGAGCGAGCGGGTGTGCTCGAGCACGTCGTCGGGGACCTCGAAGGTCTGCTCCGGGTCGAACCCGAGGACGGTCTTGGTGGCGGCCACCTCGTCGGCGCCGAGGGCCGAGCCGTGCGCGGCCTCGGTGTTCTGAGCGTTCGGGGCCGGCCAGGCGATGATCGTCCGCAGCACGATGAGGGACGGCTTGTCGGTCACGGCGTCGGCGGCCTTGATCGCCGTGTGGAGCGCGGGGACGTCCTCGGCGTACGACGCACCGTCGGCGTGGTCGCCGCCGTGGGTCCAGTCGACGATCTGCACGTGCCAGCCGTAGGCCTCGTAGCGCTTGGCGACGTCCTCGTTGAACGCGATGTCGGTGTCGCCCTCGATCGAGATCCGGTTGGCGTCGTAGATGACGGTGAGGTTGCCCAGCTCCTGGGTGCCGGCGATCGAGGACGCCTCGCCGCTCACGCCCTCCTGCAGGTCACCGTCGGAGGCGATGGCGTAGATGTGGTGGTCGAAGGGGGACTCGCCGGGAGCGGCGTCCGGGTCGAGCAGCCCGCGCTCGCGCCGGGCGGCCATCGCCATGCCGACGGCGTTGGCGACACCCTGGCCGAGCGGGCCGGTGGTGACCTCGACACCGGCGGTGTGCCCGAACTCGGGGTGCCCCGGGGTCTTCGAGCCCCAGGTCCGCAGCGACTTCAGGTCGTCGAGCTCGAGGCCGAAACCACCGAGGTAGAGCTGGGTGTAGAGGGTGATCGAGCTGTGGCCGGCGCTGAGCACGAACCGGTCGCGTGACATCCAACCGGGGTCGGCCGGATCGTGGCGCATGACCTTCTGGAACAGCAGGTACGCAGCCGGCGCCAGGCTCATCGCCGTGCCCGGGTGACCGTTGCCGACCTTCTGCACGGCGTCCATCGCCAGCACCCGTGCGGTGTCGACCGCCTTGCGGTCGAGATCGGTCCACTCCAGCTCCGGGATCATGGCCCCGAGCCTACCCAGCGCCTTCCGCGGGCTGACAGGGGCCAGATGACGGAACCGGGCGCGATCACCGATACACTCGCCTCTGCCTGATCCCTCGCCGTGAGGTGCCTTTTGTGACGACCGTCGACCCTGACCGCCCAGCCGTCCGGCTGGTCGTCGGAGTGAACGGCGTCCTCGAGGGGGGCGACGTTCCCGCCCGGGCGTCCGCGCGCGACGTGGTGATGGCCTACGTCGGCCTCACCAAGCCCCGCGTGATCGAGCTGCTGCTGCTCACCACGGTCCCGGTGATGTTCTTCGCCGCGGGCGGGGTGCCGGACCTCGGGCTGGTCGTCGCGACCGTCCTCGGCGGCGCGCTCTCCGCGGGCTCCGCGTCGGTCTTCAACTGCGTCTACGACCGCGACATCGACGAGCAGATGCGCCGCACCCGGCGCCGGGCGCTGCCGCGCCACATCATCACCCCGCGGGCGGCGCTGGTCTTCGGCTTCGTGCTGGGGATCCTGTCCACGGTGGTCCTCTGGGCTTGGGTCAACGAGCTGTCCGCCGGGCTGTCGGTCGCCGCCATCGCGTTCTACGTCTTCGGCTACACGATGCTGCTCAAGCGCCGCACCACCCAGAACATCGTCTGGGGCGGCATCGCGGGCTGCTTCCCGGCGCTGATCGGCTGGACGGCGGTCACGGGCGAGCTCGCCTGGGCGCCGCTGGTCCTGTTCGGCGTGGTCTTCTTCTGGACCCCGCCGCACACCTGGGCGCTGGCGCTGCGCTACCGCGAGGACTACAAGCAGGTCGACGTGCCGATGCTGCCGGTCGTCCGCTCGGCCCGCAACGTCGCCCGGCAGATCGTCGCCTACAGCTGGGTCATGGTCGCGACCAGCCTGCTGCTCTGGCCGGTCGCCGGGACCGGACTCGTCTACCCGATCGCCGCCGCCGTCCTCGGCGCCGTCTTCCTGGTGCAGGCCCACCAGCTCGAGCGCCGGGCCCGCAACAGCGAGGACCTCGCAGTGATCCGGCCGATGCACCTCTTCCACAGCAGCAACCTCTACCTCTCGCTGCTGTTCGTCGCGGTCGCTATCGACCCGCTGCTGCGCTGACGCTCCGGGCGCGGGCTGCCAGCACCAGCGCGGTGAGGGCAGCGGAGGTGAGAGCGGCGCCGAGCATGTGGAGAGCGACGAGCAGCTCGGGCAGGTCGAGGAAGTACTGCGCGAACCCGATGACGCCCTGGACCAGCTCGACCACCAGCAGCGCGCGGGCCGCGTCGCGCAAGGGCTGGTTGCCGGCCCGGACGGCGAGCACGAGGCACGCCACGGTCAACGCCACCAGCGCGTAGACGGCCCAGGCATGGACGTGCGACATCAGCCGCGGGTCGAGGCCGGTACGCCGTGAGTCGAGGTCGCCGCTGTGTGGGCCGGAGCCGGTGACCACGGTGCCGAGGTAGAGCACGACCCAGCCGACGACGAACGTGGCGTGGACGAGCGCCCGGGTGCGCGGGGACGCCCAGCCGCGCGGCCGGCCGACCAGGTCGTCGACGAGCACCACGCAGACACCGATGATCGCCATCGACACCAGCAGGTGGAGCGCGACCACCCACGGGTTGAGGTCGGTCTGCACGGTGATGCCGCCGATCACCGCCTGGGCGGGGATGCCGAGTGCGATCACGGTCGAGAGCACCAGCGGCCGCCGGTCGGCCCGGCCGGTCGGGTCGGCGCTCTGGCGGTCGCGGAGGACCGGCAGCAGGGCGGCGACCCAGCAGGCGATCGCGATCGCCACCAGCACGAAGGTCAGGGTGCGGTTGCCGAACTCGATCGCGCCGTTGATCCCGAGCTCGCCGTGCGGGACGTAGGAGTCCTCGGTGCAGCGCGGCCAGGTCGGGCAGCCCAGTCCCGAGCCGGTGAGCCGCACGGCGCCGCCGGTGACCACGATCGCGATGTTGGCGACCAGGTTGGCGTAGGCCAGCCAGACCAGTGCCCGCGCCGGCGCGCGGCGCGCCGTCGTCACTCCCACTTGAACCACCGGGCAGCCGCGGCCCCGCCGACGACCGCCCAGCTCGCGAGCACCGCCATCTCGACCGCGGGCACCTCGCCGTTGAAGGCAGCACGCATCGCCTCGCCGAGCGCGCCCGAGGGGAGCCACTGCACGACATCGCCGAGGCCGCCGTACGCACTCGCCGGGAGTACGACGGCGCCGCCGGCCAGCAGCAGCAGGTAGACCAGGTTCGCGGCAGCCAGGGTCGCCTCCGCCCGCAGGGTGCCGGCGACGAGCATGCCGAGCCCGGCGAACGCCGCGGTGCCGAGGAGGACGGCCGGCACGACGCCGACCACCGAGACATCGGGCGACCAGCCGAGGAGCAGCCCGGCCGAGCCGAGCACGACGAACTGCAGCAGCTCCACGATCAGCAGCGCACCGACCTTGCCCGCGAGCAGTGCTCCGCGGGAGAGCGGCGTGGTGCCGAGCCGCTTGAGGACGCCGTACCTCCGCTCGAAGCCGGTCGCGATCGCGAGGGAGGTGAACGCGGTCGACATCACGGCGAGCGCGAGCACGCCGGGCGTGAGCACGTCGACCGTCGGGTCGTCGAAGGAGAGTCCGATCCGGTCGGCGGCGCTGACGGCGCCGACCAGCACGATGAGGGGGATCACGACGGCGAGCAGCAGCTGCTCGCCGTTGCGGAGCAGGAGTCGGGTCTCCATCCCGGCCTGGGCGAGGACCTGCCGGGCCAGGGGAGCGGCACCGGGTGCCGGCGCGAAGGTGCCCGCGCTCATGAGCCTGACACCTCGGGCTCCCGTCCGGTCAGCTCGAGGAAGACGTCCTCGAGGTTGCGCTGCCCCAGCGTCAGCGACTCGGGCAGCACCTCGTGCACCTCGCACCAGCGCGCCACCGTGGCCAGCGTGGAGCCGTCGGCCGGCCCGGACACCTGGAGGCTCAGGTCATCGAGCACGGTCAGCTCGGTCGTCGCGCCGAGCGCGGTGGCGAGCGCCTCGGGGGCGCCGGGTGGGAACGGCTGGGTCACGACCAGGCGGATCGTGGCGACCGTGCCGCCCCGGGTGAGCTCGAGGGGTGAGCCGCTGGCGACCAGCCGGCCGTGGTCGATGATGTGCACCCGGTCGGCGAGCCGCTCGGCTTCCTCCAGGTAGTGGGTCGTCAGGACCACGGTGACGCCGTCGGCGCGCAGCTCCTCCAGGAGCTCCCAGACGGTGCGTCGGATCTGCGGGTCGAGCCCCGCGGTCGGCTCGTCGACGAAGACCAGCTCGGGGCGCCCGACCAGCGCCATCGCCAGGCCGAGGCGCTGCTGCTGGCCACCGGAGAGCCGGCGGTACGGCGTACGCCCGCACTCGTGGAGCGCGAGCCGCTCCATCAGCAGGCCGGTGTCCAGGGGGTCGGCGTGCAGCCGGGCGAGGTGGCGCAGCATCTCCTCGGTGCGCGCGCCGCTCCACGCGCCGCCGGCCTGCAGCATCACCCCGATCCGCGGCATCAGCGCCCGCCGGTCCTTGACCGGGTCGAGGCCGAGCACGCGGACCGAGCCGCGCTGCGGGCGCCGGTAGCCCTCGCAGGTCTCGAGGGTGGTGGTCTTGCCGGCGCCGTTGGGTCCGAGGACCGCGGTGATGGTGTGCGGCTCGACCACCAGCGACAGGTCGTCGACGGCGGTCTTGTCGGCGTACCGCATCACCAGGCCGTCGATGCGCACGGCAGCCGACGGATGATGCGGTGCTGGCACGCCTGAATTGTCTCACTACGCTGTCGGCCGTGAGTCCCTGGGTGTACGGCCTGGTCCTGGTGCTGTGCGGGATCTCCGCGGTGGTCCTCGTCGTCCACCTGGTCCGCGACCAGCTCGTCGAGGACGGCATGTTCCTCCTCCTCGCCGTCACCGAGCTCGCACTCCTCGTCCAGCTGGTGTGGGGCTGCGTCGCGCTGGCCGGCACCGAGCGCGACGTCGAGGGCACCCTCTTCGTCAGCTATCTCGTCGGGACGACGCTGGCCCTGCCGATCGGCGCCTTCTGGTCGCTCGCCGAGCGCTCCCGCGCCGGCACCGCCGTCGTCCTGCTGGCCGTGGTCACGGTCGCCGCGCTCGAGGTCCGGGTGGACGCGATCTGGGCAGGTGCGGTGTGACCCAGGTCGGCGCTCCCGCGCCGCACGCGCTGGCGGTGGGCTGGGGACGCGCGCTCGTCTTCGGCTACGGCGTCTTCGCCGTCGCCGCAACCGGCCGCTCCGTGCTGCAGGTCAGCACCGAGTTCGACAACGCCCCGCTGGCGTACTCGCTGTCCCTCCTCGCCGCAGTCGTGTACCTGGTCGCCACCACCTCCCTGCTTCTCGGCGGCCGCACCGGCTGGCGGGTCGCCGGCATCGCGGTGTGCATCGAGCTGCTCGGCGTGCTGTCGGTCGGCGCGCTGAGCTATGCCGCGACCGACCTGTTCCCGGACAAGACGGTGTGGTCGCACTTCGGCCAGGGCTACGGCTTCCTCCCGCTGGTGCTGCCGTTCGCCGGGCTGGCCTGGCTGCGCCACACGCGGCCCCGCGCTACTTAGGGTGACCTTGCTTGAAGGGCCGGAAGCATTAACGGCACACTGGTGTTGTGGAAATCGTGACCGACTCCGACCAGCCGACGCGCCAGCGCGTCGCCCGGTCGATCCTGGTCAACGGTCCCTCCACCGCGGCGGCCCTCGCTGAGCGCCTCGACCTGACCCCGGCCGCCGTCCGTCGCCACCTCGACCACCTGGTCGAGGAGGGTGCCGTCGAGGCGCGCGACCAGCGCCCGGCCGGTCACCGCGGGCGCGGACGTCCGGCGAAGGCGTTCGCCCTCACCGAGCGTGGGCGCGACGGCTTCGAGGCGTCGTACGACGACCTCGCCAACGAAGCACTCCGGTTCCTCGCGGAGACGGTCGGTCCCGAGGCCGTCAAGGCCTTCGCCGAGCGCCGGGCGGCCTTCATCGAGGAGCGGTTCCCGCAGGTCGCGGCCCTGCACCCGGAGGCGTCGCCCGCCGAGGTGCTGGCGATGGTCTTCACCGACGAGGGCTACGCGGCCTCCGTCCGCGAGCTGCCCCTCGCCGACGGCCACAGCGTGGGCGAGCAGCTGTGCCAGCAGCACTGCCCCGTGTCCCACGTCGCCCACGAGTTCCCCCAGCTGTGCGAGGCCGAGACCGAGGCCATCAGCCGGGTCCTCGGCACCCACGTCCAGCGCCTGGCGACCATCGCCCACGGCGACGGCGTCTGCACCACCTGCATCCCGATCACCCGAGAGAAGGAGAAGGTCACGTCATGACCTCCATCGAAGACCTCAACCCTGAGCTGAAGGGGATCGGTCGCTACGAGTTCGGCTGGTCGGACAAGAACGACGTCGGCGCGAACGCGCAGCGCGGCCTGAGCGAGGACGTGGTGCGAAACATCTCCTCGCTCAAGAGCGAGCCGCAGTGGATGCTCGACCTCCGGCTGAAGGGCCTCAAGCTCTTCGGCCGCAAGCCGATGCCCACCTGGGGCTCGGACCTGAGCGCGATCGACTTCGACAACATCAAGTACTTCGTGCGCTCGTCGGAGAAGCAGGCCGCCACCTGGGACGACCTGCCCGAGGACATCAAGAACACCTACGACAAGCTCGGCATCCCGGAGGCGGAGAAGCAGCGCCTGGTCTCCGGCGTCGCCGCGCAGTACGAGTCCGAGGTCGTCTACCACTCGATCCGTGAGGACCTCGAGGCTCAGGGAGTCCTGTTCCTCGACACCGACACGGCGCTCAAGGAGCAGCCGGAGCTGTTCCAGGAGTACTTCGGCACCGTGATCCCGGTCGGTGACAACAAGTTCGCCGCGCTGAACACCGCGGTGTGGTCGGGCGGCTCGTTCATCTACGTGCCGAAGGGTGTCCACGTCGACATCCCGCTGCAGGCCTACTTCCGGATCAACACCGAGAACATGGGCCAGTTCGAGCGGACCCTGATCATCGTCGACGAGGGCGCCTACGTGCACTACGTCGAGGGCTGCACCGCGCCGATCTACTCGTCCGACTCGCTGCACTCCGCGGTCGTCGAGATCATCGTGAAGAAGGGCGGCCGGTGCCGCTACACGACCATCCAGAACTGGTCGAACAACGTCTACAACCTGGTGACCAAGCGCGCCGTCTGCGAGGCCGGCGCGACCATGGAGTGGGTCGACGGCAACATCGGCTCCAAGGTGACGATGAAGTACCCCGCCGTCTACCTCATGGGCGAGCACGCCAAGGGCGAGACGCTGTCGATCGCGTTCGCGGGCGAGGGCCAGCACCAGGACGCGGGCGCCAAGATGGTGCACGCCGCCCCGAACACCTCGTCGTCGATCCTGTCGAAGTCGGTGGCGCGCGGCGGCGGCCGTACGTCGTACCGCGGCCTGATCCAGATCAACGAGGGTGCGCACGGCTCGAAGTCCAACGTGTTGTGCGACGCGCTGCTGGTCGACCAGATCAGCCGCTCGGACACCTACCCCTACGTCGACATCCGTGAGGACGACGTGTCCATGGGCCACGAGGCCTCGGTCTCGAAGGTCTCCGACGACCAGCTCTTCTACCTCATGTCGCGGGGCATGGCGGAGGACGAGGCGATGGCGATGATCGTGCGCGGCTTCGTCGAGCCGATCGCCAAGGAGCTGCCGATGGAGTACGCCCTCGAGCTCAACCGGCTCATCGAGCTGCAGATGGAAGGAGCTGTTGGGTGACCGCGGCTGTACTGAACGACGCGCTCGAGCAGGGCCACGTCGAGAGCCACCTCCACCCCGAGCCGACGTACGACGTCGACGCTCACCCGGTCCCGAGCGGACGTGAGGAGATCTGGCGGTTCACGCCGCTCAAGCGCCTCCGCGGCCTGCTCGACGGTGCGCCGTCTGATAGCCACCTCGACATCAAGGAGGAGCTGCCCGCTGGTGTCACGGTGACCACGATCTCCACCGAGGAGGCCAAGGCGCTGGGTGTGACGCCCGCGTTCGACCGCCTCGGCGCGCTCGCGGTGGCCAACGCCGGGGGAGCGATCCTGGTGGACGTCGCAGCCGAGGCCGACCTCGACGGGCCCGTGCGCCTGCTCCTGAGCGGTGCCTCGGTGGACGACGTCGTGTGGGGTCACCTCGTGCTCCGGGTGGGCGCCCATTCGCGGGCGACGATCCTGGTCGAGCACACGGGCAGCACCACGTTCGACGCGTTCACCACCGTGCTCGTCGGCGACGGCGCCCAGCTCGACCTGGTCCACGTCAACGACTGGGCCGACGACGCCGTGCACGCCGAGCAGATCAACATCCGGGTCGGTCGCGACGCGACGCTGCGGCAGTTCGAGTTCACCCTCGGTGGCGACCTCGTCCGCACCAGCACCAACGTCGACTACGCCGGCCCCGGCGGGTCCGCCGAGCTCTTCGGGCTGTACTTCGCCGACGCCGGCCAGCACTTCGAGCACCGGCTCTTCGTCGACCACAACGCTCCCAAGACCAAGAGCCACGTGGTCTACAAGGGTGCCCTGCAGGGCGCGAAGGCGCACACCGTGTGGATCGGCAACGTGCTGATCCGCAAGGTCGCCGAGGGCATCGAGACGTTCGAGGAGAACCGCAACCTGGTGCTCACCGACGGCTGCCACGCCGACTCGGTGCCCAACCTCGAGATCGAGACGGGCGAGATCGCCGGTGCGGGCCACGCCTCGGCCGTCGGCCGCTTCGACGACGAGCAGCTGTTCTACCTGCGCTCGCGCGGCATCTCCGAGCCCGAGGCCCGGCGACTGGTCGTGCACGGCTTCTTCAACGACCTGATCCGCCGCGTCGGCGTACCGGAGCTGGAGGAGAAGCTGCTCGCGACCGTCGAGGACGAGCTCGCGAAGAACGTCCTCAAGGAGCTCGTATGACCCTTCGAGACGGCGCTGACGCGCCTCCTCAGGACGACGGCTTCAAGCGCGCCTGCGCGCTGGCCGACGTACCCAAGGACGAGGCGCTGGCCGTCACCGTCGGGGAGTACGACGTCGCCATCGCCCGCGACGGCGACGAGTTCTTCGCGCTCCAGGACCAGTGCTCGCACGCCAACGTCCAGCTGTCCGAGGGCGAGGTCGCCGACGGCACCGTCGAGTGCTGGCTGCACGGCTCGTGCTTCGAGCTGCGCACCGGCAAGCCCACCCACTTTCCCGCGACGGAGTCCGTCGCCACCTTCCCTGTCGAGGTGCGTGGAGACGAGATCTTCGTCGACACCACCACCACGTTGAACGGAGTCACCCCCGCATGAGCAAGCTGGAGATCAAGGACCTCAGGGTCCAGGTCCAGACCGAGGACGGCCCGAAGGAGATCCTCAAGGGCGTCACGCTGACCATCAAGGACGGCGAGACCCACGCGATCATGGGCCCCAACGGGTCGGGCAAGTCCACGCTCGCCTACTCGATCGCCGGCCACCCGCGCTACGAGGTCACCGGCGGCACGGTGCTCCTCGACGGCGAGGACGTGCTGTCGATGACCGTCGACGAGCGGGCGCGGGCCGGTCTGTTCCTGGCGATGCAGTACCCCGTCGAGGTCCCCGGGGTCTCGGTCGCCAACTTCCTGCGCACCGCCAAGACCGCGATCGACGGCGAGGCGCCGAAGCTGCGCACGTGGACCAAGGACGTCAACGCCGTCATGGAGCGGATGAACCTCGACGCGACGTTCTCCCAGCGCTCGGTCAACGAGGGCTTCTCCGGTGGTGAGAAGAAGCGCCACGAGATCGCCCAGCTCGACCTGCTCGACCCGAAGGTCGCCGTCCTCGACGAGACCGACTCCGGCCTCGACATCGACGCGCTGAAGGTCGTCTCCGACGGCGTCAACCGGTTCCGCGAGCGCGACGGCAAGGGTGTCCTGCTGATCACGCACTACACGCGGATCCTGCGCTACATCAAGCCTGACTACGTCCACGTGTTCGTCGACGGCCGGGTGGCCGACGAGGGCGGTCCCGAGCTCGCTGACGAGCTCGAGGCGAACGGCTACGAGAAGTACCTCGCGACGGCCTGACATGACTGCCCCCAGCCTCCCCGGCCTGCTGCCCGAGCTCGAGGTGGTCCGCAAGGACTTCCCGATCCTCGAGCGCGTGCTTGCGGGCGGGGTGCCGCTGGTCTACCTCGACAGCGCGAACACCTCGCAGAAGCCGCAGGTGGTGATCGACGCCATGGTCGACCACCTCGAGCGGCACAACGCCAACATCGCGCGGGCGATGCACCAGCTCGGCGCGGAGTCGACGGTGGCGTTCGAGGAGTCGCGCGACAAGGTCGCCGCGTTCATCGGGGCTCCCGACCGCGACGAGGTGATCTTCACCAAGAACGCCTCGGAAGCGCTCAACCTCGCGGCCAACACCCTGGTCTGGGCGGGCGAGCGGCAGGTCCGGCCCGGTGACGAGGTCGTCATCACCGAGATGGAGCACCACTCCAACATCGTCCCGTGGCAGCTGCTCACCCAGCGCACCGGCGCGACCCTGCGCTGGTTCGGGCTCACCGACGACGGCCACCTCGACCTGAGCAACATCGACGACCTGATCACCGAGCGCACCAAGGTGGTCTCGCTGACCTGGGTGTCCAACATGCTCGGCACGATCAACCCGATCGCCGAGATCGCCCGCCGCGCCCACCAGGTCGGTGCGCTGGTGGTGGTCGACGCGTCGCAGGCCGCACCCCAGCTGCCGATCGACCTCGCCGCGATGCCGGCCGAGGAGCGCCCCGACCTGATGGCCTTCACCGGCCACAAGGTCGTCGGCCCGACCGGCATCGGCGTGCTGTGGGGGAGCCGCGCGGTGCTCGACCAGCTGCCGCCGTTCCTGGGTGGTGGCGAGATGATCGAGACCGTCCGGATGGAGGGCTCGACCTACGCCCCGATCCCGCACAAGTTCGAGGCCGGCACCCCGCCCATCGTCGAGGCGATCGGGCTCGGCGCCGCCGTGGACTACCTCGGTCACCTCGGCATGGACGCCGTGCACGCGCACGAGCAGGCGATCACGGCCTACGCGCTCGAGGGCCTCGCCAGCGTCCCCGGGATGACCATCCTCGGGCCCACCGACGCCGCGCAGCGCGGCGGTGCGATCGCGTTCGAGCTGGAGGGCGTCCACCCCCACGACATCGCGCAGGTGCTCGACTCGCGGGGCGTCGCCGTACGCGCCGGTCACCACTGCGCGAAGCCCGCGCACGCGCGGTACGGCGTGCAGAGCTCGACCCGGATGTCGTCGTACCTCTACACGACGCCGGCCGAGATCGACGCTCTGGTCGACGGCCTGGAATACACCCGCTCGTACTTCAAGTTGGGTTGATGATGACTGCACAGAACCTCGACGTCCTGTACCAGGAGATCATCCTGGACCACTACAAGAACCCCCACGGCAAGGGACTCCGCGACGAGTTCGAGGCCGAGGTCCACCACGTCAACCCGACCTGCGGTGACGAGGTGACCCTGCGGGTGCACCTCGACGGCGGCATCGTCGAGGACGTCTCGTACGACGCGCACGGGTGCTCCATCTCGCAGGCCTCGGCGTCGGTCCTCTACGACCTGGTCGTCGGCAAGCCTGTCGACGAGGCGCTCGCCGTGCACGAGGAGTTCCTGACCCTCATGCAGGGCAAGGGCGAGGTCGAGCCCGACGAGGACGTGCTCGAGGACGGCATCGCCTTCGCCGGTGTCGCGAAGTTCCCCGCGCGCGTGAAGTGCGCCCTCCTGTCCTGGATGGCCTGGAAAGACGCGACGTTGCAGTCGAAAGGAAGCACCGATGACTGACCAGATCCAGCAGAGCAAGATCGACCACGGCGACCTGCCCGAGGTGCACGAGGCCGCCGGGTCCACCGGCACCTCGACCACCACCGTGGAGGACGTGACCGAGGCGATGAAGGACGTCGTCGACCCCGAGCTGGGCATCAACGTCGTCGATCTCGGGCTGGTCTACGACGTCCACCTCGACGAAGAGTCGAACGTCGTCCTCGACATGACGCTGACCTCGGCGGCCTGTCCGCTGACCGACGTGATCACCGACCAGACCGAGTCCGCGCTCGAGGGCATCGTCGGCGACGTCGCGATCAACTGGGTCTGGATGCCCCCGTGGGGCCCCGACAAGATCACCCCCGACGGCCGCGAGCAGCTGCGGGCGCTGGGCTTCAACGTCTGATCACCGCAGGGCAGGGAGAGCCGGCTCGAACGTGAGCCGCGCGTCGCCGCCGTGCTCCGTGCCCTGGCCGGACCACGAGCCGGTGCCGGTGTAGGTCTGCCCGTCGACCGTCAGGTCGACCCGGTAGTCGTACGGCGCTGGGCCGAGTCCGTCGATCCGCTGCTCGGGCGTGTCCTCCGGGATCGCGAGCTCGACGAACCCGTCGCCGTCGCAGTGCTGGTCGACCTCGGACAGCGCGAACGTGTCGGTGGCGCCGTCGGCTGCCTCCACCGTCACCTCGGCGCTCACGTCGCCGTCCACCGCCGCGTCGTCGATGACCAGCGTGAGGTCGGTCATGCCGCCCGAGCTCGGGCTGTTCTGGGTCACCGTCATCCACGACAGCGGTACGCCGTCGCGGGCGACCGTCCACCGCCAGAAGCCCGAGGTGTCGCCACCAGCGGCGTAGACGAAGTAGCTGGCGAAGCGATTCGCGGCCGGGCCACTCGGGGTGAGCTGAAGATGGGTCTCGTTGTCGGGCTCGATCAGCGCGGGATAGCTGGCGCAGCTGCGGCCGTCGGTCCCCTCGCGCAGGTTGATCGACCACTGGCCCGGCCGGGGGAACGCGACGTTCAGCGGAGAGACCGATCCGACGTCCGGAGCGTCCTCGGCCTTCGGGAGCACCATGTCGCCACAGCCGTTTGCCCAGCAGTAGGAGCCCTGCAGCGCGTCCACGGCCCCACCCGGCGCGCCGAGTACCAAGGCAGGCGGCGCGCTTCCGGTGGCCGAGTTCGGCGTGAGCTCGACGACCGGGGAGCTGTCGGTCCCGTCGGTGGCGATCGGCGGTGCCGTCCGGCCGTCGTCGGGCCCGCCCACCGCGACCGCGACCGCGACCGCCGCGGTGGCCGCCCCGGCGGCGCCGACGGCAAGAGCTCCGCGAGTGCGCCGCCGGCGGCGGGCGTGCCGCTCGAGCACGTCGCCGAACGGAGGAGCGGAGTCCGGAGTGGCCGCTTCGACCGCTCCGGAGAGGGATCGCTGCAGGGGATCGGTCATGAGAGCTGCTCCGTGTCGAGGAGGAAGGGGGCGAGCGCGCCGCGGGCACGCGACAGCCTGGACTTGACGGTGCCCGCCGGCAGCCGGAGCGCGCGGGCGATCTCGTCGACCGGGCGGTCCTCGAGGTGGTGGAGGACAACGACCACCCGCTGGTCCAGGGGCAGCCGAGCGATCGCCGATGCGAGGTCGAGCCGGTCGTCGACGGCGTCCGGCGCCGCGGTGTCGCGGCTCGCGAGCCGGGGGAGGGCGAGGCGGGCCACCGTGTGCCGGCGGTGCCGCGAGATCAGGAGGCGCACGGCGACCGTCCGCAGCCACATCTCGGGGTCGTCGTACTCACGCAGCGTCGACCACCGCTGCAGGAGCCGTACGAACGCGTCCTGCGCGACCTCCTCGGCATCCGCCCGACTTCCACCGACGACGGTGAGGAAGCCGATCAGGCGCGGGCAGGCCGCGGCGTACAGGCTCGCGACCTCGTCCGTGGGATCCATGCGCACAACGATCACACGCGCCAGCAGGGCGCGAGGTTCCCTCTCGGGGCCAGCCGTCCCGCGCGTGCTCGGCTCAGCGGGCCGCGGCGACCCCGTATCGCTCGTCGGTGTAGCGCCGCAGCTTCTTGAGGAACCAGCGGAACGTCAGGTTCATGACCGGCTTGCTGACCGGCATGAAGAAGCGGGACGGTCCGGCGACGTCGAGGGCGAGGGTCCAGGTGAGTCGGCAGCCCCCAGGAGTCGGTTCGACGTCGTACCTCTCGGCGAAGGCCTGCACGGTCTTCTCCGACGACGCGTTGAACCGGAACGCCATCCGGGTCGGCGGCTCCCAGAGCAGGAACTCCTCGTCGCCGATCAGGCCCCCGCGCATGTCGACCAGGCGGGTGGTCCCGACGCCGCGCGGAGGGGCGCTGGTCCAGGTCACCTTCGTGATCACCTTGGCCCAACGCGGCCAGGAGTCGGCGTCCTCGAGCACCTCGAAGAGCTGCTCCGGGGTGATCGCGAGGTCGACGCTGTTGGCGTAGCGGAAGCGCGCGGCGTCGATGAAGTCGAGGTCGACGAGCTGGCAGGCGTGCATGTGAGGCATGCCCCCGAGACTAGAACACGTTCTCGTCGGTAGCGTCGGGTCTCGTGACCCGGATCCTCGTCCCGCGCGAGCGGCTGGTGCGCTGGGTGGACAACTTCGCCGGCCGCCACGGCGAGACCTCGGTCGCGGTGACCGCGGGGGCCCTGCGCGGCGAGGCCGCCGACGGCTCCTGGTTCGCCGCCCACCTCCCGTTCGCCCGGTCGTACGGCGGCGCGGCCGAGGTCGGCGACTTCCTCGCCGCAGCCGGTCCGCCGGAGGACTGGGGCGTGCTGCTCGTGCGCAAGGGAGGGTTCGCCGTGGCTCGGCTGGCGGGGGAGAGGATCACGGAGTCGAAGATCGGTCAGCGGCACGTGCAGGGGCGGACCAAGGCGGGCGGCCAGTCGCAGCAGCGGTTCGCGCGCCGGCGCGACAACCAGGCCCGGGAGGCGTACGGCGCCGCCGCTGACCACGCCGCGCGGATCCTGGCCGGGCTCGGCGGCCCGTTGGTGACCGGCGGTGACCACGCGGCCGTGGACGCGGTGCTCGCCGACGCCCGCCTGACCCCGCTGACCGTGGTCGACCCGTGGCTCGCCGTACCGGACCCGAGGCGGGCGGTCCTCGAGGCCGCGATCAGGGATGCGCAGGCGGTGCCGATCGAGGTCGAGAACGCCTAGCTCGCCAGCCGGCTAGTTCGCCAGGGCCTTGGCGAAGGCGGCGGTGGCGATGTCGACCGGGTTCGGCAGCGCGGAGGTGTCGGCGTCGGTGGCCGAGGAGAACGTGCACGCCATGACGATCCGGCCGCTGAGGGTCGCGACCAGCAGCACCTCGTAGCCGTCGCCGGTGACCTGCCAGGCCGTGCTGGTGCCGATGCCGTTGGCGTTCACCTGCGAGGAGACGTCCTCCGGCGCAGAGATCGTCGCAGTCGAGCCGTCGGGCAGCGTGGCCGTGGTGCAGTCGAGTCCGGCGGAGCCGAGGGAGAACGCCTCGTTGGCGAGATCCTCGGTCTCGTAGATCGCGATCTCCTCCGACATCGCGATCTGGCCGTCGGAGGTGCCCATCTCGACGCCGCCCTCGACCGACGGCGGGACGGTGACGTCGACCGGCGTCCCCGCCGGCTCGCACGGCGGGGGAGAGTCCTCGTTCGTCCAGTTGCCGAGCACGAAGTCCGGGCTCACCTCCGCCGGCGTGAGGAGGGCCGCGTTGACCTGCTCCAGCGTGATGTCACCGGTCGGGTCCATCGGCGTCGCCGAGGTCGGCGGCGCCGTGGTCGGGGAGGTGGTCTCGGAGGCCGACTCGCTGGCCGACTCGCTGGCCGTGACCGTCTCCGTGACCTGCTCGTCGGAGTCGGAGTCCTTGTCGTCGCCGCCGCAGGCGGCCAGAACGGTGGAGAGCGTCAGCAGGGTCGCCGCAGCGGCGACGCGGGGGGTGCGCATGGCGGGACGCTACTGGATCCGGGGTGTCAGCGAAGCGGTCTTGAGAAGAACGCGCTGTGCGGATCCGGGACGTACGAGGCGAACGGCCCGCACTCCTCGAACCCCCGCGACACGTAGAGCGCCCGGGCCGGCGCGAAGAAGTCCTGGGTCCCCGTCTCCAGGCTCAACCGCTCGTAGCCGCGCTCGCGGGCCGTGGCGAGGACGTGGTCGAGCAGCCGGCTGGCGACGCCGCGCCGGCGCGCGACCGCAGCGGTCCGCATCGACTTGATCTCGGCGTGCCGGGGATCGAGCTCCTTCAGCGCCGCGCAGCCGAGCAGCCGGCCCTCCTCCCGCAGCGTCCAGAAGGTCAGCCCCGGCCCGGTGAGCGCGGTCGGGTCGAGGGCGTGGACGCTCTCCGGGGGCGACGTCGCCCGCATGTCGGTGAGGTGCTCCTCCAGCAGCCGGAGGACGTCGTCGCGCAGCGGGTCGTCGGTCCCGATGATCATGGACCTAAGCCTCCCATCGCCGACGCGCTCGCCTCGGTACGGTCGGTGGTGTGACGACCGAGACCGCTGCGCCCGTGATCCAGGTCGAGGGCCTGGTCAAGAAGTTCGGATCCCTCCGTGCGCTCGACGGACTGGACCTCGAGGTGGCGCCGGGCGAGGTGCACGGGTTCCTCGGGCCCAACGGCTCCGGCAAGTCCACGACGATCAGGGTCCTGCTGGGCCTGCTCCGCAAGGACGCCGGCACCGTGCGCATGCTCGACGGAGACCCGTGGCGTGACGCCGCGCGGCTGCACCGGCGGCTCGCCTACGTGCCCGGCGACGTCAGCCTCTGGCCCAACCTCACCGGTGGCGAGGCGATCGACCTGCTCGGCAGGCTGCGCGGCGGCCTGGACAACCGGCGGCGCCAGGAGCTGCTGGAGCGGTTCGAGCTCGACCCGACCAAGCGGGGGCGCAGCTACTCCAAGGGCAACCGGCAGAAGGTCGCGCTGGTCGCGGCGCTGGCGTCCGACGTGGAGCTGCTGCTGCTCGACGAGCCGACCTCGGGTCTGGACCCGCTCATGGAGGGCGTCTTCACCGAGTACGTCGACACCTTCCGCGACCGCGGCGGCACCGTGCTGCTCTCCAGCCACATCCTCGCCGAGGTGGAGAAGCTCTGCGAGCGGGTGAGCATCATCCGCGCCGGCCGGATCGTCGAGTCCGGCACCCTCGCCGACCTCCGGCACCTCACCCGCACCTCGATCGACGCCGAGCTCGCCGGGCCGCCGGACGGCCTCGCTCGGCTGGCGGGGGTGCACGACCTCGACGTACAGGGCAACCGGGTGCGGTTCGACGTGGAGACCGACGTCCTCGACGAGGCGATCGGCGCGTTGCACCGGATCGGTCTCCGCACCCTGGTCTCCCAACCGCCGACGCTGGAGGAGCTCTTCCTCCGTCACTACGGCGACGTGGTCGCCGACGTGCCCGCGGAGGCCGAGCACCCGTGACCGGCGTCGGCATCCTCCTACGCAGCCACCTGCGCCGGGACCGCTGGATCATCCTGTGGTGGTGCCTCGGCGGCGTGCTCCTGTACTGGTCGCAGGCCGTCAGCATCGAGGGCCTCTACGCGACCCAGGCGGAGTTCGACCAGGCCGCCGCGGCGATGGACGACAACGCCGCGTTCATCGCGATGGCCGGTCCGGCGCGTGCCCTCGACACCGTCGGCGGTCAGGTCGCGTGGCAGGCCACGGCGTTCGGTGCGGTCGTCGCCGGGCTGATGAGCATGTTCCTGATCGGTCGCCACTCGCGGGCCGAGGAGGAGTCGGGCCGCGACGAGCTGGTGCGCAGCGCCGCCATCGACCGTCGGGCTCCGGTGTCGGCCGCGCTGATCGTCGCCCTGGTCGCGAACCTGCTGCTCGGCGTGCTGGTCACGCTCAGCCTGCTGACCGTTCGCTCCGAGGACGCGGTCCTCAAGGGCCTGCCGCTCCCCGTCGCCGACTCGATCGGTATCGGCCTCGGCCTGACGGCGTGCGGCTGGGTGTTCAGCGGTGTCGCGCTCGTCGCGGCGCAGCTCACCCAGAGCACCCGGGCGATGTACGGCCTCGCAGGCTCGGTGATCGGCGTGGCGTACGGTCTGCGCGCGGTGGGCGACGTCGGCAACGAGGCGCTGAGCTGGCTGTCGCCGATCGGGTGGTACCAGGCGATGCACCCCTACTCCGGCCTGCGGTGGTGGCCGGCGCTGCTCATGATCGCTGCCGCGTGCCTGACCGCAGCGGCGGCGTTCGCCGTCTTCGGGCGCCGCGACATCGGTTCCGGCCTGCTCGCCGACCGGCCCGGCCCGGCCGAGGCCGGCTCCGGCCTGCGGTCCGGCCTCGGCCTCGCCTGGCGGCTGCAGCGAGGCTCGGTCTACGGGTGGTCGGCCGGACTGTTCCTGACCGGCCTGTCCTACGGCTCCATCGGCGACAGCGTCGAGGACCTGGTGGGCGACAGCGAGTTCGCCGAGGCGTTCGGCGCCGGCGTCACCGACAGCCTGGTCGAGGGGTTCTACGCCGTGGCGATCGTCCAGCTGGCGCTGATCGCGTGCGGGTTCGCCATCTCGTCCACGCTGCGGCCGCGCGCCGAGGAGGACGCGGGGCACAGCGAGGTGCTGCTCGCGACCGGGCTGTCCCGCCGGAGCTGGCTCGCCGGTCACGTGCTGGTGACCGTCGCCGGTACGGCGGCGCTGCTCACCCTCGGCGGGCTCGGCCTCGGCATCGGGTATGCCGCCACGACCGGGGACAGCGGCGCCGTGCTCCGCTACCTGGGGCCGGTGCTGCCCTACCTCGCACCGGTGCTGGTGCTCAGCGCGGTCGCCCGCCTGCTCTACGGCCTCTGGCCGCGCGCGTTGGTGGCGGCGTGGCTGCCGCTGGTGCTCGCCGTCGTGGTGCTGATCTTCGGCGACGTGCTGCAGCTCCCGGAGTGGCTGCAGGCCCTCTCCCCGTTCGAGCACCTGGCGCTGGTGCCGGCGGAGGACTTCGAGGTCGCACCGGTCGTCGCGGTGGCGCTGCTCGCCACGCTGCTCTCCGTCGGGGGCCAGATCGCCTTCCGACGGCGTGATATCGGCTAGTTTGCCGATCATGTGGCAGCCCGAGCCGGACTGGGTGGCGCTCCCGGGCGGGACCGGGACCTCCACCGTCGGCGTCTGGCGTACGGCGCTCGGCGGTCGGCCGGTCGTCGTGAAGCGGCTGGCTGCGCCGCAGCCGGGTGACCCGGGCGCCCTCAGCGACGCCGGCCACATCGGCTACTGGCGTCGTGAGGCGGACGTGATCATCACCGGCCTCACCGACGCGACCCCGGGGCTGCGCGGCGGCGCGGCGTCGGCCGAGGAGGACCCGGAGGGCGTCACGATCGTCCGCGACTGGGTCGAGGACGCCTCGTCCAGTGGGCTGTTCCTCGCGCTCTGCATGGGCCGGTTCGCGGCAGCCGACCTGCCCCGCCCGCGCTTCCTCGCGCGCCATCTCATGCGCGACCGGATGGAGCGGGTCACCCGCAACGGAGGGTGGCCGACCCTCGAGCGGACCACGGTCGCCGACGTCGCCGACCACTTGTGGCGCCACCGGGGCACGATGCTCGACCTGCTCGACGGGCTGCCCCAGGTGCCGCAGCACGGCGACCCGACCAGCGCCAACATCCCGGGGCGGGTCGACGACAAGGCGATCGCCATCGACTGGGGCACCCTCGGCACCGGGCCGGTCGGCGGCGACCTCGGCTACCTCTCGCTGTCAGCGAGGGAGGGCTTCGAGCCGCTGCTGGACGCCTATCTGCTCGGGCTGCCGGACGCCGACCGCGACCAGGTCGTCCTCGGCGCCCAGATCGTCGCCGTCTACACCGCGCTCAGCCGGGCCGAGTGGGCGCTCGCACGGGCCGCGACAGGGGAGGGCGCGCTGGCCTCGAAGTACCGCCACCCGGCGGTGGCTCCCCACCTGCGGACCCTGCAGCGCCAGTTCCCCCACATGGAAGCGCTGCTCCAGCTGTGACCAGCCGGCTCGCCGCCCTCGTCGCCTGTGGCGTCCTCCTGCTCGGGTGCTCCGGGCCGGACGACGCCCCCGAGGACGACGCCCCGGTCGGGCTGCCGCGGCCCGCCCCGGCCGACCGGCTCCCCGGTCGCGTCGTCGACACCCTCGGCGTGGCGACGTTCAACGTCTACCGGCACCTGCCGCGCCGGGCGGCGATGGAGGACGCGCGGCGGCTCACCCGCAACGAGCGGGTCGATGTCATCGGGTGGCAGGAGACCAGGGCCGACTACTTCCCCGACGTGCGGGACCGGCTGTCGCGGCGCGGCTGGGACACCTGGCAGCTCTGGGAGCCGGACGGGCCGTTCTGGCTGGCGGTGTCGTGGCGGCGCGACCGCTTCGAGCTGGTCGACGGTTCGTGGACGGAGGTGCACGGCGGGGCGGGCAAGCAGCGCACCGACCTGCCGTTCCCGCCGCGCGGCTACGTCGTCGTGACCCTGCGCCACCGCGACAGCGGGCGGCTCCTGACCGTCGTCGACACCCACCTCAACCCGGGGATCGAGACCGGCGACGGGTTCCAGGACTCGGTCAACGCCGACTACGCGAAGGAGCACCTGCGCGAGCTCGCCGAGGTCTGGGACTCGGTGCCGGGCGACCTCGTGGTCGGCGCCGGCGACTTCAACTTCGACTTCCACGACGACTTCGAGGCCCGGCCCGAGGGCGGGGTCTGGGACACCCAGCACGAGCACGCCGCGTCGTCGTACGAGGTCTTGGGGCTGGACGGCGTCGAGCCGACCCGCGGCTCCCGCTGGATCGACTACGTCTGGATCGCCGACCGGACGCTGCGGGTCGACGCGAAGGACGCCGGGTCCGGGCAGTACGTCGCGCACCGCTCGCTCGGCGGCTTCCACTCCGACCACCGGCCGCTGGTGGCGCGGATCCGGTGGTACGCCCGCTGACGGCCCGCCGGATCAGCTCTCGGCGCGGACCTCGTCGTCGGAGGCGGAGAAGGTGTCGCAGTCGTCGAGGGAGCCCTGCTCGTAGCCGATCAGGAACCAGTGCTTGCGCTGGCCGGCCGAACCGTGGGTCCAGGACTCCTCGTTGACCTGGCCCTGGGTCTTGCGCTGGATCCGGTCGTCGCCGACCGCCTCGGCCGCCTCGATCGCAAGGTCGATGTCCTCCTGCGACAGGTCCTCGATGAGCACCTCGCCCGCCTCGTCCTCGGTGGTCGTCGCGTGGTGTGCCCACATGCCGGCGTAGCAGTCCGCCTGCAGCTCCAGCCGGACGCCGGGAGAGGTGGGGCCGGTCTCCTGCGTCCGCACCTGCGCCATGAAGCCGAGCAGGTTGGAGATGTGGTGGCCGTACTCGTGGGCGAGGACGTAGAACTCGACGAAGCCGCCGTCCGGACCGCCGAGCTGGCGCTCGAGGACCTGGTCGAAGAACGTGGTGTCGAGATAGATGGAGTCGTCCGCCGGGCAGTAGAACGGTCCCACCGAGGAGTCGGCCCCGCCGCAGCCCGTGTCGACCGACCCGGAGAACGTGGTGAGCGTCTCGATCGGGCGGAACTTGCCGCCCAGCTCGGAGTCCCAGTAGTCGGTCAGCGAGTTCTCGATCGCGACCCGGGCGCAGTCGTGGTCCTCGTTGGCGTCCTCGCCGGTCTCGCAGTGGTCGTAGCGGCCGCTGTCCTCCGCGTCGCTGAGGCGCGAGGGTGAGTAGGGGTCGCTCCCGCCGAACGGGTTGGCGCCGGTGACCAGGCCGATGACCACGACGACCACCACCAGGATGAGCCCCCCGACGCCACCCTTGCCTGCCATGCCTCCGGGGATCGGGATGCGCATGCCGGCGCCGCCCATGCCGCCCCCGCCGCCAGATCCGGTGTCCCGCACGCGGGACCGGTCGAGCCGAGCCTTCGGATTGAATCTGACCACTCCAGCACCCTAGAGGACGCTGCTCGTTTGGGCGTGGGGCGCGACCCCGTGGGAGACTTCGCACGTCATGATCACGGTTCACCAGCTCGAGGTCAGAGCCGGTGCCCGGCTGCTGATGGAAGACGTGACCTTCCGCGTCGCCGCCGGTGACAAGGTCGGCCTGGTCGGCCGCAACGGCGCCGGCAAGACGACGCTCACGAAGATCCTCGCCGGCGAGGCGCTGCCCGCCAGCGGCTCGGTGACGGCCAGCGGCGAGGTCGGCTACCTGCCGCAGGACCCGCGCTCCGGTGACCCCGACCAGCTCGCCCGGGAGCGGATCCTCTCCGCGCGCGGACTCGACGACGTCGTACGCCGGCTGCGGGCCTCCGAGGTCGAGATGGGCAGTGACGACCCGGCCGTGCGCGAGAAGGCGATGCGGCGCTACGAGCGGGCCGACGCCGAGCTGCACGCGGGCGGCGGCTACGCGGCGGAGTCGGAGGCGGCGACGATCGCGCACAGCCTCGGCATCACCGACCGGCTGCTGGGACAGCCGCTCAAGACGCTCTCGGGCGGGCAGCGACGGCGCGTCGAGCTGGCCCGGATCCTGTTCTCCGACGCCCAGACCCTGCTCCTCGACGAGCCCACCAACCACCTCGACGCCGACTCGATCGTGTGGCTGCGCGACTTCCTCAAGGCGTTCCCGGGCGGGCTGGTCGTGATCAGCCACGACACCGACCTGCTCGAGGCCACGGTCAACCGGGTGCTGCACCTCGACGCCAACCGGGCCGCGATCGACACCTACAACATCGGCTGGAAGGCCTACCTCCAGCAGCGCGAGACCGACGAGAAGCGGCGCAAGCGCGAGCGGACCAACGCCGAGGCCAAGGCCAAGACGCTCACCGACCAGGCCAACAAGATGCGGGCCAAGGCGACCAAGGCCCAGGCGGCCCAGTCCATGCTCAAGCGGGCCGAGCGGATGCTCGCCGGCCTCGAGGGCGAGCGTCAGGCCGACAAGGTGGCCCGGATCGCGTTCCCCAAGCCCGCCCCGTGCGGCAAGACGCCGATCACCGCGGCCGAGCTCTCCAAGTCCTACGGCTCGCTCGAGGTCTTCACCGACGTCGACCTCGCGATCGACAAGGGCTCACGCGTCGTCATCCTCGGCCTCAACGGCGCCGGCAAGACGACCCTGCTGCGGATCCTCGCCGGCATCGACAAGCCCGACACGGGCGAGGTCGTGCCGGGCCACGGACTCAAGCTCGGCTACTACGCGCAGGAGCACGAGACGCTCGACGTCGGCCGCACCGTGCTCGAGAACATGCAGTCGGCCGCCCCGCAGCTCACCGACACCGAGGCCCGCTCCGTCCTGGGGTCGTTCCTGTTCTCGGGCGAGGACGCGCACAAGCCGGCCGGCGTCCTCTCGGGCGGCGAGAAGACCCGCCTCGCACTGGCCAGCCTGGTGGTGTCGCAGGCCAACGTGCTGCTCCTCGACGAGCCGACCAACAACCTCGACCCGGCCTCCCGCGAGGAGGTGCTGGCGGCGATCCGCTCCTACGAGGGCGCGATCGTGCTGGTCACCCACGACGAAGGCGCCGTCCACGCGCTCGAGCCCGACCGGGTGCTGATCCTGCCGGACGGTGTCGAGGACCTCTGGAACGTCGAGTACGCCGACCTGGTCGCCCTCGCCTGAGGGCTGACCGACCGGTCAGCCGGTCGAGCGAGGCAGCGGGTTCGGGCCGGTCGCGGTCACGAGCCGCTGGGGCACCCAACCGTCGACGTGGTGGAACCCGTCCTCGAACGGGCCGGCACCGAGCTCGACGGACGCCCTCAGCGAGAGTCGGTAGAACTTCACGTGGGTGAAGTCCTCGAACAGGATGCCCCGGTCAAGCAGGCGGTCGCGCTGCTGGGCGGCGAACGTCCGGCAGTCCCCGATGATGTCGCCGATCGGATCGACCATCGCCGCCCCCTCTCGGCGGCCATCGTACGGCGGCCGGCCGCTACTCGGTGGCGATCGCCTCGAGCACGTTCATCCGCGACGCCCGGATCGACGGGAGCACCGCGGCGAGCACTCCGACCACCACGGAGATCACCATGAACACGACGAGCTGGGTGATGGGGAGGCCGAGGCTGGTGAGGTCGCCCTTGAGCGACTCGCGCAGCGCCACGCCGACGACCAGACCGAGGCCGAGCCCGAGCACGGCGCCGAGCACGGCGATCGCGACCGACTCGAGGGTGATCATCCGGCGCAGCCGCGACCGGCTCATCCCGATGGCGCGCAGCAGGCCGACCTCGCGGGTGCGCTCGATCACGCTCAGGCCGAGCGTGTTCACGATCCCGAAGACGGCGATGATGATCGCGAGCGCCAGCAGGCCGTAGATGATGAAGAGCAGCTGGTTGACCTGGTCGCGGATCGAGTCGCTGAACTCCTCCTTGTCGTAGACGCCGACGATCGGTGCGTCTGCCGCGGCGTCCTCCAGGGCGTCGTGGACGACGCCGGCGTCGGCGCCGGGCTCGAGGAGGATGCTGATGCTGGTGTCCTGGCGGGTCAGCCCAGCCGCCGCGAGCTGGTCGAGCGGCAGGCTGATCGGCGCGGTCACCTCGGACGACTTCACGATGCCGACGACCTCGAGCTCGAGCTTCTTGCCACCGGGGAAGGTGAGGTCGAGCCGGTCGCCGAGGCCCACGTCGTGCTCGTCGGCGTAGTCGTCGTAGACGAAGGCCTCCGGCCCCCTCAGCTCGATCCGGCCCGCCTCGACGTCGAGGTCGTAGACGTCGGGGAAGGCGGCGTCGTTGCCGGCGACGTACTCGGTCTCGCCGTCGATGCGGGCACCGACGAACTGCTGCCGGCTGGCGACGGCGACCCCGTCGACGTCCTCGATCGCGTCGCCGATGGTGGTCGAGAACGGCGTGAACGTCGTGCTCTGGACCAGGAAGTCGGCGGTGAACTCCTCGTCGACGACGTCGTCGATCGACGCGTTGAGCGAGGCCGCCAGGACGCCGATCGTCGACACCAGAGCGAGCCCGATCATGAGCGCGGAGGCGGTGGCGCCGGTGCGCCGCGGGTCGCGGAGCGCGTTCTCGCCCGCCAACCGGCCGGTGGTCCCGAACAGCCTCGCGAAGAGCTCGCGGCACGCGACGAGGACCGGCTTGCCGATGATCGGGCTGATCACGGCGACCGTGACGATCCAGATCACCGCGCCGAGGCCGACCCACAGGGCGTCGGAGCCGGGTGCGCCGACCACGCCCGAGACCAGCAGCACCGCACCGACCGCCAGGAGCGCGCCGCCGACGACGGTGCGGCGCCCGAGCGAGGTGAGGGCCTGCGGCGCGTCGGCCCGCATGGCGGCGATCGGCGCGACCCGGCCGGCCCGGCGGGACGGCACGTAGGCCGCGATCATGGTGATCACGATGCCGACCACGTAGCTGGCGACGATCGCGAGCAGGGTGAGGTCGAGGGCGTTGCCGGCGATGTCGAGCCCGATCCCGCGGAACACCGCCGCGAGCCCGCGGGCGAGCAGCCAGCCGAGACCGATGCCGATCGTGGTCGCGACGACCGAGAGCACCAGCGCCTCGAGCAGCACCGAGCGGGTGACCTGCTCGCGGGCCGCCCCCAGCGCCCGGAGCAGCGCCAGCTCGCGGGAACGCTGGGCGACCAGGATCGAGAACGTGTTGAGGATGATGAAGCCGCCGACGAGCACCGCGATGCCGGCGAAGATCAGCAGGAAGATCGTGATGATGCCGAGGAACTCGCCGATCGCTGCCTGGGACTCCTTGGCGACCTTGTCGCCGGTCACCGCCTCGAACCCGTCGGGGAGGACCTCCTGCGCCGCGTCGGCCAGCTGCTTCTGGGACACCCCGTCGGCAGCGGTCAGGCTGATCCGGTTGAAGGCGTCCTGCCCGCCGAGGAAGATCTCCTGCGCGCCCTCGGTGGAGAAGATCAGCAGGGTGGCGCCCGCCGTACCGCCGCCGTTGAACTCCGCGGTGCCGACCAGCTCCGCGGTGCGGTTCAGCTCGCCGTACGGCGCCAGCAGCTGCACGTCGTCGCCGAGCTCGTAGTCGCCCGCCTCGACCGCGGCGCTGTCGAGCGCGATCTCGTCGGTGCCCTCCGGCCAGCGGCCGCTCTCGAGCTCGAGGACCGAGCCGCCCTCCATGTTGGGGCCGTCGTGGTAGTTGAAGGCGAGCGTCGGGGCGCCGGTGCCACCGACCACGGTGCCGTCGGACGCGAGCAGGTTCATGCCGAAGCCCGCGACGTCGCCGTCCGCGCGGTCGACCTCGGGCAGCGCGGCGAGGTCGTCGACGACCTCGGGGGTCAGCACCGCGGTGGGCGTGCCGGAGAAGCCACCGTCGAACTCCTCCGACGACTCGGCCCGGACCACGCCGTCGGGCGTGGATCCGTTGATGATGCCGTCGAAGGTGGCGGACAGCCCGTGGTTGAAGACGAGGACGCCGGAGAGGAACGCGACGCCGAGCACGATGGCGAGCCCGCTCATGACGAGCCGGAGCTTGCGCGCGAAGAGGTTGCGCAGGGTGAGCTTGAACATCGTCAGGCGGTCTCGACCGCGGCCGCGACGAGGGTCTGGAGCGCGGTCATGTGCTCGAGGACCTGCTCGCGGTCGGGGTCCTGGATCTCGTCGACGACCTTGCCGTCGGCGAGGAACACGACCCGGTCGCAGTGCGACGCGGCGAGGGCGTCGTGGGTCACCATCACGACGGTCTGGCCGAACTCGTCGACGCTGCGGCGCAGGAAGGAGAGGACCTCCGCGCCCGACGCGCTGTCGAGGTTGCCGGTGGGCTCGTCGGCGAAGACGATCGTGGGTTTGCTCGCGAGCGCCCGGGCGCACGCGACCCGCTGCTGCTGGCCGCCCGACATCTCGCTCGGTCGGTGACCGAGCCGGTCGTGCAGCCCGACCGCGTCGACGACGGTGTCGAACCAGGCCTGGTCGGGCTTGGTGCCGGCCAGGTCGAGCGGGAGCAGGATGTTCTCCCGCGCGGTGAGCGTCGGGATCAGGTTGAACGCCTGGAAGACGAAGCCGATCCGCTCCCGCCGCAGCGCTGTCAGCGCCTTGTCGCTCAGGCCCGAGAGGGACGTGCCGGCGACCTCGATCGACCCCGAGGTCGGGGTGTCGAGCGCAGCGAGGCAGTGCATCAGGGTCGACTTGCCGGAGCCGGACGGACCCATGATCGCGGTGAACTTGCCCGCTTCGAGATCGATGGTGACGCCGTCGAGGGCGCGGACCTCGGACTGGCCGGAGCCGTAGACCTTGGTGAGGTCGACGGCCCGCGCGGCGACCGTGGTGTGGGGGGAGTCGCTCGTCATGGGGGACACGCTGCCTGATCGTAGGTGAAGCCGCATCCGGATAACCCCTGAGGACGACCCTGAGTCGACGCCGGACCCGTGCCTCGCCGTACGCGCGCCTCAGCGGCCGGCGGGCAGGAGCAACGCGGAGTCGCCGAACTCGTGCCAGAGGTACCGCGCGTCGACGGCAGCGGCGTAGGCCTGCTGGGTCAGCTCGGGCCCGGCGACCGCCTCGACCAGCAACAGGTGGGACGCCTCGGGGTCGTGCCAGCCGGTGACCAGCCCGTCGACGACCCGGGGCGGGTCCGCGGGGCTGACGACCCGCGAGGTCCAGCCGCGCGCGGCCACCAGTCGGGCGCCACCGTCCGCGACCTCGACGGCGGACTCGAGAGCCCGGGTCGCCGTGGTGCCGACCGCGATGACCCGCCCGCCGCCGCTCCGGGCGGCGTTCACGACCGCCGCGGTGGCGGCGGTGACCTCGAACCGCTCCGGCTGCGGCGCCTCGCCGGCCTCCTGCGAGGACACGCCGGTGTGCAGCGTGACCGGAGCGACCATCACACCGCCGGCGACCAGGCGGGTCACCAGCTCGGCCGTGAACGGTCGCCCGGCCGACGGCATCTCGGCGCTGCCGGGGCGGTGCCCGAAGACGGTCTGGTAGTCGCTGAGCGGGTAGCGGTCGGCGAGGTAGCCGTAGGAGATCGGCCGGCCGTACCTGCGGGCGGCCGAGGCCAGGTCGCCGTCCGCGTCCGCCTGCCACAGGCGGTTGCCGACCGCGGTCGGGGAGGAACCGCGCTCCGGGTACGGCGCGCGCAGCCGCAGCCGCACGATCCCGGCCGCGATCTCGAGCACGTCGTCGGGTTCGGCGTCGAGCACCGATCGGTCGGCGTCCGGCGCACGCCGTACCTCCACGACCCAGGAGCCGTCGGGGAGCGGAGCGGCCAGGTGGACGACCACCGGGCGGCGCCGGTCCGCCGACCCGACCAGCTGGGCGTCGAGCTGCGCGGCCAGGGTCGCCGAGTCGTTCACGACGACCACGTCGCCGGGCCGGAGGTGCTCGGCGAGATGGGTGAAGCGGGTGTGCGTCAAGCCGCGTTCGCCGTCGGCGACCAGCAGCCGGACCCGGTCGCGGGCGACCCCCCGGCGCTCTGCCGGGGCCGGCGCGAACACGCTCCGGGGCGCGGTGAAGCTGGTCGCGGGGCGTTCGTCGAGGAGCGGCATTCAGACCGCCGCCCCGGAGTGGGAGCCCGCAGGGGCGCGAAGGGCCGGGAAGTCGGCAGCGCGGTAGCGGCCGGAGGGTGGTCGGCTGGCGAGCAGCGCCAGGAGGTGCGGCACGACCGTCTCCGGGAGCGGACGGTCCGAGATGTCCTCGCCCGGGAACCAGTCCTGGTGCATCTGGGTGCGCATGTCGCCCGGGTCGACGGCGTACGCCGTGATCGCGTCGTTCTCGGCCGCGAAGGTCAGCGTCACGTGGTCGAGCCCCGCCTTCGACGCGCTGTAGAGACCCCAGCCGGCGTAGTGCTCCACGGCCGCGTCGGACGAGATCGACAGCAGGACGCCGCGCGAGGCGACCAGGGTCGGCAACAGCAGTGAGGTCAGTACCAGCGGGGCTCCGACGTTGTGGCGCCAGACGTACTGGAGGTCCTCGGGGGTGGTGTCCGCGAGCAGTCGGCGACGGGTCTCGCCCGTGACCGGACCCAGCGCGCTCGCGTTGTGGATGAGCAGGTCGAGCCGGCCGTCCGCGTCGACGGCGGCGCGGAGCGCGGCGCGGTGCTCGGCGTCGGTCACGTCCCCCGCGATCGCCGTGATGCGGTCCGCGCCGGGCAGCCGGCGCAGCTGGTCGAGCCGGTGCGCGTCGCGGCCGTCGGTGATGACGTGCCAGCCCTGGTCGGCAAGGGCGGCCACGAGGGCGCGGCCGAGGCCGGCGCTGCCGCCGGTGATGAGTGCTGTGTTCATCGAAAGCAGTCCTTCAGGTCGTCGGTGGTCGAGGAGGTCGCTCTGCGACCGTCACGAGACCATCGTGAAACCTCAAGTTCGCTTGAAGTCAAGGGAGGCTGCTCGGGTTCATGGAATCTGGTCCGATTCGGGGGACACGAGGGCGTCCGGCGCGCCACGATCGACCTTGTGGACTCATCGGTACGACGGACGGCGGTGCTGGGAGCGGTCCTGCTCGCCCTCGTGGCGTCGCTGACGGCGTGCGTCCTCCCGGCCCAGGGCCAGGCCGCGCTCCGGATCCGGGTCCCCCTGGTCGCGGAGCTCGGCGACGTCCCGCCCGCGATCATCGGGAGCCCCGTGCCGGCGATGGACGCGACCTACGAGGTGGTCGACGCCGACGGCGCCGTGGTGCTGTCGGGCACCGTCGACGACGCGACCCTCGACCCGTCGGCCCACCGGGACGCCGAGGAGGCGTGGCCGTTCTTCTACCTGGCGCCGCTGGTCGAGCTCCCCGAGGGACGGTTCCGGGTGCGGTTCAACGGGGTGCAGTCCGCCTGGTTCGAGGTGCGGAGCGGCGCCTGGCAGGAGGTGGTGCGGACGCTGCTGCCGCTCTACCGGGCGAACGCCGACGGCCGGGAGCCGGCGACGCCGTTCCACGGTCCCAGCCACCTCAATGACGCCCGGTCCCGGATCGTGAACGGACCGCAGAAGGGGGAGCGGGTCGACGTCCGCGGCGGCTGGATGGATGCGGGGGACCAGCTCAAGTTCACGGTGACCACGGCGTTCGCGACGGCGATGCTCGAGCTGGCCGGACGCAACGAGCCCGGCCTGCGCGCCGCCCTGTGGCGACGCGCGGACATCGGAGTGCGCTACCTGCTGCGGGCCCACCCGCGCCGAGGGATCTTCGTCGCCCTGGTCGGCGACGTCGAGGCCGACCACAGCGACTTCCGTGACCCGGCGAGCGACGACGAGTCCGACAATCCGCTGCTCGCCCGCCGCCCGAGCCACGTCCTGACCCGCCGTACCGGTGGCTCCGACGTGGCCGCGATGGCCGCCGCCGCGCTCGCCCTCGCGGCCCGGCACCGCACCGGCGACGCACGCGCCCGGCTGGTCCGCGCGGCCCGGGACTGGCTCGCCGAGGCCGAGGCGCTCGGCAAGGTCTGGCGGAACTGCTGCTACCAGCAGGACACCTGGCAGGACGACGCAGCCTTCGCTCACGCAGCGCTGTGGCGGGTCACCGGCCGCGAGCGTCACGCGGCGGCCGCCGTGCGGTTGCTGAGGGCCGGCACCGACGACGGCGACAGCGGCTGGCTCGTGTCCGCGGACGGCTACGAGGTGGCCGCACTGCCGGCTGCGGAGCTGTGCGGCGTCCTGGGAGCGAAGGCCGCCCCTGCTTCGTACCGCCGGCCGGCCTGCCGGATCCTCCGCGCCGGCGGCGACCACTGGGGCTGGGAGGTCGGCCATCGCACCGCCTTCGGCCGGGCCGGACCCCCGCTCTGGGGCGCGGCCCGCAACCACGAGGCAGCCGCCGTCGCGCTGGTGCTCGCCGATCGCGTCGGTCCGACGGACTACAGCCGGCCGCTGGGGCGGGCCACCGGCTGGTTCCTCGGTGTGAACCCGTGGGGCGTGCGGCTGCAGGTGGAGGGCACCACCGGCGGCGCCGCGGTCGTCGACGGCGTCACCGGCCCGTACCACTGGACCAAGGCGCTCGGCCGGCCGCTGCCGGTCGGCGCGGTGCCGGGCGGACCGGCGGACCAGGCGACCATCGACGGCCAGCGGTCCTACTGCTGCCCTCCCATCGAGCTGCGGGCCCACGACACGCCCCAGCAGGTCTACCACCGCGGTGACACCCAGGACTACGTGATGAACGAGATCGGGCTCGCCTACAACGCACCCGCCCTGCTCCACTTCGCGTTGCTGTCACCGCAGTGAGTTCCGAGGCTCGCTGCGGTCGCACCTCACCCGCCGGCGCCAGTCGTGGCAGGCTGCTCGCATGAGCTTCGTGGGGGCCATCGACCAGGGCACGACCAGCACCCGGTTCATGGTGTTCGACCATGAGGGAGCCGAGGTGGTGCGCCACCAGCTCGAGCACGACCAGGTGCTGCCGCGGGCGGGCTGGGTCGAGCACAACCCGGTCGAGATCTGGGAGCGGACGTCGGCGGTCGTGCAGTCCGCGCTCGGCAAGGCCGGGCTCCACCACACCGACCTGGCGGCCGTCGGCATCACCAACCAGCGCGAGACCACCTTCGTCTGGGACCGGCGGACCGGCCGCCCGCTGCACAACGCGATCGTGTGGCAGGACACCCGCACCGACGCGATCGCGGCGGCGCTGGACCGCGACGGGCGCGGCGACGTGATCCGCCACCGCGCCGGGCTGCCGCCGGCGACGTACTTCTCGGGCGGCAAGCTGCAGTGGATCCTCGACCACGTCGACGGCGCACGCGAGGCCGCCGAGCGAGGCGACGCCCTGTTCGGTACGGCGGACACCTGGCTGCTGTGGCACCTGACCGGCGGCCCGGACGGCGGGGTGCACGTCACCGACGTGACCAACGCCAGCCGCACCATGCTCATGGACCTGGAGACCCTCGACTGGGACGACGAGCTGCTCGGCTTCTTCGGAGTCCCGCGGGCGATGCTGCCGCAGATCAGGGAGTCCTCGGCGTCGGCGGCGGGCGGCCCGTTCGGGGTGACCCGGACGACCGGGCCGTTCGGGGGAGAGGTGCCGCTGACCGGGATCCTCGGCGACCAGCAGGCCGCGACCGTCGGCCAGGTGTGCTTCGCCCCCGGCGAGGCCAAGAACACCTACGGCACCGGCAACTTCATGCTCCTCAACACCGGCACCGAGATCGTCCGGTCCAAGGCCGGCCTGCTCACCACGCCTGCCTACCGCTTCGGCGACGACCCGTGCGTCTACGCGTTGGAGGGCTCGATCGCGGTCACCGGCTCCGCGGTCCAGTGGCTGCGCGACCAGCTCGGCATCATCAGCGGCGCGGCGGAGTCGGAGTCGCTGGCCCGGCAGGTCGACGACAACGGCGGCGTCTACTTCGTGCCCGCCTTCTCCGGGCTCTTCGCCCCCTACTGGCGATCGGACGCGCGGGGCGCCATCGTCGGGCTCTCGCGCTTCAACACCAATGCCCACCTGGCCCGGGCCACCCTCGAGGCGATCTGCTACCAGTCCCGCGACGTCGTCGAGGCGATGACCGCCGACTCCGGCGTCCGGCTCGAGGTGCTCAAGGTCGACGGGGGAGTGACGGCCAACAGCCTCTGCATGCAGATCCAGGCCGACGTCCTGGGGGTGCCCGTCAGTCGGCCGGTCGTCCCGGAGACGACGGCACTGGGCGCGGCGTACGCCGCCGGACTGTCGGTGGGCTTCTGGGCCGGCACCGACGAGCTGCGGCAGAATTGGCGCGAGGACACCCGCTGGGAGCCGCAATGGGGCGAGGACCGGCGGGCCGAGGGCTACGCGCGGTGGCAGAAGGCCGTGCAGCGCACCCTCGACTGGGTCGACGTCTGATGGGTCGACGTCCGATGCCGCGACGACAGGGAGACCGATGACGCCCGCAGCACTCTCGCCCCGCGCCCGCTCCGCCGCGCTCAAGCGGCTCTCGACGCAGCACTTCGACGTGCTCGTGATCGGCGGTGGGGTGGTCGGCTCCGGCGCCGCCCTCGACGCGGCCACCCGTGGCCTCAAGGTCGGGCTCGTGGAGGCGCGCGACTTCGCCTCCGGCACGTCGAGCCGCAGCTCGAAGCTGATCCACGGCGGCCTGCGCTACCTCGAGATGCTCGACTTCCGGCTCGTGGCCGAGGCGCTCAAGGAGCGCGGCCTGCTCATGCAGCGGCTGGCGCCGCACCTGGTCCGGCCGGTGCCGTTCCTCTACCCGCTGACCGGGCGCGGCTGGGAGCGGTGGTACGCCGGTGCCGGCGTCGCGCTGTACGACGCGCTGGCCAAGGCCAGTGGGTACGGCGACGGCACGCCCGTCCACCGCCACCTGACCCGCCACGGCGCGCGCAAGGCGTTCCCCTCGCTGCGCAAGGACGCGCTGGTCGGCGCGATCCGCTACTACGACGCCCAGGTCGACGACGCCCGGCACACCATGTTCCTGGCCCGCACGGCGGCGACGTACGGCGCGGCCGTGGCGAGCCGGGTCCGCGTCATCGGCCTGATCAAGGAGAGCGAGCGGGTCGTCGGCGCGGAGGTGATCGATCTCGAGACCGGCCACCGGTTCGAGATCCGCGCATCGCAGGTGATCAACGCCACCGGGGTGTGGACCGACGAGACGCAGGCGATGGCCCGCGAGCGCGGGCAGTTCAAGGTGCGCGCGAGCAAGGGCGTCCACGTGGTGGTGCCGCGCGACCGGATCCGCGGCGAGACCGGGTTGATCCTGCGCACCGAGAAGTCGGTGCTCTTCGTGATCCCCTGGAAGCGGCACTGGATCATCGGGACGACCGACACCGACTGGGAGCTCTCGAAGGACCACCCGGCGGCGAGCTCGATCGACATCGACTACCTCCTCGACCGCGTCAACGCCGTGATCGAGGTGCCGCTGACCCGTGACGACGTCGAGGGGGTCTACGCCGGCCTCCGGCCGCTGCTCGCCGGGGAGGACGCGGCGACCTCGAAGCTGTCGCGCGAGCACGCGGTCGCGCACTCGGTGCCCGGCCTGGTGGTGGTCGCCGGCGGCAAGTACACGACCTACCGGGTGATGGCCGCCGACGCCGTCGACGAGGCGGTGCGCGGCCTGGAGACGACGGTGGGCAAGACGGTCGGGCCGTGCGTGACCGAGAACATCCCGCTGGTGGGTGCCGACGGCTACCACGCGCTGTGGAACCAGCGGCGCACCCTCGCCACCCAGTCCGGCCTGGCGATCAACCGGATCGAGCACCTCCTCGAGCGCTACGGCTCGCTCGTGCTCGAGGTGCTCGACCTGATCGCCGCCGAGCCCGACCTGGCGCAGCCGCTGCCCGGTGCCGAGGACTACCTCCAGGCCGAGGCCGTCTACGCCGTGACCCACGAGGGCGCCCGCCACCTCGACGACGTGCTCACCCGGCGGCTCCGGGTCTCCATCGAGACCTTCGACCGTGGCGTCGCGGCGGCCCCGTGCGTCGCCGACCTGGCCCGCGGCTACCTCGGCTGGGACGCCCAGCAGCACGCGCGCGAGCTCGAGCACTACCTCAAGCGGGTCGAGGCGGAGCGCGAGAGCCAGCGGCAGCCCGACGATCACACCGCCGACGCCGCCCGCAAGGGCGCGCCCGATGTGGTGCCGGTCTCGCACGTCGCCGACTCGATCGGCGACGTCGTCAGCTGGCCCGGCGTCACCCGGCGGTGTGCAGGTCGTCGGCCAGCGTCGTCGTGCGGCCCAGGGTCACCGCGACGTCGTCGGCGTCCCGCAGCCGCGCCGTCGTGCCGCTGGCGGAGTCGCTGTCGTGGAACAGGGCGGCCGGCGATCCGCTGCAGGCACGGACGACCATGACGACGTACGACGCGGTGCTCAGCCCGCCGATGGCGAAGCTCCCGTCCGCACCGGTGACGGCGGTCCGGATCGCGAGGGAGCCGTCGCGACCGCGGGCCTGGATGACGCAGCCGGCGACCGGGTCGTCTGCCGGGTCCAGCAGCCGGCCGGTAATGACGCCGCCCTGGTCGAGCGTCGCGCCGATCCCGCCGACGACCGCGCCGTCGACCGTGATCGGGGCAGCGCCGGAGGGCCCGACCCCGTCGGGGCGGTTCTGCCACCACTCGGCGGCCAGTGCCGTCCGGGCGGTCGCGCGGTGGAAGCCCAGCCGGTAGTCGCCGGCCGGTAGGTCGCCGAACCGGAAGAACCCGTCGGCGTCGGTCGTCCTGCTCAGGGCCAGTCGGCCGGACGGGGCGTAGAGGTCGACCCGCACGCGCGACGGCGCACCGGGGACGCGGCCCCGGATCCCGCCGGCCCGGCCGGTCGCGATGTCGACGCCGGTCGTCGTCGCGCCGGCGACCACGTCGAAGGGGATGCCGCCCTGCGGCGTCGGGCTGTCGCCGGTGCACGTGTGGGGGAACGCGGGGACGAACTCGGGGTCGACGTGCTCGACGCACACGACGTAGGTCCCCGTCGGCAGCGATCCGATCTCGTAGGTCCAGGCGTTGTCGATGCCGGTCGGGACGGCCTCGCCGGTCGCCACGGCCTCGAAGCCACCGTCGACCGAGCGCCACGCGGTGACGCCCGGGTAGCCCTCGGCGCCGAGGTAGACGTCCGGCAGGGTGCCGCTGACGTAGCCGGCCGGCCCCGGCGTCAGATCGATGCCGGCGCGGGACTGGGTGGCTCCCAGCGCGATGTCCGTGGCCGCGCCGGGCTCCGCACCCCCGCGCCAGCAGGTCGTGACCACGTCGTAGCCGTGGGCGCAGACCCGGTAGGTGTCGGCGTCGAGGCCGGTGATCCGGTAGCCGCCGTCCGGGGCGACCGCGCCGTAGGTGGCCGGCTCCCACCGCTCGTTGCGGTAGCGGTAGGCGGTGACGCCGAGGTACGACGTCGCCCCCGCCGGCCGGGTGACCCTGCCGGTGATGTTGGCCCGGCGGGGGAGCCAGAACGACAGGACCCGGCTCCCACCCGGAGGCAGCGTCACCTCGGTCGCCGCTGCGACGTCGGGGGCGTCCTTCCAGCACTCGGGGACGAACTCACGGGGGACGTCGGCCAGGCAGAAGCGGTAGCTCCCGGGATCGAGGTCGGTGAGGACGTAGGAGCCGTCGGCGAGGCTCTGTGCCCCCGACTCCATCTGCCAGGTCCCGTTCGGTGCGCGGCGGTAGGGCGCGACGTACGCCGAGATGCCGACGCCGCCGGGACCGACGATCCGCCCGCGGAGCGTGGACTCCGGGGGGAGCCGGGGCGTGATCCTCGTCGTACCGCTCTCGGCGATCACGATGTCCGTCGCCGCGAAGACGTCGAAGCCGCCGTCCCAGCAGGTGCGGCCGACGGTCTCCGAGCTCTCGAAGGTGAGAGCCCGGAAGCAGGCCCGGTAGGTGCCGGCCGGGAGCGCGATCGAGAAGTCCCCGACCGGGAGCCCGCTCTCCCAGGACGCGATCGTGCGCGGCGGGATGGCGGGCTTCCAGGCATCGGGCCCGTCGGCTTCGAAGACCGAGACCTCGAAGAACTCGAACCGACTGCCGTCGGGTCCGGTCAGGGTCCCGTCGAGGGTGCCGCCGGCGGCCTGGGCCGGGGCGGCGACGAGCAGCGACGCGAGGAGTGCCAGCACGAGAGCGACGCCCGAGGCCGGCGCCCGCGTGACTCGGGGGCGCCGGGTCGTCTCGAGCATTGCGACAGGCTACGTCGTAACCTCGCGCCATGGATCTCGATCTGCACGACCGCGTCTACCTCGTCACGGGTGGGTCCCGCGGTCTCGGCCGTGCCACCGCCGAGTCCCTGGTGGCCGACGGCGCCCGGGTGGTGGTGTCGAGCAGGTCGCAGGAGTCCGTGGACGCCGCCGTCGCCGCCCTCGGTGACCGGGCGGCCGGGGTGGTGGCGGACAACGCGGACGCGGACACCGCGGCCCGGCTGCTGGCCGCCGGGCGCGATCGGTGGGGTCGGGTGGACGGCGCCCTGGTCAGCGTCGGCGGTCCGCCGCCCGGTCCGGTCAGCGCGATCGACGACGAGCAGTGGGAGGGCGCGTTCGCCTCGGTGTTCCTCGGTTCCGTCCGGTTGCTCCGCGAGATCGGCGCGGCGCTCGACAGCGGCGGCGCGCTGGCAGTCGTGCTGTCGACCAGTGTCCGCCAGCCGGTCCCGAACCTGGCCGTGTCGAACGGCTTCCGCCCCGGTCTGGCGATGGTCGCCAAGGACCTCGCCGACGAGCTGGGACCCCGCGGCGTCCGGGTCAACGGCCTGCTGCCGGGGCGGGTCGGCACCGAGCGGGTCGCCGAGCTCGACGCGGCCACCGGCGACGCCGTGGCGGCCCACGACCGGTGGGTCCAGCAGATCCCGCTGCGCCGGTACGGCGATCCCGCCGAGTTCGGCCGGGTCGCGGCGTTCCTGCTGTCCCCGGCCGCGTCGTTCGTGACGGGCGCGATGGTCGCGGTGGACGGCGGGATGACCCGCGCACTCTGACCTCGGAGGTGGGGTGCGTCAGTGGCCGGCCCGGGGCGACCGGACCCGGGAGCCGCGCGGACCGTGCTTGCGCTCGTCCCACGCCAGGTAGCCGAACCCTCCGAGCGCGAGAACCCCGAAGAACCACCACTGCAGACCGTAGAAGAAGTGCGGCCCCTCGCCGGTGTCCGGTTCCTCGGGCGGGTCGAGCGACTCCGCCGGTGCCGGGTCCTCGGACAAGAGCTCCACGAACCCGCCGTACACCTCGAGGTCGAGGGCCTCGCCCACGGCCGTGCTGGAGATCGCGCGCATGCCCCCGTCGGAGACCTCGGTGCTGTCGCCCTCGCCGTCGACGCGCACCCAGCCGGTGATCGTCACCTCGCCGGCCGGCGGCTCCGGTGCCGCGTCGCGGGCCTCGTCGGTCGGGCCGTCGAACGCCAGCCAGCCCCGGTCGACGACGAGCGCCGTGCCGTCCGCGAGCACGAGGGGTACGACGACCTGGACTCCTGGCGCGCTGTCGCGGGTGCGGTAGCGGACGATGAGCGTGTCGTCGACGGCGTACGTGCCGGTCGCCTCGACGACGGTGTACTCCTCGCCGTCGGCGACCGGTGTGCCCGGGGCCAGCACGTCGGTCACGGGCACGGGGTCCTCGTGGGCGTTGGCCTCGATCACCGCGTTGCGCTCGCGCTTGTCGTCGAGCCGGCCGAACTGCCACTCACCGAGCCACCAGGTGCCGATCCCGAGGACGATCACGGCGAGGAAGAAGGAGAGCCACCGGCGGCTGATCAGGAATCGCCACGACGCCAGCCACTCACGCACGGGGACCACCGTAGTGCGGGGCGGACGCGGACCGACCGGGGGCTGTCGCACCACCGGCCTATCCTGTGGGGATGCAGCCCCTTGTCGACCGGTACGGCCGGGTCGCGACCGACCTCCGGGTCTCGCTGACCGATCGCTGCAACCTGCGCTGCACCTACTGCATGCCGGCCGAGGGCCTCGACTGGATGCCGGGCGACGACCAGCTCACCGACGACGAGGTGGTCCGGCTGATCGGGGTCGCGGTCCAGCGGCTCGGCGTGCGCGAGATCCGGTTCACCGGCGGCGAGCCGCTGGTCCGGCGCGGGCTGGTCGACATCGTGCGCCGCACCCGTGCGCTCGACCCCGAGGTCGAGATGTCGATCACCACCAACGGGATCGGTCTGGCCCGCACGGCGGGCGCCCTGGCCGAGGCCGGGCTCGACCGCGTCAACGTCAGCCTCGACACCGTGCGTCCCGAGACGTTCCGGGAGATCACCCTGCGCGACCGGTTCGACGACGTCGTCGAGGGCCTCGCCGCCGCCGAGGCCGCGGGCCTCGGGCCGGTGAAGGTCAACGCCGTGCTGCTCCGCGGCGTCAATGACGACCAGGCTCCCGAGCTGCTGCAGTGGTGCCTCGAGCGTGGCTACCAGCTGCGGTTCATCGAGCAGATGCCGCTCGACGCCCAGCACGGCTGGTCGCGCGAGGGCATGGTGACCGCCGACGAGATCTTCGGGCGCCTCGACCAGGTGTTCACGCTCACGCCGGCGTCCGAGCCCCGGGGGAGTGCCCCCGCCGAGCTGTTCCTCGTCGACGGCGGCCCGGCCACGGTCGGCGTGATCGCCTCGGTCACGCGACCGTTCTGCGGTGATTGCGACCGGGTCCGACTCACCGCCGACGGCCAGGTCCGCAACTGCCTGTTCGCGCGCACGGAGTCCGATCTCCGGGCTGCGCTGCGCGCCGGCGCCTCCGACGAGGCGCTCGCCGACCGGTGGCTGGTCGCCATGGCCGGCAAGGCGGCCGGTCACGGGATCGACGACCCCACGTTCCTCCAGCCGGACCGCCCGATGTCGGCGATCGGCGGCTGAGACCCCGCTACGGAATGCCGGACTTCGACTCGCAGGTCACGCCGGCCGTGTCCGTGCCGGCGCCGCCCACGCACGAGTCGGTCCCGGCGCCGCCGTTCAGGACGTCGTTGCCGTCCCAGCCGACCAGGGTGTCGTTGCCGGAACCACCGGTGAGCCGGTTCGCCCCGGCGTTGCCTGCCAGGCGGTCGGCGCCGGACCCGCCGATCAGGCGCTCGACCGCGCGCAGCGTGTCGGACCCCGTCCCGGCCCCTGTGTTCTGAGCGGCCGTCGTGCCGAGGGTGACGGAGACCGGTGTGGTCGACCCGGAATAGCTCGCCGTGTCGAAGCCGGTCCCCCCGATGATCAGGTCCGCTCCCGCGCCGCCCTGGATGACGTCGTCGCCACCCTGCCCGCAGATCACGTCGTCACCCGCGCCCGCGTGGACCGAGTCCGGGCCCGCCGTACCGAGGATGACGTCGGCCCGTGCCGTCGGCCTCTGCCCGGCGCCGAGGTCGACGGTCACCGTCCGCCCGGCACACTTGGCCGGGGCGCCCGGCGGTGCGCCCCAGTCCGGGTCCTGCTTGAGGCCGCCCGCGGTGGTGATCCTCGTCGGCGACGACCCGTCGACGCCGGCTCGCCAGAGCTGCGAACCGCCGGCGTCGGACACGTAGACGAGCTGGGCTCCGGTGGGCGAGAACGCGCTCTGGTAGGCGTTGCCTGCGACCTGTACGACCGGACTGCCGTTGCCCGGTCCGGCGACGCTCTCGCGCACCCACACCGTGTAGTCCGCGGAGTAGGCGTTGTTGGTCTTGCTGTAGGTGATCCAGTCCCCGTCGGGGCTCACGTCGACGGCCTCGTCGACCTCCCCGTAGGTGATCTCCTGGTCGAGTCCTCCCACGGTCTTCGCGTAGACGTGCTGACCGCCGAAGATCGCGTGGCTGTAGTAGACCCGGCCGTCGGGATGGATGGACGGGTCGTAGCCCGCGACGATCGACGCAGGGGCGCCGCCCGCAGCGGGAATCCGCATGATCTGGCGGGCACCGCCGATCGTGCGGACGTAGTAGATCCAGGCACCGTTCGCGGACCAGGCGGGCTTGCTCGCCGAGGTCCCGGCCGGGCTGCTGGTGAGCTGCACCGCGCCGGTGCCGTCGGCGTTCATCACCCAGATGTCCGCCCCTGTCGCCTGGGTGCCCCGCGAGAACGCGATCTTCGTGCTGTCGGGGGACCACACCGGGAACCCGTCGGGCACCGTGTTGGTGGTCAGCTTCTGGTCGCCGGTGCCGTTGGGCGCGATCGTGTGGATCTCGCTGTCGCCGTCGACCGTGGTGCTGTAGGCGATCCGGCCGGACGCCGGCGGAGGAGTGACGGGGTTGGCCTGGCGAACCAGGTCGACCAGCTGCTGGCGGGCTGCGAGGAGGGAGCCGGCGCCGTGGCCGTCCTTGGCCCAGGTGGCGTCGTACATCCGGTGGTAGAGGCCGTCGACGATCGCGTCGACCTGGGCGCCGTACCCCCGCTGACGCAGGAAGCTGATGTACTCCCAGTCCTCGCGACCGTCGCGGATCCGCTTGAGCCGGATCGACTCGACGGGGATGTCGTGGACGCCGCCGATCTCAGCGGTGGTCCCGGGGTAGAACAGGGTTCCGTCGCCGTTCATCCCGTCCCAGTACGACCCTCCCGGCTGCCACGCGGTGGCCAGCCTCTGCGTCGCCGCCCAGTGCAGCTCACCGGTCGCGTCGAACCGGTCGATGAACCACGGCATGGACCGGGCCTGGTTGGCAGGGGCGTCGATCGCGTAACCCGGCGAGCCGGTGTAGCTGGCGGGGGCGTAGAGGTCGTCGTTCTCGTCACCGCAGGCCCCGGCGTTGCAGGCGGTCACCAGCCACATCCGGTGGGCCGGGTCGGCGGCCAGGAAGGCGTCGTACTGACCGCGGGTGCCGGTCAGGTTGTCACGGTCGTTGTTCGGCACGACCTGGTCGAAGTACGGCGCGATCACGTCCATCCGCATCGCCGGCGCGCCGGCCGTGGCCGGTCGCGTGCCCGTGGCGGTGCCGCCGGCGGCCGCCCAGTGCGCCCACGAGCCGGAGACGACGACCCGGCGGTTCCAGCCGTTCTCGGCCAGCGCGAGCCCGGTGGCGCAGCTGTCCCACTTCACGTCGGTGTTGGCCTCGTCGCAGCCGTACCAGAGGAAGTCGCCTGCCCACACGTCGCCGGTGGCGCGGGTCTCCCAGCCGTTGGCGCAGGCGGTGCCGCAGTGGTCGCCGGAGCGGTAGGCGTACTGCGAGATCGCGGTCTGGCGGGCACCGGTCAGGTGGAAGCCGGCCGTGGCGGGGAACGGGTCGCCGCCCTCGAGGAGCGGACCCTCGAACGCCGCGTCCCAGTCCGCCTCGGAGTACGTCGTGGGCGGCGTCGAGTAGCTGAGCCCGAACCCGTTGGCGAGGCTGATCCGGTTCTCGATCGCCACGCGGGCGTAGAGCGAGTTCAGGGTGCGCAGCTTCGCCGGGTCACCGGCACAGGCGTGGGCCACGCACACGTGGTTGTTGCCGCCGTCGGCCGACGTCATGAACTGACCCGGCAGCGTCGAGGTCGCCGGCATCGTCCAGTTGAGGACCTCCAGCTGCACCGGCACGGTCGTGGCGCCTCCCGTGCTGGTGACGGTGATGCTGCCCGTGTGGGCACCGACGGGCGCGGACGGCGGCACGAAGATGTCGACCCAGATCGCCCCGTACTGGCCGTTGGCCACGCTCATGGGGAACGCGTTGCGATCCTCTCCGTAGACGAGGTCCCGCTCGGGCACCAGCGCGTCGAACCAGAGACCGGTCGGCGCCCAGTCGTTGGCGGGTCCGCGGGACTCGGCGTCGGTGGGTTGGACCTTGTTCTGGCCCGGCCCCTCGTCCACGACCGAGTAGCCGCGCTCGGCGTAGACCTCGGCCTCACCCCAGGCGCCCAGGTCGGCGGTGACTCCGGTGATCATGGCCGGTCCGGTGACGACGAGCTGGACGGACTCGTACTCACCGCGCGCCGCGACCAGGTCCGCAGAGGCGGTGAGGCCGGTGGGCGCGATGGTGGGCCGGATGACAGTGACGGAGTCGGCGACCGCGACGGTCGGGCCGACAGCGGCGGCCGGCGTCGCCGGCACGAAGATCCCGGCGACCACGGCAGCGAGGAAGGCTAGGGCGGCGATCGGGCGGGTCACCGCGCCGACGGTAACTGCGATCAGGGCGCGCCGTGGGGGATTGTCTCGATCAGGAACCCGCGGGCCCCGAGGAACGTCTCGAGCGACCCCTTGTGGTCGTCGCACGCGAGCCAGACCTTGCGGCGGTCAGGGGTGTGGATCCGCGGGTTGTTCCACAGCACCTGCCAGGCCGCGTCGGCGCGGCAGCCCTTGGCCGAGCAGAAGTCGGGCTCGCTCTCGGGAGCCTGGTTCACTTCTGGCCCAGCTGCCGGTCGCTGCGGCCGCCGCCGGTGAGCGGCAGCTCGTCGGACCGGGTGTTGGCCGCGTTGGCGGTGACGACCGCGACGTAGGGGAGGACCACGGCAGCCAGGATCAGGAACGGCCACAGCCAGTTGATCCCCGCCATCCCGGCGATCGCGGCGCCGATGAAGCACAGCGTGCGGATCGACATCGAGATGATGTAGCGACGCTGCCGCCGGGCCAGGTCGGCCTGCGGGTTGGACCCAGCCGTGGTGATCCGGATCGGGGCGTCGGACATGCCTGCAGCCTACGCCGCGCCCGGGCGGACGAGCGGGGCTAGGGTGATCTCATGAGCAACCGCACCTACCGGGTCACCGAGATCGTCGGCACGTCGCCGGACGGCGTCGACCAGGCCGTCCGCAACGGCATCGAGCGCGCCAGCAAGACGCTGCGCCACCTCGACTGGTTCGAGGTGATCGGAACCCGGGGTCAGATCAAGGACGGCCAGGTCGAGCACTTCCAGGTCACCATGAAGGTCGGCTTCCGCCTCGAGGACGACTGAGCCACCTCTTTTGTGGGGTTCCCACAAAAGATCGTCGGTAAGTTGCACGGTGCTGGAGGCGAGGGCTGTCGTCCGCGACGGCTAGCGTCGAGAGCGTGAACTCAGCGCAAGCCCCCGAAGCCCCCGAGCCTCGCTCGGTCCTCGTCACCGGCGGCAACCGCGGCATCGGCCGCGCGATCGCCGAGGCGTTCCTCGCGCAGGGCGACCGCGTCGCCGTGACCACCCGCAGCGGCGGCGCGCCCGAGGGTGCGCTCGAGATCAAGGCCGACATCACCGACCCCGCCGACGTCGAGGCCGCGTTCGCCGCAGCCGAGGAGGCGCACGGCCCGGTCGAGGTCCTCGTCGCGAACGCCGGGATCACCGCCGACACCCTGCTGCTGCGGATGTCGGAGGAGGACTGGTCGTCGGTCATCGACACCAACCTGACCGGTTCGTTCCGGCTCGCGAAGCGGGCGTCCAAGAGCATGCTGCGGCTCAAGCGCGGCCGGATCATCTTCATCTCCAGCGTGGTCGGCATGCTCGGTTCGCCGGGCCAGGTCAACTACGCGGCGTCCAAGGCCGGCCTGGTCGGGATGGCGCGGTCGATCGCCCGCGAGCTGGGCTCCCGCTCGATCACCGCCAACGTCGTCGCCCCCGGCTATGTCGAGACCGACATGACCGCCGTGCTGAGCGACGACCAGAAGGACGCCATCCGGGGACAGATCCCCCTGGGCCGTTACGCACGGCCCGAGGAGGTCGCCGCGGCGGTGACGTGGTTGGCCGACCCCGCGTCGGCGTACGTCACCGGCGCGGTGATCCCCGTCGACGGCGGACTCGGAATGGGGCACTGACATGACAGAGCAGCAGACGCCCGAGACGCGGGGCGGCATCCTCGCGGGCAAGAACATCCTGGTCACCGGGGTCACGCACAACACCTCGATCGGGTTCGCGGTGGCCAGGTTCGCCCAGGAGCAGGGCGCGACGGTGCTGATCTCCAACTTCGGCCGCGCGCTGGGGATCACCCAGCGGATCGCGAAGCGGCTGCCCGAGACGCCTCCGGTGCTCGAGCTCGACGTCACCGACCCTGACCATCTCGCGGCGCTGCCGGCGATGGTGCGCGAGCACCTCGGAGCCGACGCGACCCTCGACGGCGTGGTCCACTCGATCGCCTACGGCAACCCCGAGACGCTGCTCGGCGGCAACTTCCTCGACGGGCCGTGGGAGGACGTCGCGCAGGCGGTCCAGGTCTCGGCGTACTCGCTGAAGTCCCTCGCCGTGGCCTGCCGCCCGTTGATGCCGGCCGGCGGCTCGATCGTCGGCCTCACCTTCGATGCGACGGTGGCGTGGCCGGCCTACGACTGGATGGGCGTCGCGAAGGCCGGGCTCGAGTCGTGCTCGCGCTACCTCGCCCGCGACCTCGGCCCCCACGGGATCCGGGTCAACCTGGTCTCCGCGGGCCCGCTGCGGACGCTGGCCGCCAAGGCGATCCCCGGCTTCGGTGACCTCGAGGACATGTGGAAGACGCGGGCGCCGCTCGGCTGGGACAACACCGACACCGAGCCCACGGCGCGCGCCGTCGGGGCCCTGCTGTCCGACCTGTTCCCGGCTACGACGGGAGAGATCGTGCACGTGGACGGCGGCTTCCACGCGATGGGTGCGTAAGCGCCTTCCGGACTCCCCACGTCATCAGGGCCCAGCCGGCGACGACGACGGCGATCTCCTGCACGACGTACCACGGCCACGGGCCGAAGAGGTCGAGGATCGACGAGCCGCCGGGCTTGCGGACCAGGTAGCCGTAGTTGGTGTCGGCCGCGACGTTGAAGGCGTACGTCGCCACCGCCCACCCGAGCGTGGTCGCGACCGTCGCTCCGTAGTCCCGCCAGCGCGGCGCCTTGCCGAGCCCGACCACGAGGTAGACGGCCGCCCACACGATCAGCAGGTGTAGCGCCCAGAACGCGAAGTAGCGCGGGTGGGGGAGATCCTCGCCGAGCGACGGCGTGATGATCCCCTGGATGGTGAGCGTCAGCCCCCAGAAGAACGTCAGCGCGACCGGGAACGGTCGGTGCGTCCACAACGCCCACGTCGCGGCGATCCAGGCGAGGTCGCACAGGTGCAGCGGCAACGTCACGTCGATGTCGAAGTTGAGCACCAGGTCGATGAGCTGGAACGGCACGGTCACCGCCGGTATCAGGAGCGCCGTGGTGCGGCTGAACCGGGTCGGGCCCTCGACCGCCCGGTGCCGACGACCCAGACGGACGGCCGCGACCAGCCCGACGACGAACACCGCCAGCGGCACCAGGTGGGTCACTCCGTACGGCGACACCACTCCATCCTCCCTCTAGCATTCACGAATGGTCAGCACCCCGCACCGGCTCGTCGTGGCCCGGCACTCCAAGGCCGAGCCGTACGGCCCGACGGACTTCGAGCGCGAGCTCGCCGCTCGCGGGCGCGCCGACGCCGCCGCCGCGGGTGAGTGGCTGGCAGGCCAGGGTGTGCGCGCCGACGCGGCCCTGGTGTCCGCGGCCGCCCGCACCGTGGAGACCTGGGAGGTGCTCTCGGAGGCCGCCGGGTGGTCGGTCGACGCCCAGCTCGACCACGCGCTGTACGGCGCCGACGAGGACGGGGTGCTCGACCTGGTCCGGCTGACCGACGAGGAGGTCGGCACCCTGGTGATCGTCGGCCACAACCCGACCGTGGGCATGCTCGCCCAGCTGCTCGACGACGGCGACGGCCCGCCCGACGCGGTCGACCGGCTGATGCGCGGCTTCCCCACCAGCGCGACCGCGGTGTTCGAGCTGCCGGCGACCTGGGCGCGGGCGGCGATGGGCCGGGCCAGGCTGACGATGTTCAACGTCGGCCGGGCCGGCGACGCGGACTCCTAGACCGGAACCACCTGGACCGGAACCACCTAGACCGGGGGAGCGGGGGTCACGATGCCGACCTCGGCGTCGGCGGCCTCGATCTCCTCGCGGCTGATGCCGAGCAGGTACATGATCGCGTCCAGGTAGGGGACGTTGACGGCGGTGTCGGCCGCCTCGCGGACCACGGGCCGTGCGTTGTAGGCGATGCCGAGCCCGGCCGCCTCCAGCATGTCGAGGTCGTTGGCGCCGTCGCCGATCGCGATCGTCGCGGCCTCCGCGACGCCCGCCTGGGCCGCGAACTCGCGCAGCGCACGCGCCTTGCCGGCGCGGTCGACGACCTCGCCGACCACGGCGCCGGTGAGCTTCCCGTCGACGATCTCGAGGGTGTTGGCCCGGGAGAAGTGGATGCCGAGGTCGGCGGCGAGCCGGTTCGTGATCTGGGAGAAGCCGCCGGAGACGATCGCGAACCGGTAGCCCAGTCGGCCCAAGGTGCGGACCAGGGTGCGGGCACCGGGATTGATGACGATCTCGTCGTAGACCGCGTCGATGACCGACGCGTCGAGGCCGGCGAGCAGCTTCACCCGCGCGCGCAGCGACTCCTCGAAGTCGAGCTCCCCGCGCATGGCCGCCTCGGTCACGGAGGCGACCTCGGCCTCGAAGCCGGCGTGCGCCGCCAGCATCTCGATCACCTCGCCCTGGATCAGGGTGGAGTCGACGTCCATCACGATCAGCCGCACCGCGTGCCGCAGCAAGGACGCCGGCTGCACGGCCACGTCGACGGCGAGGGACGCCGCCTCGCGCGCCAGCAGGCTGCGCAGCGCCATCGGGTCGGCCCCGGAGACGTCCAGCTCGAGCGCTGTCACGGGGTAGCGCGCCATCCGCTCGATCCGGTCGATGTTGCCGCCGAGGTCGGCGATCCGGCCCGCGATGGCGCCCATCGCGGACGCCTTCAGCGGCGACCCGATCACGGTGACGTGCGATCGCCCGTCGCGGCGGGACTTGTTGTCGCCGGTGCCCTTCTCGATCTCGACCGCCATCCCGAGGTCCGCGGCCACCTTCTCGACGGACTGCCGGAGCCGCTTCACGTCACGCGGGGCGGACACCAGGACGCCGAGGACCAGGCGCCGGCGCAGCAGGATCTGCTCGAGGTCGATCACGTTGACGCCGGCCTGCGCGAGCACGCCGAAGATGGCCGAGGTCACCCCGGGGCGGTCCTTGCCCGTGAGCGTGATCAGCAGCGTGTCGTCAGGTCCGGTCATGTCGCGACGAGGTTAGTCGGTCGGGTCACCGGTCCGGCCAGCCGTCCGGCGAGCAGGCGGCCGTCAGGGCGCGCCGGGCTGCGGTGCCCAGGGGCACCAGGCCGGCCCGCCGGGCCGCGAGCTCGCCGACGCTCACCGCCCC
>NZ_JACEHF010000079.1 GCF_014180685.1 Nocardioides pelophilus | reverse complement strand
CGTGACGGTCGCCAGGGCGACCTCCTCGACCACCGGGGGTTGCCGTGGTCTCGTCATCTCCTCGACCACCGTTGGTCGAGGAGGTCGCGCAGCGACCGTCACGAGACCCCGGCAGGTCGACGCCCGGCAGCGCTACGCGCACCCGGTCGGGCGGTAGGTCGTGGTGGCGCACGACCCACGACCGGGCCCACTCGCTGGTCGTGACGACGGCGGCAGCGGCGTGGAGGAGGGTGCGCTCGGCTCGGCGTACCGCCTCGTCGGTGGCCGCCTCGGCGAACGGCATGTGCAGCAGTACGACGATGCGCAGCCGCCCGGACGCGCGCACGACCGGTGCCGGGTCGGCGACGCCCAGCAGGCCGTCGACGACCACCACCGCCCGGTCGGGGATGCCCGCCAGCACCGGCCCGGGCGCCGGCCCGAGGGCGCCGGCCCGGTGCTCGTGCACGGCCCAGCCGAGCGCGGCGAGCTCGTCGAGGACCCGCCGGTCGTAGCGGTTGCCCCCGCTGGGGCGCGCGGGGTCGTCGATCCCCTCCGGGACGACGGCGTGGACGGTCGGCGGGGGCGCGGTCATAAGGCCCGCTCGTAGCTCGCCCACGCGATGTGCGACTCGCGCAGGGTCACCTCGATGCCGGACAGCTGCTCGGCAGGGCGGCCGAGGAGGCCCGCGTGCGCCCGGTCGGCGAGCCGGTCGGCGACAAGCCGCGCCAGCTCCTCGGTCGAGGTGTTGAGGCCGGCCAGGCTCTCCACGTCGTCCAGGTTGCGGTAGGTCAGGTCGGCAAGAGCGGCCTTGAGCTGCTCCATCGCGCGCCCGATGTCGACCACGATCCCGGCCTCGTCGAGGTCGGCGGCGGCGAAGGTGGCGTCGACGACGTAGGTCGCGCCGTGCAGCTGCTGCGCGGGACCGAACACCTCTCCGCGCAGGCTGTGCGCGATCATCATGTGGTCGCGGACGGTCACCCGGAACGTCACTGCTCCTCCTGGTAGTCGATCGAGTGGCAGAGGGTGGTCGCGTCGCCGTCGGCGAGCCGGGCGAGGACGGCGGGCAGCTCGTCGAGCGTCGACGCGCCCGTCAGCAGGGTGTCGAACGCCCAGTCCTCGAGGAGCTCCATCGCGAGCCGCAGCCGGTCCGCATAGGTGCGCCGGTTCCGCCGACTGGGCGCGATCATCCCCACCTGGCTGGACCGGATGGTCAACCGCCCGGAGTGGAAGGCGCCGCCGAGCGGCACGGTGACCGGCCGGTCGCCGTACCAGCTGACGTCGAGCACGGTCCCCTCCGGCGCGAGCAGCTCGAGCGAGCGTTGGAGCCCGGCCGACGTGGCACTGGCGTGGAAGACCACGTCGCACCCGCCCCGGGCGTCCTCCGGCGCCGCGAAGCCCACGCCGAGCGCGTCGGCGACGTGCTCGCGCGACGGCTCGGTGTCGACCAGGGTCACCCGGGCACCCGGGATCCGCCCCACCAGCTTGGCGATGCAGCAGCCGACCATGCCGCCGCCGACCACCGTGATCCGGTCGCCGATCAGCGGCGCCGCGTCCCACACCGCGTTGATCGCGGTCTCGACCGTGCCGGCCAGGACGGCGCGCTCGGTGGGGACGTACGGCGGGATCGGGGTCACGGCCTCGGCGGGTACGACGTACGCCGTCTGGTGCGGGTGCAGGCAGAACACCCGCCGCCCGCGCAGGTCGGCCGGACCCTCCTCGACGACCCCGACGCTCAGGTAGCCGTACTTCACCGGACCGGGGAAGTCGCCCTCCTGGAACGGCGCCCGCATCGCCCGGTGCTGGTCGGCCGGCACCCGGCCGCCGAAGACCAGGGTCTCGGTGCCGCGGCTGATGCCGGACCGCAGGGCGCGCACCAGGACCTCGCCTGGCCCGGGCTCGCGCAGCGGCTCGGGCCGGATTTCGCCACGGCCCGGCTCGGCCACCCAGAACGCGCGTGCCTCTCGCACCGTCGGCGGCCTCCTCAGGACTTGGTGAACCGGCTCCGTTTGAACCGGAGCGGCTCCGATCACGTGACACGGTTATCCCTAAACACGGAGGCTAGGTGCAACGGGTTCACATCGGGACCGCATTCGTCGGGGCCGGAGCAGCGGCGCTGCTCGTCGTCTTGGACGTGGTGGTCGGCCTGGGCCCGGTCGGCTGGACCGCCGGGCTGGTGAGCGGCGCGGGCACGGCGGTCCTCCTCGCCGGGGCGCTCGCCCGGCACCGCTGCGCCGGCCTCGGACCGGCCGGCCGGATCACCGCGACCCGGGCGGTGCTCGCGTGCGGCGTCGCCGGGCTGACGGCGCAGTCGTACGTCGGCGCCGACGCGGTGCCTGCCTTGGTCGCCCTCGCCACGATCGGCCTGGTCCTCGACGGGGCCGACGGCCGCGTCGCCCGCCGGACCGGGACCGAGTCCGCGCTCGGCGCCCGCTTCGACATGGAGGTCGACGCGTTCCTGATCGCGGTGCTCAGTGCGTACGTCGCGCCGACCGCCGGGTGGTGGGTGCTCGCCATCGGCGCGATCCGTTACGCCTACGTCGTGGTGGGCTGGTGGCAACGCTGGCTCCGGCGCCCGCTCCCGCCGCGCTACTCGGCGAAGGTCGTCGCCGTGCTGCAGGCCGTGGTCCTGATCGTCGCCGCTGCCGCCGTGCTGCCACTCGGGCCGACCCGGGTGGCGCTCGCCGTGGCGCTGGCGCTGCTGGTCGAGTCGTTCGCCCGTGACACCCGGTGGCAGTGGCGGCACCGGCGCGACCCGGTCCCGCCCGCTCCCGACCCGGCCCCCGAGGGGCCGCTCGTGCCGGCCGGCGCCGTCACCGGCGCGGCGGTGGTCGCGGTGTGGNCGGCGCCGTCACCGGCGCGGCGGTGGTCGCGGTGTGGCTGGCGCTCGCGCTCCCGGACCCGACCGACGGGCTCGCTGTGGGGGACCTGCTCCGGATCCCGCTCGAGGGCCTGTTCCTGGTGGCGTTCGCGCTGGTGCTCCCGCCGCGCCCGCGCCGGTGGGCCGCCGCCGGGTTCGGCGTCCTGGCCGGGGTGCTGGTCGTGCTCCGGGTGCTCAACGCGGGGTTCGACGCCGTGCTCGACCGCCCGTTCGACCTGCTCGGCGACTGGACCTACCTCGGCCCCGGGGTGGGGGTGCTCGGCGACTCGATCGGCGACGCGGCGGCCCGGTTGGTGGCGGTCACGGCGTTGCTGGCGATCGTCGCGCTTCTTGTGGTGCTGGCCCTGGCCGCGGTCCGGGTCGCCCGGGTCGCCGCCGACCACCGCCGCGGAGCCACCCGCGGCGTGGTGGCCGTCGGAGCGGTCTGGGCCGTGTGTGCCGCGGCCAGCCTGGAGGTGCCCGGGGGCGCGCCGGTCGCGGCTGTCAGTGCGGCCGGGCTGGCGGTGGACACCGTCGACCAGGTGCGCTCCGGTCTCGCGGACCGCGAGACGTTCGCCGACGAGATCGAGGACGACCCGTTCGACGACGTGCCCGGCGACCGGCTGCTGACCGGCCTGCGGGGCAAGGACGTGCTGCTCGTCTTCGTGGAGAGCTACGGCCGTACGGCGACCCGCGGGTCGTCGTACTCCCCGGGTGTCGTCGACGTGCTGCGGGCCGGCACCGAGCGGCTCGCCGCGGCGGGCTATGCCACCCGCAGCGCCTACCTCACCTCGCCGACCTTCGGCGGCGCCAGCTGGCTGGCGCACGCCACGGCGCAGTCGGGCCTCTGGGTCGACAGCGAGGGCCGCTACCGACAGCTGCAGGACAGCGACCGGCTCAGCCTCACCAGTGCGTTCGCGCGCGCGGGCTGGCGCACCGTCTTCGACGTGCCGGCCAACACCGAGGACTGGCCCGAAGGTGCGGCGTACTACGGCTTCGACGAGATCTACGACTCCCGCAACGTCGGCTACGCCGGCCCCGAGTTCGGCTACGCGCCCGTGCCGGACCAGTACACGCTCGAGCACTTCCGGCGCGAGGAGCTGGCGCCGCGCGACCGTCGCCCGGTGATGGCGGAGATCGACCTGATCTCCAGCCACCACCCGTGGACCCCGCCGCCACCGCTGGTGCCGTGGGACGAGGTCGGCGACGGATCGGTCTTCGCCGGTACGACGGAGGACGCCGAGCCCGTCGACCAGGAGGCGGACCCGGAGCGCGCGCGAGAGCTCTACGGCCGGTCGATCCAGTACTCGTGGGAGACGCTGGTGTCGTTCCTCGAGACCTATCCCGATCCGGACCGGGTGCTGATCGTGCTCGGCGACCACGAGCCGTGGTCCTGGGTGAGCGGCGACCCTGACTATGCGGGCGGGCGCGACGTACCGATCACGGTGATCGCCCAGGACCCCGCCGTCGTCCGCCGGGTCGCGGACTGGGACTGGTCACCCGGCCTGCTCCCGCCTGCGGACGCACCGGTGTGGCCGATGTCGGACCTGCGGGACCGCGTGCTCACGGCGTTCGGGCCGAGGGGCTGATCACCGGGTCAGGCGCAGCACGGCGTCCCCGGCGGCGTCGCGCACCTCGATCGCGGCGATGTCGTCCGGGCTCACCGCGGTGGCGCCGCGGATGTGCAGCTCCAGGCCGGGGATCCCGAGCCACGAGGCGACCTGCTCGACCCGGCCGTCGGTGGTGCGCACGACCATCGCGTAGGTCCAGGTGCCCTCGGTCCCGTACGGCGACTCGTACTCGCACGTCAGGTCGAGCCGGGTGCCCCACGGGACCGGGGTCAGTGAGACCCAGCCCGTCGACGAGCTGCCGCCGACCTGGGTCAGCGGCTGCCCCGGCCCCGTCGTCTCCGTCGGCCCCGTCGTCTCGACGGGTGTCGACGGAGACGCGGTGGGCCGACCGTCGTCGCCGCGGGACGCCAGGATCGCAGCCGAGCCACCGGCGACGACGGCGACCGCGGCAGCCGCGGCCAGCGCCGAGCGGATCGAGCGGCGGCGCTGGTCCCGCCGCGCTTCGGTGACCAGGCCGGGCAGCAGGGTGTCCGGCACCGACGGGCGGTCCTCCAGCTGCTCGAGCACGTCGGCCGGCACCCGGGCGAGCAGGCCGGGCATCCCGGCGAGCTCGCGGACCGCGCGGGAGCACTCGTCGCAGCCGGTCAGGTGGTGCTCGTACTCCGCGCGCGCCGCGGCCGCCAGCGACCCGAGCACGTAGGCGCCGTCGAAGGTCGAGAACGGGCAGGTCACTCGCACACCCCCAGCTCCTCGAGCGCCAGCCGCAGCGCGCGCAGGGCGTAGTGCGTGCGTGACTTCACCGTGCCCTCGGGGATCCCGAGCAGGCGGGAGGCCTCGGCCACCGACCGGCCTCGGTAGTAGCACTCGAGCAGCACCCCCCGGTGGTCGTCGGAGAGCCGGGTGAGCGCCTCGGCGACCACCCATGACAGCAGCAGCTCGTCGGTGCCGTCACCGGCCGTCGGCTGGTCGCCGAGGTCGTCGGTCGGGATCTCCTTGCGCGCCCGCTTCGAGCGCCACTCGTCGATGACGATGTTGCGGGCGACGGTGAACAGCCACGAGCGCACCGACCCGCGCGACTCCTCGAGCACCGCGGCGTTCCGCCAGGCCCGGAGCAGGGTCTCCTGGGCGACGTCCTCGGCGTGCGCGCGGTCGTTGCCGGTGAGGTGCAGGCAGAACGACCACAGCGCCGACGCGTGCTCGTCGTGCAGCTGACGCATCACCGCGGCCGGACTCTCCGACATGGGCACCTCCCACCGTTCACACGGATCAGGGGTCGTGGCGGTTCACTGCTACCAGTCTTCCGCCTCCGCCTCGACCAGGCGGCGGTACGTGCGGTTGCGTCTCCTGAGCACCAGCGCAGCGAGGAGGGCGGCGACGAGCGAGCCCACCAGCACACCGATCTTGACGTGCTCGGCCGCGCCGGAGCCCGGGTCGAACGCGAGCTCCCCGATCAGCAGCGAGACGGTGAAGCCGATGCCGGCGAGCATCGCCATCCCGACCACGTCCGACCACGACAGCTCGTCGTCGAGCTCGGCCCGGGTGAAGGCCTGGAGCAGCCAGGTGGCCGCGACGATCCCGATCGGCTTGCCGAGCACGAGTCCGGCGACCACCCCGAGCGCCACCGGGTCGCGGAGCGCGTCGGTCAGGCCGGACCAGCCGCCCAGCCCGACCCCGGCCGCGAAGAACGCGAAGACCGGTACGGCGACGCCGGCCGAGACCGGCCGCATCAGGTGCTCAAGCCGCTCGGCGGGGCCCTCCGAGTCGGGCTGGTCGCGCGCGAGGACGGGCACGGTGAAGCCGAGCAGCACGCCGGCCACCGTCGCGTGCACCCCCGACTCGTGGACCAGCGCCCACGCGACGACGGCCAGTGGCAGCAGGAGCAGCGGGTGGCTGATCCGGCGCTGCACAAGCAGCCCGAACGCGGCGATCGGCAGCAGCGCGAGGAGGAGGTAGGACACCCGCAGCGTGTCGGTGTAGAAGATCGCGATCACGGTGATGGCGAGCAGGTCGTCGACCACGGCGAGGGTGAGCAGGAAGGTCCGCAGGCCGCTCGGCAGGTGGCTGCTGATCACCGCGAGCACCGCCACCGCGAACGCGATGTCGGTGGCCGTCGGCACCGCCCATCCCGCCAGGTCGCCGCCGCCCGCGCGGTTGACGAACACGTAGATCAGCGCGGGGGCGATCATCCCGCCGACCGCGGCCGCCACCGGCAGCGCGGCCCGGCGGGGGTCGCGCAGGTCTCCGGCGACGAACTCGCGCTTCAGCTCCAGCCCGACGACGAAGAAGAAGATGGCCAGCAGGCCGTCGGCCGCCCAGGTGCCGAGGGTCAGGTCCAGGTGGAGGGCGTGCGGCCCGATCCGGAGCTCACGGAGCTCGTCGTACGACGGCGCCCAGGGCGAGTTCGCCCACACGATCGCGGCGAGGGCCGCGACGATGACGAGCGCACCGCCGATGCTCTCCGCCCGCAGGATCTCGGCGACCCGGGAGCTCTCGAGGCGGGACGCTCGTGCGAAAAGGCGACGGGCGGGTGTGGGCACTGGCTCTCCTGGGGAGTCGACGGCATCATGCCGACCAGACTTCCCGGCGCACCAGTGCCCACCCTAGCGAGCCCGGTCAGTCCTCCGAGCTGGCGCTCATGCCCTTCGAGATGAGGTCCATGACCGAGCCGTCGGCGAGGGTCGTCACGTCGCCGACCTCGCGGTTCTCGGCGACGTCGCGCAGCAGGCGCCGCATGATCTTGCCGGACCGGGTCTTCGGCAGCTCGGCGACCACCAGGATCTGCCGCGGCGTGGCGATCGGGCCGATCTCCTTGCGGACGTGCTGGCGCAACTCCTGGACGATGTCGTCGCCGCCGTCGCCGGCCTCCTCGCGCAGGATGACGAACGCGCACACGGCCTGGCCGGTGTCCTCGTCCTTGGCGCCGACGACCGCCGCCTCGGCGACCTTCGGGTGCGAGACCAGCGCGGACTCGATCTCGGTGGTGGAGAGCCGGTGGCCGGAGACGTTCATGACGTCGTCGACGCGGCCGAGCACCCAGATGTCGCCGTCCTCGTCCTTCTTGGCACCGTCGCCCGCGAAGTAGTAGCCCTGCTTCTTGAACCGGGACCAGTAGGTGTCGCGGTAGCGGTCGTCGTCGCCCCACAGGGTGCGCAGCATCGACGGCCAGGGGGCGGTGACGACGAGGTAGCCGCCCGAGCCGTTGGGCACCGGGGTGCCCTCGTCGTCGACGACATCGACGCTGACGCCCGGGAGTGCCTTCATGGCCGAGCCGGGCTTGCCGGCGGTCACGCCCGGCAGCGGGCTGATCATGATCATGCCGGTCTCGGTCTGCCACCAGGTGTCGACGACAGGAGCGCGGTCCCCGCCGATGACCTGGCGGTACCAGACGTAGGCCTCGGGGTTGATCGGCTCACCGACCGAGCCGAGGATCCGCACCGAGGACATGTCGCGCTGGTCGGGGATCGCCCGGCCCTGCTTCATGAACGAGCGGATCGCGGTGGGCGCGGTGTAGAAGATCGTCACGCCGTACTGCTCGATGATCTCCCACCAGCGGCCGCGCTCGGGGCTGTCGGGCGTGCCCTCGTAGAGCACCTGGGTGGCGCCGTTGGCGAGCGGGCCGTAGACGATGTAGCTGTGGCCGGTGACCCAGCCGATGTCGGCGGTGCACCAGTAGACATCCCCCTTCTCGTCGGCACTGCCCGGCTTGAGGTCGAAGACCGCGTGGTGGGTGTACGACGTGCCGACGAGGTAGCCGCCCGTGGTGTGCAGGATGCCCTTCGGCTTTCCGGTCGTGCCGGAGGTGTACATGACGTAGAGCGGGTGCTCGGCGTCGAACGCCTCGGGGGTGTGCTCGGTCGACGCGGTGTCGACGACGTCGTGCCACCAGACGTCGACGTCGTCGTTCCAGGCGACCTCCTGGCCGGTACGCCGGACCACCAGCACCTTGTGCACGACGTCTGTCTTGGTCAGCGCCTCGTCGACCGCCGGCTTGAGCGCCGAGGGGGCGCCGCGCCGGTAGCCGCCGTCGGAGGTGATGACGACCTTCGCCTGGCAGTCGTCGATCCGCGAGGCCAGCGCGTCGGCGGAGAAGCCGCCGAAGACGACCGTGTGCGGGGCGCCGATCCGGGCGCAGGCGAGCATCGCGACGATCGCCTCCGGGATCATCGGCATGTAGATCGCGACCCGGTCACCGGCCTCGACGCCCAGTGCGGTCAGCGCGTTGGCGGCCTGGGACACCTCGTCCTTGAGCTGGGCGTAGGTGATGTCGCGGGTGTCGGCGACCGGCTCGCCCACCCAGTGCAGGGCGACCTTGTCGCCGAGCCCGGCCTCGACGTGGCGGTCGACGCAGTTGTACGACGCGTTGAGCTTCCCGCCGGTGAACCACTTGTAGAACGGGGGGTTGGAGTCGTCGAGCACGGTGCTCCACCGCTCGGCCCAGGTGAGCCGCTCGGCCTGCTCGCCCCAGAACGCGGCCGGGTCCTTGGCGGCGTGGTCGTAGGCGTCGGCGGTCACGTTCGCCGCGGCAGCGAGCTCGGCCGGCGGCTCGAACCGCCGCTCCTCCCTGGACAGGTTGGCAAGGGTCTCGTTGGTCACGGTCGTCATCTCCTGGGTCCTTCGGGTGCGTCGTGGATCACACTAGGCCGGTCGCGGTGAGTGTGACCACGGGTGGGTTGCGGGTGGGTTGCGGGTGGGTTGCGGGTGGTGCCGTACGGCCGGAGGTCGAGGAGGTTGCCCTGGCAACCGTCACGAGACCGAGGCTGGAGGAGCTCCGGTCTCGTGACGGTCGCTGCGCGACCTCCTCGACCTACGGGTCAGTGCTGGATCGCCCCTTCGGCGCCGGCGCCGGTGAGGGCGCGGACCTCGAGTTCGGTGAACCGCTCCTCCGACCGGGCCTCCTTGGACGTGACCGACCCGAGCCAGCCGAAGAAGAAGCCCAGCGGGATGGAGAGGAGCCCGGGGTTCTCCAGCGGGAACCACGAGATGTCGATGCTGGCCGGCAGCAGCGACAGGTTCTGACCGCTGACCGGGTCGATGCCCTTGCCGGAGACGACCGGCGAGAAGATCACCAGGCCGACCGCCGAGATGAGGCCGCCGTAGATGCTCCAGACCGCACCGCGGGTGTTGAAGCCCCTCCAGAACATGTTGTAGACGATCGCCGGCAGGTTGGCCGAGGCCGCGACCGCGAACGCGAGCGCCACGAGGAACGCGATGTTCAGGTTCTGCGCCGGGATCGCCAGTGCGATCGAGATCGCACCGATGCCGGCGGCGGCGAACCGGGTCACCCGGATCTCCTGCTTCTCCGTCGCCTTCCCCTTCTTGATCACGCTGTTGTAGATGTCGTGCGCCACCGAGGCCGACGAGGTGAGCGTGAGCCCGGCGACGACGGCGAGGATCGTCGCGAACGCCACCGCGGCGATCAGCGCGAGCAGCACCGCGCCACCGGTCGATCCGGCCCCACCGCCCACGGCTTCGGCCAGCAGTGGTGAGGCGAGGTTGCCCTTCGACTCGGCGACCTTCGCAGCCTCGTCACCCTTCAGCAGTGCGGCCGCGCCGAAGCCCAGGACCAGCGTGAACAGGTAGAACGTGCCGATCAGGCCGATCGCCCACAGCACCGACTTCCGGGCGTCTCGCGCCGTCGGCACCGTGTAGAAGCGGATCAGGATGTGCGGCAGGCCCGCCGTACCGAGGACCAGGGCGATGCCGAGGCTCAGGAAGTCGAGCTTGCTGGTCATGGTCGCGCCGTACTTCAGGCCCGGCTCCAGGAACGCCTGTCCCTTGCCGGAGTTGCTCGCTGCGGTGCCGAGCAGGTCGGAGAGGTTGAAGCCGAACTTCACCAGCACCAGCACCACGATCAGCGCCGAGCCGGCCATCAGGAGCACGGCCTTGACGATCTGCACCCAGGTCGTGCCCTTCATGCCGCCGACGGTGACGTAGAAGATCATGAGGGCGCCGACGCCGATGATGGTCAGGTTCTTCAGGCCCTGGCTGTCCACGCCGAGCAGCAGCGTGACCAGCGCGCCCGCGCCGACCATCTGGGCGAGCAGGTAGAAGACCGACACGGCCACGGTCGACGTCGCCGCCGCCATCCGCACCGGACGCTGCTTCATGCGGTACGCCAGCTGGTCGGCCATCGTGTAGCGGCCCGAGTTGCGCAGCATCTCGGCGACCAGGAGCAGCGCCACCAGCCAGGCGACGAGGAAGCCGATGGAGTAGAGGAAGCCGTCGTACCCGGACAGCGCGATGGCACCGGAGATGCCGAGGAACGAGGCGGCCGACATGTAGTCGCCGCCGATCGCGAGACCGTTCTGGAAGCCGGAGAAGGAGCGGCCGCCGGCGTAGAAGTCGTTGGTGCCGCTGCTCTGACGGCTCGCCCAGAAGGTGATGCCGACCGTCAGCGCGACGACGGCGAGGAACAGGACCGTGGTGATCGCCTGGTCGTTCATCAGTGGCCTCCGGTCCCTCGCGACGACTTGCCCTCGAGGGCGATGAACCGCTCGTCGAGCTCCCGCGCCAAGGGGTCGAGGCGCGCGGTCGAGTAGCGGCTGTAGACCCAGGCGAGGGCGAACGTGGTGGCGAACTGGAGCAGCCCGAAGACCAGGGCGACGTTGATGTTGCCCACGACCTTGGTGCTCATGAAGGAGCCCGCCCAGTTGGAGAGGACCACGTAGAGCAGGTACCAGCTCAAGAACGCGACGGTGGCGGGAAAGACGAAGCCGCGGTACCGCCGCCGCAGCTCGATGAACTCGGACGAGGCATGCAGCTCGTCGTACACGGGGTCGTGCCGCTCGACCTGGTCGCGCGGCGCTGTGTCTTGGGACATCGGGGCCTCCTGTTTCGACGGACGCATGTGATCGGCGTCACGGACCCGTCGACGGTAGGAGCGGCTCCGATCCGCCCGGCAGGGGTGCGGGCGGACAGCGCGCCGAGCGGGGACGGCCCGTCGATGAGCGGTCGGTGAGGCACGACGAACGGTCGTCCGGTGGTCGAGGTGCGAGCGAAGCGAGCCTCGCAACCTGTGACGCAGGGCACGCGACCCGGGTTGTGACAATCGTGGGCAAATCCCTAAGGTAAGGCTTACCTAATATCTCGAGGAGCCTGTCGTGTACCCGCCCCCGTTGCACCACGTCTTCCATCCCGCCAACGCGGACCACTACGCGGCGACCGTCGGCGCCGGCGTCGAGCACCTGGTCAGCGCACTGCGCCGGGTCGCCGGGCCGGCCGCCGGCACCGAGGTCGCCGAGGCAGCCGCCCGGGTGGCGGGCGTCGGCCTCGACGCGCCGCTCGGCGACACGGCCGCCGCGCTCGAGGAGCTGTCCCGGGTGTGGCTGGACGACGCGGTCTGGTTCCACGAGCCGGCGTACGCCGCGCACCTGAACTGTCCGGTCGTCGTACCGGCGCTGCTGGCCGAGCTGTTCATCGCGTCGGTCAACAGCTCGCTCGACACCTTCGACCAGAGCGTCGGCGGCACCTTCGTCGAGCGCCACCTGATCGACTGGACCGCCGGCCGGATCGGCTTCGGCGAGGCCGCCGACGGGGTCTTCACCAGCGGCGGCACCCAGTCCAACCTGCAGGCGTTGGTGCTCGCGCGCGGTCACCTCGAGCGGGAGCCGCTCGGCCGGCTGCGGATCTTCGCGTCGGCCGACAGCCACTTCTCCGTGCAGAAGTCAGCCCGGCTGCTGGGGCTCGGCGACAGCAGCGTGGTGTGCGTGCCGACCGACGAGCGGCACCGGATGGACCCGGCGGCGCTCGACCGGTCGCTGGCCGCGTGCACCGCGCTCGGCCTGCGCCCGATGGCGATCGTCGCCACCGCGGGCACGACCGACTTCGGCGCGATCGACCCGCTGCCGGAGATCGCCGACCTGGCGCGCGCCTACGACACCTGGCTGCACGTCGATGCGGCGTACGGCGGTGGCCTGCTCGTCTCGCCGCGCTACCGACACCGGCTCGCCGGCATCGAGCGCGCGGACTCGGTGACCGTGGACTACCACAAGACGTTCTTCCAGCCGGTCTCCTCCAGCGCGCTGGTGGTGCGCGACCGGACCCTGATGGCGCCGGTGACCTGGCACGCCGACTACCTCAACCCCAGGAGCGCCGAGGGCGCCCCGGCGTCGCCGAACCAGGTCGACAAGAGCCTGCAGACGACCCGCCGGTTCGACGCACTCAAGCTGTGGCTGACGCTGCGGATGATGGGCCCCGACACCCTCGGGGCGTACGTCGACGCGGTGGTCGACCTCGCCCGCGACGTCTCGGTCGCGATCAGGGACGAGGCCGACCTCGAGCTCGCGTCCCGGCCCGAGCTCAGCACGCTGGTGTTCCGCTACGTGCCGGCCGGGTCGGCCCTGGAGGAGCGCGAGCTCGCCGCCCTCAACAACGAGATCCGCGCGGCGCTCTACCGGTCGGGCCGGGCGATGGTCGCCGCGACCAAGGTCGACGGCCGCCAGTTCCTCAAGCTCACCCTGCTCAACCCGATCGCGACCGTCGGCGACATCGTCGGCGTGGTCGACCTGGTGCGCGAGACCGGTGCCCGGCTCGCCGCTTCCCCGGTGGTCGAGCCGGTCGAGACCACGCTGGAGGTGGCCCGGTGAAGGTGCACGACTTCGTCGCGATCGGCCTCGGCCCGTTCAACCTCGGGCTGGCCTGCCTGACCGACCCGCTGCGCGAGAGCGACGGGCTCTCCGGGGTCTTCCTCGAGGCCCGGGACCGGTTCGACTGGCACCCCGGCATGCTGCTGGACGACGCGACCCTCCAGGTCCCGTTCCTCGCGGACCTGGTCACCATGGCGGACCCCACGTCCCGGTGGTCCTTCCTCAACTACCTCAAGCAGCAGGGCAACCTCTACCCCTTCTACATCCGGGAGAGCTTCTACCCCCTGCGCCGCGAGTACGACGACTACTGCCGCTGGGCAGCCGAACGGCTGGGCACCATCCGGTTCGGCCAGCGGGTCGTGACGGTCGAGCACGACGGCTCGGCGTACCGCACCCTGACCTCGACGGGGGAGACCTGGTTGAGCAAACGGCTCGTGGTGGGGATCGGTACGTCCCCCCGCATCCCCGCCCCCCTGACCGCGTTGGTCGAGGAGGCCGCACACCCGTTGGTCGAGGAGGCCGCACACCCGTTGGTCGAGGAGGTTCCTGGCCCGTTGGTCGAGGAGGTCGCGCAGCGACCGTCACGAGACCCCGCCCCCGTCCCCCCGTTGGTCGAGGAGGTTGCTGGCCCGTTGGTCGAGGAGGTTGCGCAGCAACCGTCACGAGACCCCGCTGCCGTCCCCCCGTTGGTCGAGGAGGTCGCTGGCCCGTTGGTCGAGGAGGTCGCGCAGCGACCGTCACGAGACCAAGCTGCCGTCCCCCCGTTGGTCGAGGAGGTCGCTGGCCCGTTGGTCGAGGAGGTCGCGCAGCGACCGTCACGAGACCCCGCGACCGTCACCCACTCCGCCGACTACCTCGCCCACAAGGCCGCCCTCCAGCAGCAGCGGACGATCACGATCGTCGGCAGCGGCCAGAGCGCTGCGGAGGTCTACCACGACCTGCTCGCCGAGGCGCCGGACCACGGCTACGAGCTGGTGTGGCTCACCCGCAGCCCGCGGTTCTTCCCGATGGAGTACACCAAGCTCACCCTCGAGATGACGTCGCCGGAGTACGCCGGCTACCACCGCGCACTGCCCGTGGAGACCCGGGACCGGCTGGCCCGCGAGCAGCGCCACCTGTTCAAGGGGATCAGCGGCGACCTGGTCGACGCGATCTTCGACCTGCACTACCAGCAGCGGGTCACCGGCGCCGGACCGCGGACGACGCTGCTGACCAACACCGAGGTGCGGGGCGCCCGTCGGGTCGCTGGCGGCCACGAGCTCGACCTGCTCCACGTCGAGACCGGCGAGTCGTTCGGACTCACCACCGAGGGTCTGGTGCTGGCCACGGGCTACGCGCCGACGACACCGGACTTCCTCGACGGCCTCCGCGACCGGATCCGGTTCGACGAGCGGGGCCGCTACGACGTCGCGGGCGACTACTCGGTCGACGTCGCCGGGGGTGAGGTGTTCGTCCAGAACGCCGAGGAGCACACCCACTCCGTGCTGGCTCCGGACCTCGGCATGGGCGCCTACCGCAACTCGGTGATCATCGCGGCGATGCTCGGGCGCGAGGTCTATCCGGTGGAGAAGCGGATCGCCGTGCAGACCTTCGGCGTGCCCGACCACCTGCGCCGCTCTCCGGTAGGTGCGCGATGAGGGTCACCATCGAGCCGCTCGACGTCGAGCGCGACCTCGCCCTGCTGCACGGCTGGGTCACCCACCCGCGGTCCGTGTTCTGGATGATGCAGGACGCCACGCGGGACGACGTACGGCGTGAGTACGACGACGTCGCCGCCGACCCGCACCACGACGCGTTCCTCGGCCGGGCCGACGGCCGGCCGGCGTTCCTGGTGGAGACCTACGACCCGGCGTACTCGCCGCTCGCGGACATCCCTGAGCTGCAGCCCGGTGACCTCGGGATGCACGTGCTGGTGGCGCCGCCGGACGGCGATCCGGTCCGCGGCTTCACCACGCAGGTGTTCGGGGCGGTGCTCGAGCACTGCTTCGCCGCCCCCGCAGTGCGACGGGTCGTCGTCGAGCCGGACGCCCGCAACGACGCGATCCGGCGCAAGAACGTCGCCGCCGGGTTCGTCGAGCTGCGCGAGGTCGCGCTGCCCGGCAAGACCGCGATGCTGTCGGTCTGCACCCGCGAGGCCTACGAGCGAGCGACCGGCACCGCCGTCCCGCACCTGACGCCGGCGCTGATGGACCGCGCGCACCGGCACCTGGTGGCCAAGGCGATCGGCGAGTACGCCCACGAGCGGCTGGTCACGCCCGTGCCCGACCCGGCGCGGCCGGGGTGGTGGACGCTCGAGACCGGCGGCTCGTCGTACTCGTTCAGCGCGCGGAGGTACCCGCTCGACCACTGGGTCGTCGACCCCGCGTCGTTACGCCGCCGGTTGAGAAGCGACGAGGGTGGCCGCTGGTTGAGGTGCGACGAGCCCAGTGAGGACGGTGGCCGCTGGTTGAGGTGCGACGAGCCCAGTGAGGACGGTGGCCGCTGGTTGAGGTGCGACGAGCCCAGTGAGGAGGGTGGCCGCTGGTTGAGGTGCGACGAGCCCAGTGAGGACGGTGACCGCTGGTTGAGGTGCGACGAGCGCAGCGAGGAGCCTCGAAACCAAGGCATCGACGCGCAGGCGCTCGTCGCCGAGCTGGCGCCGGTGCTGGGGATCCCCGACGCGCTGCTGCCGACCTACCTCGAGGAGATCGGCTCGACCCTGGCGGCCGCGGCGTGGAAGCTGCGACACCGGCGGATCCCGGTGACTGAGCTCGTCGACGCCGACTACCAGGCGATCGAGGCGGCGATGACCGAGGGCCACCCGGCGTTCGTGGCGAACAACGGACGGATCGGGTTCGGCCTCGACGACTACACGGCGTTCGCCCCCGAGGCCGGCGAGCCGGTCCGGCTGCACTGGCTCGCCGCGCGCCGGTCGGTCACGAGGCTGACCCTGGGCGACGGGGAGACCGAGGAGGCCCTGTACGCCGGTGAGCTGGCGCCCGCGACCCGGGCGCGCTTCGCCGGTCGTCTCCGCGGGCTCGGGCTCGATCCAGCCGACTACCTCTACCTGCCGGTGCACCCGTGGCAGTGGGTCAACAAGCTGGCCGTGACGTTCGCTCCCGACGTGGCGCGGCGCGACCTGGTCCACCTCGGCGCGGGCGACGACGAGCACCGGCCGCAGCAGTCGATCCGGACGTTCTTCAACGTGAGCCGGCCCGAGCGGCACTACGTGAAGACCGCGCTGGCGATCCAGAACATGGGGTTCCTGCGCGGGCTCTCGCCGGCCTACATGGAGGCGACGCCGGCGATCAACGACTGGGTGGCGGCGACCGTCGCCGCGGATCCGGAGCTGCGATCGACAGGGTTCTCGGTGCTCCGCGAGCTCGCTGCGATCGGCTACACCGGCGATGCGTTCCACCGGCACGCCGGCCCGTCGCCGTACCGGAAGATGATCGCGGCGCTCTGGCGGGAGAGCCCGGTGCCGCGGCTGGCGGCGGGTGAGCGGCCGATGACGATGGCGGCACTGCTGCACCGCGACGCGGACGGCGACGCGCTGGTGACCGCGCTGATCAAGGCGTCGCCCGTCGACGCGGCGACGTGGGTGCGCAGCTACCTGCGCGCCTACCTGCGACCCCTGGTGCACTGCCTCTACGCCTACGACCTCGCGTTCATGCCGCACGGCGAGAACCTGGTCCTCGTGCTGCGCGACCACGTGCCGGTGCGGGCGCTGATGAAGGACATCGGCGAGGAGGTCGCGGTGATGCGTCCGGCGTCGAAGGTGCCGCTGCCGCCGGAGGTGGAGCGGATCCGCGGCAGCTTCCCTGACGACGTGAAGGCGCTGGCGATCCACACCGACGTCTTCGACGGAGTGCTCCGGTTCATTGCCGGGATCCTCGCCGAGGATGGGGTCCTGGACCCGGACGAGTTCTGGGACCTGGTGCGGGCGACGATCGAGGAGCACGCCGCCGACCACCCCGAGCTCGCCTCCGCCGCCGAGCACTACGACCTGCTCCGCCCGACCTTCCGCCACAGCTGCCTCAACCGGCTGCAGCTCCGCAACACGCTGCAGATGGTCGATCTCACCGACCAGGCCGAATCACTGATCTTCGCCGGCACCCTCGACAACCCGGTGGCGAGGTCGGTGGCGATGCCGGTGGTCGAGGAGGTCGCGCAGCGACCGTCCAGGTCGGTGGTCGAGGAGGTCGCGCAGCGACCGTCCAGGTCGGTGGTCGAGGAGGTTGCGCAGCGACCGTCTCGAGACCCTGTCCACCTGCGACCCGTCGACCCCTCGACCGACGCGGCGACCTTGCACGCGTGGGTGACGGAGGATCGCGCGAGGTTCTGGGGAATGACGGACTGCGACGTCGACAGGGTGCGCGAGATCTACGAGTACATCGCCGGCGAGGACCACCTCGCGGCGTACGTCCTCGAGGTCGACGGCATCCCGGTCGGTCTGCTGCAGACCTACGACCCGGCCGTCGACGAGATCGGCCGGTGGTACGACCGACGACCCGGCGACGTCGGCGTCCACCTCCTGCTCTCCGACGCCCCCGCCCGCCGCGGCCGCACCGACGAGGTGATCGCCGCCGGTCTCGCCTTCGTGGCCCGACAGCCGGGCTGCGCCCGGATGGTGTTCGAGCCCGACGCGCGCAACGCCGCCTCGCTGGCCATGCTGGAGCGGATCGGCGCCGAGCGCGGCCCGCTGGTCGAGCTGCGGACGAGCATCGCTGAGAAGCCCGCCCAGTTCTTCTTCCTCCCCGTCCCCTGACACCGTTGATCGAGGAGGTCGTACGCCGTCTCGCCGTTGGTCGAGGAGGTCGTACGCCGTCTCGCCGTTGGTCGAGGAGGTCGCGCAGCGACCGTCACGAGACCCCCTGCCCACGTTGGTCGAGGAGGTCGCGCAGCGACCGTCACGAGACCCCTGCCCGCAACCTCCGCGTCGTCGTCGGTTGCGGTGGGAAAGACGGACGACGTGGTGGCGCGCCGTCGTTGGTCACGGCGCGGTTCCCCGGGCCCTGCACCGGTTGCCGGAGGCCTGAGGTACTCGCTGTGGTCGCGGCAGCGGAGGAGGTGTTCGGGTGGTCGCGGAAGTACGCCGGCTCGCCGCCCCCGTGCCCACCGGTGGTCGAGGAGGTCGCGCAGCGACCGTCACGAGACCCCCTGCCCACCGGTGGTCGAGGAGGTCGCGCAGCGACCGTCACGAGACCCCGCCCGATACCGGCGCTCGCCGTCGCCGCTGGTTGAGGTGCGAGCGAAGCGAGCCTCGAAACCAAGGCAACCAACCCTGTGAAAACACCCCCAACGAATGTTCCATTCCGAATCGAACAGGTGTACGATAGAAGCATCTCGGAAAGGAACACCGTGGTCGCCCAACTCCACCCCCAACCCCACCCGATCCTGGGCGCGGTCGCGGACGCCCGGAGTTCGTTGA
>NZ_JACEHF010000078.1 GCF_014180685.1 Nocardioides pelophilus | reverse complement strand
ACGACGTGCTGATCACGGCGGCCACGGCGGCGATGCTGCAGGGGGAGGTGGCGCTGGTCTCCCGCGGCAGCATGCCGTTGAAGGGCAAGGCCGAGCCGCTCGAGGTGTTCGCCCCGGCCGGCGAGCCGCTGCCGGAGGGGATGTCCGGCGCGGTCAGCGGGAAGAGCTAGCGCTCCGCCACGCGTCAGACGAGGGGGAGCCGCTTCGGCGCGCGCGGCAGCTCCGCGTAGCCCCGGCGTACGGCGTCGGCCAGCCGCTCGCGCGGGAACGGCCACTCCGCCGCAGCGAGCGCCTCCTCGACCGGAACGCCGCGCCCCGCGAGGTCGCGGATCGTCTCGGAGACCACGCCGATGTCCGAGCGCTGGTCCTGCACGAACGCGCGGTCGACGAGGGCGCCGTGCCCCGGCACGAAGACCGTGTCCCGGGTGCCCAGGTTCATCACCAGGTCGAGGGTCTGCGCCCACTCGAGCGGGTAGGAGTCGGCGCCGAACACGGGCGGCGCGGACTCCTCGACCAGGTCGCCGACCAGCAGCACGTCGCCGTCGGGAACGCGCACCACCAGGTCGCCGCCGGTGTGACCGCGTCCGGGGTACACCAGCTCGACCGCCCGGTCGCCCAGGTCGATGACCGAAGCGCTGGAGAAGGTGTGGTCGGCGGGGAGGATCTCGGTCGCGCAGATGTCCGCGATCCGGGGGTCGTCCTCCGCGGAGGACGAGGCCTTCCACCGCTCGCCCGCGGCCACGGTGCGCGCGGCGGCCTCCTCGGTCGCGTGGATCGGCAGGTCGTCGCCGTACTTCTCGCGGAACGCGACGTTGCCGAAGGTGTGGTCGAAGTGCTCGTGGGTGTTGACCGCGGCGACGACCTCGCCGACGCCGAGGGCGCGGACGTCCTCGATCACCTGGCGCGCCAGCGGCGACGAGGCGTAGGTGTCGACGACGACCAGCCCGCGCTCCCCGCCGACCAACCCGATGTTGACGTCGATGAACTCGTAGCGGGCGACCCAGACTCGGTCGGCGACCTCGGTGAAGGGCATGCTCCGGACGTTAGCCGTCAGCAGATGCCGGCGTGCAGGTGGTCCCGCAGCAGGATGCCGAGCTCGGCGGCAGTCGTGGCCGTCCGCCCGAACCGCAAGGTGCGGGCGTACGCCCCGGAGGTGTCGACCCAGCGGACCTCGACCCGGTCCGGCCTCAGGTCCGCGAGGCGCACCCCGACGACGTCGCGGAGACGGGTGTTCGTGGTGGTGGCGATCGCCTGCCGGAGCTCGTCCTGGTGGCAGTCGTTCGCGTGCTCGACCGACCGCTGGAGGAAGCCGCGGTTGAGCCGGTGAGCGGGGGAGGAGTACGCCGTGAGCGGCACCCGCTGCTGGACCCGCTCCCCGGACGAGCCGACGTAGGTGAGCAGGACGTAGTCGGGTTCGACGCAGACCGTGGCCCGCACCCGGTCGCAGCACGGGCACTCCTCGCGGTCGGCCACGGCGAGCCTGCCGGCGAGGGTCACGGTCGCGCTGCGGGCGGGGGACCCGGGGCGGCCGAGGCCGCTGGCGAGGGTCACCAGCGCGTTCCTCCCGTCGGCGGCTGCGAGCGCCAGGGGGCTCTCGGCGGGACAGGTGAGGACGGGACGGCCGTCGACGTCGCGGAGGTCGAGGCCCGCCTCCTCCCCGTCGTCGCCGTCGTCGAGCCCGGCCGTGATGTCGTCGACGCCGTCGACGACGAGCTGCACGTCGGACGGGCAGGCCAGGATGCTGCGCGCGGCGCCGGCGAGGCGGACCGGGTCGGTCCGGCGGGTGCTGTCGACGGTCACGATCGCTCCTTCGCTCAGTTTAGGTAAGCCTAACCTATTCAAGGTGAACGCGACAGGCGGGACCGTCGCCGTACGCGCCCCTCGCAGACGGGCGGTATTCTTTTGGCACTCACAGGATCCGAGTGCCAGAGGAGGCGAGATGCAGGAGGACCGCAGACTCGCTGTCCTGCGCGCGATCGTGGAGGACTACGTCGCGACCGAGGAGCCGGTCGGCTCCAAGGCACTGGTCGAGCGCCACGGCCTCAACGTCTCGCCGGCGACGATCCGCAATGACATGGCGGCGCTCGAGGAGGAGGGCTACCTCGCGCAGCCGCACACCAGTGCCGGCCGGGTGCCGACCGACAAGGGGTACCGGCTGTTCGTCGACCGGCTGACGACGGTCAAGGCGATGAGTGCCGCCGAGCGGCGCGCCGTCTCGACCTTCCTCGACGGCGCGGTCGACCTCGACGACGTGGTGCACCGCTCGGTCCGGGTGCTCTCGCAGCTGACCCGTCAGGTCGCGGTCGTGCAGTACCCCACCTTGTCGCGCTCGACGGTGCGGCACATCGAGATCGTGCCGTTGTCGCCGTCCCGGCTGCTGGTCGTGCTCATCCTCAGCACGGGGCGGGTGGAGCAGCGCCACGTCGAGCTCGACCACGAGCTCGCCGACGACGACCTCGCCGCCCTGCGCACCCGGGTCAACCTCACCGCGACCGGTGAACAGATCTCGGATGCCGTGATCGCCCTCAACGGGCTCGTCTCGGGCGACGAGCCCGTGCCCCGGTCGACCGCGGCGGTGGTCGACGCCCTCGTCGACGCGATGAGCGACCACCGCTCCGACGAGCGCATCGCCGTCGGCGGCACCGCCAACCTCGCCCGCTTCGGCGACAGCTTCGACTCCGCCGTCCGTCCGCTGCTCGAGGCGCTCGAGGAGCAGGTGGTGCTGCTCAAGCTCCTCGGCGAGGCGACCACCGGCGGTGCGGTCACCGTGCGGATCGGCGCCGAGGGCCCCTACCAGGAGCTCTCGTCGACCAGCGTGGTCGCCACCGGCTACGGACCCGACGACGCACTCGCGTCGCTCGGCATCGTCGGTCCGACGCGGATGGACTACCCCAGCACGATCGCGGCGGTCCGAGCCGTCGCGCGCTACGTGTCGAGGATCCTCGACGAGGGCTGACCGGCCCCGCGCCAGCGAAGAACCACTCCAGAGACCCCACACAAGCCCCAGACAAGCCCCAGACAAGCCCCAGAGAAGCCCAGAGAAGCAAGGACGCACGTGAGCCAGGACCTGTACGACCTCCTCGGTGTCGCCCGCGACGCGGATGCCGACACCATCAAGAAGGCCTACCGGCGCCTCGCCCGCCAGCTGCACCCCGACGTCAACCCGGACCCCGAGGCGCAGGAGCAGTTCAAGCAGGTGACGGCCGCCTACGAGGTGCTGTCGGACCCGCAGAAGCGGTCGGCCTACGACCGCGGCGGTGACCCGTTCGCCGGCGGCTTCGGCGGCCAGGGCGCGGGCTTCTCCTTCACCGACATCATGGACGCGTTCTTCGGTGGAGCTGCGGGCGGAGCCGGCAACCGCGGCCCGCGCCCGCGCGTGCGGCGCGGCCAGGACGCCCTCATCCGGATCGAGGTCGAGCTCGCCGAGGCGGCCTTCGGCGTCTCCCGCGAGCTCAAGGTCGACACCGCGATCCGCTGCACGACCTGCGGCGGCGACGGTGCGGCTCCCGGCAGTGAGCCGGTGGGCTGCGAGACCTGCCACGGCCAGGGCGAGGTGGCGCAGGTGCAGCGCTCGTTCCTCGGCGAGATCCGCACCCTGCGGCCGTGCCCGTCGTGCCGCGGCTTCGGCACGATCATCCCCGACCCGTGCCGCGAGTGCGCCGGCGAAGGACGGGTCCGCTCGCGCCGTACCCTCACCGTGAAGATCCCCGCCGGCGTCGACACCGGCACCCGGGTCCAGCTCAGCGAGCAGGGCGAGGTCGGCCCGGGCGGTGGCCCGCCGGGCGACCTGTACGTCGAGATCCACGTCGCGCCCCACCCGACGTTCATCCGCGACGGCAACGACCTGCACTGCACGGTCGTCGTGCCGATGTCGGCGGCCGCGCTCGGCACCTCTCTCGAGCTGCCCACGCTCGAGGCCGACCTGGTCGGGGCCGACGGCGCCGCGGCGTCCGGGCTCGAGACCGAGTTCGGCCTCGACATCGCCCCCGGCACCCAGTCCGGTCACGAGAGCGTGATCCGCGGACAGGGCGTCCCCGGGCTTCGCGGCGGACGCGGCGACCTGATCGTCACGGTCGTGGTGGAGACGCCGACCCGGTTGGACGACCGGCAGGAGCAGCTGCTCCGCGAGCTCGCTGCGCTGCGCGGCGAGGAGCAGCCCCTCGGGCACGTGCGGCCCGCCCAGAAGTCGGTGTTCGGCCGGCTCCGCGACGCGTTCACCGGACACTGACGGACGACCGGTGACCCTCCCGCAGCACCTGGTGCCGTCGCTGACCGGGGTCACGGTCGGCGACACGGTCACGGTCGAGGGCGACGAGGCCCACCACGCCGTCGTCGTACGCCGCCTGCGGGTCGGCGAGCCGGTCACGCTGGCCGACGGCGTCGGGCTGGTCGCCACCGGCGAGGTCGCTGCGACCTCGAAGCGCTCCTTCGACGTGCGGGTGACCGCGGTCGACGAGCACGCGGAGCCGACGCCCACGGTGACCGTCGTGCAGGCGTTGCCGAAGGGTGATCGCGGCGAGCTCGCGGTCGAGGTGCTCACCGAGGTCGGCGTGGCGCGGATCGTCCCGTGGGCAGCCGCGCGCAGCGTCGCCGTGTGGAAGGGCGAGCGGGCCGCGAAGTCGCACGCGAAGTGGCGGACCACCGCCCGCGAGGCGGCCAAGCAGGCCCGGCGGGCCTGGCACCCGGTCGTGTCCTCGCTGGCCTCGACGGCGGAGCTGGAGACGCTGGTCGAAGGCGCCGACCTCGCTGTGGTGCTGCACGAGGAGGCGACCGAGCCGATCGGAGCGATCGCGGTCCCCGACGCGGGCGAGATCGTGGTCGTGGTCGGTCCCGAGGGAGGGCTCACCGACGACGAGGTGGCCGAGTTCGTGCGGTCCGGCGCGGTCGCCGTACGACTGGGTGACGAGGTGCTCCGCACCTCCACCGCCGGCGTCGCCGCGGTCGCCGCGCTGCTGGCGCAGACGGGGCGCTGGGGCGGCTAGTTTCGTTCATCACGGGATGCAGCCGAATGGACACTTCCCAGCCCCAATTCGTGCGGGGGAGTGAACATTCGGCTGCATCCCTTGAGAAACGGGCACCCGCACGGGTGATCAGCGCGCGAGCAGCGCCTCGACCCGGGAGACCTCCTCGTCGAGCTCGACCTGCTCGGCCTTCGTGAGGTCGCGGTGGAGCCGGTCGATCTCGACCCGCCCGTCGACGATCCGCCAGATCCCGGCCAGCCAGCCGTCGACGAACAGGGTGTTGCCCATCCCGCCGTTGGTGCCCATCCAGGACTTCCGCGCTTCGGGGTCGGTCACCCGGTCGCGGCCGGCGTGGGACAACCAGACGTTGTCGTAGGTGCCGAGCAGGCGGACCGGCGCGGGCGCGTCCTCGTCGGCGATCGGGGCATCCGCGAGGTCGTAGAGGACCCGGCCGTCCTCGTCCTCGTGCTGGACCAGGTCGTCCATGGCCTTGAGGACCGGCCCCAGCCGGGTGACCGCGGACCAGGCGGTGACGTCGGCCGGGGTGGCGGGCCCGAAGGCGCGAAGGTAGCGGCGCACCAGGTCGGGGACGTCGGGCTCGGCCATCGGCACGCCGGTCCACCGGTCGACGTAGTCGTAGACCACCCCGCCGGACTGCTTCCAGCAGCCCCGCGGCGGCAGCTGGGCGAGCGGCGCGATGCTGCGGGCGAGCTGACCGAGCTGCGTCGGGGGATAGGGAAAGCGTTCGGCCAGCCGGAGCCCGATCTCCTTCTGGGGGAGCGGCCCGTCGGCGAGGACCTCGCGCAACGCCCGTTCGGCGTCGGTCCGGTCGATGTCGCGGGCGTCGCCGATGGACTGGCTGACCCTGATCTCCTGCTCGATCCGCGGCGCCACCCACGGGCGGAGCGCGGCGGCGTCCTCCGGGGTCAGCAGGTGGATGGTGCCGCGCATCGTCAGCAGCCGCACCAGGCGTCGCTGCTCGAGCAGCGCGCTGACCTGGAGCGGTTCGACGGACGTGAGGCGGGCCGCGAGCGAGAGGTAGGGAGGGAGGTTCTCCTGGGCCTGGAGCCCGATCAGGTGCCGGACCATCGCCTCCGGTGACAGGGTGGCCCGGGCGAGGAGGTGTTGGCGCTGGAGCAGGGTGCGGTTCAGGCGCTGCCGGGTCAGACGCATACGCGGACACTAGTCTTCGGCACAGACAGTCACGCTCAGGCGGAAGGGGAAGTCATGGCGTTGGTCCGCCTGCCGTCGCTGCACCGGGTTCCCGACGGGATCGAGGGTCGCGATCCCGAGTTCATCCGCCGGACGCTGCCGCGGCTCTGGCTCGCCTTCGAGCTGTACTTCCGAGCCGAGGTCGACGGGTTCGAGCACGTTCCGGACGAGCCGGTGCTGTTCGTCGGCAACCACAGCGGCGGCGCGAGCGTGCCGGACACCTGGCTGTTCCTGCTCGCCTACAACACCTACTTCACCGTCGAGGGCCGGCCGATGATCGGCCTCGCCCACCGGATCATCACCGACACTCCGCTCGTCGGCGACCTCGCGCGCCGCTTCGGCATGGTCAAGGCCGGGCCGCACCGCGCGCGGGAGCTGCTCGACCAAGGGGCGAACGTGCTGGTCTACCCCGGAGGTGACGTCGAGGCCCTGCGGCCGACCCGCGACCGCAACCGGATCGTGTTCGACGGGCGCAAGGGGTTCCTCAAGCTCGCCCACGACGCCGGCGTGAAGATCGTCCCGGTGGTGGCCACCGGCGGCCAGGAGACGATGCTCATCTTCAACGACGGCCGCCGGACCGCCAAGGCGCTCGGCTTCGACAAGCTGCTCCGGGTGAAGTCGCTGCCGCTGACGCTGAGCCTGCCGTGGGGCTTCCTGCCCGGCGGGCTGCCGAACATCCCGCTCCCGGCCAAGATCCGGATGCAGGTGCTGCCTCCGATCGACCTGCGGGAGCGGTACGGCGACGACCCCGACTGGGACGCCGCCTACGACTACGTGACGTCCACGATGCAGGTCGCGCTGTCCTCGCTGGGTGCCCGCTCGATCCTCCCGGTGCTGGGCTGATGGCGACGACCGCGACCGAGTCGATCGTCGTACGACGCCCGGTCGACGTGGTCGCCAAGGTCACCACCGACCCCGGGGTGCTCCTGCCCCTCGTCGCCGGTCTTGGCCGGTTCGCCTTCATCGGCCGCCACGAGGACGGCACCGAGGAGTGGGACATGTTCCTCGACATCGGTGCGATCCACGTCGGCGGCCGGGTGCTCGTCGTCACCGCGGAGCGGAGCCTGACCTGGCGCTCGGTGCGCGGCACCCGCCACTCGATGGTGGTCGAGGTGACCGACCACCCGGACGGTGCCGTCGTCACGATGGCGATGACCGTCCAGCTGGGCGGCCTGGTGCTGGGGCGGGCGGCGGAGCTGCTCGCCCGCGGCATCGCGGGCCGGCATCTCGTCGCCGGTCTCGAGCAGCTCCGCCACCACCTGGAGTTCGGACCCGCCGGCCCCTGAGCCAGCTCTGGCCTGCGTCCGATCCAGGTCGCGTGACCCGCTGGCGCGCGGGACGTTGAGCGAGCGTGCACACCCGTATCGCGACCGCCGTGGCCCTGGTCGCCGGCATCGTCAGCATCCCGTCCGCGCAGGCGCTGGCCGACCGTCCCGCTCCCACCGCAGCAGCCGCACGGCCGGTCGCCGTACGGGCGACCGCGCAGGAGGAGCAGCGACCGGCTGCGACCGACCGCCGCCAGGTCCGCCGGACCCGCGACGGCCACGCCGGACGGCGCCCGACTGCACCGACGGCACCGACCGCACGGACCGCGCCGACCGCACCGGCGGGCCGCACGGCCACGGCGCCGGCCCGCACCGAGCGGGAGCGGTCGAGCACCTTCCGGGAGTACGTCTCGCTCGGGGACTCCTGGTCGGCGGACGTGGTCTTCCTCGACGCCCACGGCGTCCCCGACGACACCCACGTGCCGATCGACTGCGCGCAGTCGCACGTGAACTACCCGAAGCTGGTGGCGAAGGAGCTCGCCATCCCGGTGCATCGCGACGCGACCTGCGGCTCGGCCACGACCGACCACTTCGCCGGACCGCAGTCGTTGCCCCTGGGCGGCACCAACCCGCCGCAGTACGACCGGCTGACGCGGAGGACGGACCTGGTCACCGTCGGCATCGGCGGCAACGACGCCGGCTTCGCCGGTGCGGCGCTCGCCTGCATCAGCCTGCTGCCGATCGAGACGATCCCGATGGACCTGCTGCCGCTCCCGGACCTGCCGGTGCCGCTGTTCTCGACGGAGACGCTGCCGGTCGGCGGCTGCAAGCGCTACTTCACCGCGGGCGGTGTCGACCGCTTGGCCGTGGCCATCGAGCGGTCCGAGATCAAGCTGGTGAAGGCGTTCCGGCGGATCCACCAGATCTCACCGCGGGCCCGCATCCTCGCGTTGAACTACCTCGCGGCCGTGCCGAAGCAGGGCTGCTGGCCGGTCGTGCCGGTGACCAACGGCGACATGGCCTATCTCCACGCGACGTTCCTCAAGCTCAACGCGATGGTGGCCCGGGCCGCGCGGCGCGGGGGAGCGGAGCTCGTCGACACCTTCACCCCGACCCTGGGGCACGACATGTGCCAGGCCCCGAACGTGCGGTACGCCGAGGCCCTCGGCCCGTCGGTCAACGACCCCGCGCTCGGCGTACCTGCCCACCCCAACTCGGCCGGCGCGCGAGCCCAGGCGCAGGTCGTCCTGGACTACCTGCGGACGCACTGACACCAGCGCGGGCTCGGAGCGGTCCCTCGCCGCGCATCGTCGAGGACGTCATACGGCCAGGCCCCTATGCCCGCCGGGACGTATGACGTTGCGCGGGACGTCATACGCCCCGGGGTCAATGACTGAACGGACGTATGACGTCCCGCCCGGCTCGCGCGGACGCACCTCTCAGCAGCTGAGGGTGCGTCGGCGGGGTGCTGTGCTCACTCGACGATGATCGTCTTGGTGTCCTCGGTCGGGCCGCCGCCCTCACCGCCGGACGGGTCGTCGGTCATCGCGACGAAGGTGTACTCGCCGGGGGCGAGGCTGCTGACGTCGACGTCGGTCTGCCAGGGGTAGAGGCCGTCGATCCAGCCCTCGGCCGTCGCGAACCCCTCGAGGACCATCGCTCCGGTGTCGTCGAGCACCTGCCACGGCACCGTGGCCTCGAACGAGCTGGCCTCGCCCTTCGCCGTGAACGACCCGCTCACGGTGGCGTCCTCCTGCGGGGACAGGACGTTCACGAAGCCGCGTACGTCGAGCTCGGGCGCCGCCTCGACGGTGCCCGAGACGCCGAGGTACGACGACTTGTCGCCATCGAGGTAGAAGTCGACCCCGCCGTTCATGCCCTCCTCCTCGCCCTCGCCGGCCTGGGACAGCAGCGTGTAGACGATCTGCTGCAGGGCGAGGTCGACGTCGGCCTTCGACATCCCGTCGGGCCGGGTCGTCCACTGCTCGCCGGTGAGGGTCAACGAGTAGAAGCCGTCGTCGCCGATGCCGTCGAAGCCGGCGTCGGTCTCGAGGCTGCCGGCAGGGACGACGGTGCGGTAGTCGGCGTCGGCCACGTCGCCGCCCAGCAGCAGCGCGATCGACTCCGCGATCGGGTTGTCGGCCTCGACCTCCCGCTGCTCAGCGAACAGGCGCGGGCCCTGTGGGGTGTCGGCCACGAAGAAGAGGGGCACCGCGGTGGTCGCCGGCGGGGCGACAGACGTCCCGTCGTCCGTGGTCGGCTCCTCCGAGACGGGAGTGGTCGGGTCGACCGGGTCGGAGGTCTCCGAAGCGGGCGTCGATGCCGGGTCGTCGGCACTGGTGGGCTCGTCGTCGCCGCACCCGGCCAACACGAGGGAGGCGAGCGTCGCGGTGATGACGAGGGGGAAGGCGTGTCGCTTCATGGTTCGATCCTTGCGCTGGGAGGTGGTCAGCGGACGGTGATGGTCCGCGTGTCGCTGAAGTCGGCGGTCTGGTCGGAGGTCTGGCCCACGTCGGTGACGCTCACTACGAAGACGTAGTCGCCGGGCGCGAGGTCGCTGATGTCGACCTCGTCGATCTCCCAGCCGGGCGCGCCGAGCGTGGCCCGGGCGTCCGGCCCGGTGATGTCGACTGCGAGCGCGCGGCCGTCGCGGACGACCTGGCCGCCCTGCAGGAGCGCCCAGTCCACGTCGGTCACGTAGGTGGCCATGGTGCCGTTGGCCCGCAGCGTGCCGTCCTCGACGGCGAGGTCCTCGGCCGGGTCGGTGATGTTGACGGGCGCGGTCACGTCGTACGACCGGTCGCGCTCGACGACGGCGCCGACGCGCAGGCCGAGCACCTGCCGCGCGGGCTCGCCGTTCCACTCGAAGGACACGGGCAGGGCGTCGCCGAGCGCGGCCTCGGCGGTGTAGACCGCCTGCTGGACGCCGTAGCGGCCGACGCCGGCGCCGTCGCTCCCCTGGAGGGCGGCGTCGGTGCCGAGCTCGACGATCACCCGGTCGTCCTCGACCCGCACCGCGGCGAAGGAGTCCGCCGGCCACAGCGTCCGGTAGTCGGGGTCGCGGGGTCCGACGTCGGCGGTGAGCCGCTCCAGGGCGAGCAGGACCCGCTCCGCAGGATCGGTGGTGGTGCCGATGGCCTGGAACTCGCGGAACAGCCGCGGCCCGCTGTCCGTGTCCGCGACGTAGTAGATCCCCGCCGCCGAGGTGATCGGGATGGCCGTGGACGTGCCCGCGACCGGGGGCCGGTCGTCGGGGTTCCGGTCGTCGTCGCCCCATCCGCTCACCAGGAAGGTCGCGGCGACGACGGTCGCCGCGACCGCGCCGGCACCGACGAGCACCGGCGCCCACCGCCGGGCGCTGGAGGTACGGCGGGCGCGGGTCCGGCGCCGGACCTCGGCCAGCCCGTCGCGGGGCGCGACGTCGGCGACGGCGTCGTGGAAGAGCGCGCGCATGCGGTCGTCGCCGGGCTCCGGGATCGGGTCGTGCGGGTTCATGAGTCGGTCCTCAGGTCCGGGCCGAGCTGCTCGAGGATCGGCCGCAGGGTGGCGGCGCCGCGCGACGCATGGCTCTTCACCGCGCCGCGGCTGATCCCGAGGGTCTCGGCGATCTCCGCCTCGGACAGGTCGAGGTAGTAGCGCAGCGCGAGCACCTCGCGCTGGCGACGGGGAAGCTGCTGCAGGGCGTCCAGCACCATCCGCCGCCGGCTGTCCCCGAGCACCGGGCGGTCGGCTCCGGGCGCCGTCTCGGGGGCTTGCTGGCGGGCGAGGTAGCGGGTCACCACGCCGCGGTGCCGCAGCGCCGAGCGAGACCGGTTGACCACCGCCTGGCGCAAGTAGGCCAACGCCTTCTCCGGGTCGGTCAGCCGGTCCCACCGCTGGTGCACGGCGACGAGCGCGTCCTGCACGATCTCCTCGGCCATCCCCTGGTCGTGGACCAGCAGCACCGAGAGCCGGACCAGCCGGTCCCAGTGGGCGAGGTAGAGCGCCTCGACCGCGGCGTCGGCGTCGGTCGGGCCACCGGACTGGGCGTCCGGGCGGGTCTCGGTCACGCCGAATCCCCAAGCGGAGTGCGCGGCGGTCCCGCGAGCGACTGCATAGGCGATCACGCTAGTTCCACGCGCGGGCCCGGGGTTGGGTTGACGTCGGCGCGCCCTGATTTGGGAGGGTGGGGAGGTGACCTCTCCCCAAGACCCGACGTGCCTGTTCTGCAAGATCGTCGCGGGCGACATCCCGGCGACGATCGTCCACGAGTCCGAGACGACCGTCTCGTTCCGCGACCTCAATCCCCAGGCGCCGACGCACATCCTGGTGATCCCGCGCAGCCACTACCCCAACGCAGCCGCACTCGCCGCGGCCGAGCCCGCCACCGCGGCCCATCTCTTCGACGCCGCCCGGGAGATCGCGCAGCAGGAGGGCATCGACGGTGCGGACGGGGGCTACCGGATGGTCCTCAACACCGGCGCCGCCGCTCACCAGACCGTCTTCCACGCCCACCTGCACGTGCTGGGCGGCCGGCCGATGACCTGGCCTCCCGGCTAGAAGGCGGCGAGGAGCCGCATCACGGCGAACAGCACCGGAAGCCCGAAGACGACGAGCAGCAGCCAGGCCGTGATCCGGTGGTAGGGCTTGGTGCTGTCCAGTGAGCCGGCGAAGTCGAGCAGCGCGCCGTCGGGCACGTGGTGGGTCAGCCCGAGCCGGCGGGCCTCTTCGGGCAGGTGGTTGCCGGGGAACCAGCACGGCTCGGCGTCGTCAGCGAGATCGACCGCCTCGTCGTCGTACTCGTCACCGTGCGCCATGCGCACACGGTACGCGCCCGACGGTCGGCTCCGGGGACTAAATCGGATCGGCCCGCGCGTTGATCCGGCGTACCATGTGAGACGCCCTGTCGCCGTACCAGGAAGGCCGCCCAGTCCGGGCAAGGATGACCAACACACCTCCGCACCTGACCCGTCACACCGTCGTGGTGCCCAACAGCATCGACATGGTCAGCCTGCTCGGCCCCGGGGACGAGCACCTCGGCATGATCGAGCGCAGCTTCGGCTGCGAGATCCACGTCCGCGGCAACCGGATCACGCTGCACGGCGACCCCGGTGAGGTCGCGCTCGGCGAGCGGCTGCTCGACGAGCTGGTGGCGATCATCCGCACCGGCCAGGGAGTGACGCCCGAGACCGTCGAGCGGGTGATCGGCATGCTCCGCGCCGAGACCACCGAGCGGCCGGCCGACGTGCTCTCGCTCAACATCCTGAGCAACCGCGGTCGTTCGATCCGGCCCAAGACGGTCAACCAGAAGCGCTACGTCGAGGCGATCGACAAGCACACGATCACCTTCGGCATCGGTCCCGCCGGCACGGGCAAGACCTACCTCGCCATGGCCAAGGCCGTGCAGGCGCTGCAGTCCAAGCAGGTCAACCGGATCATCCTGTCCCGCCCGGCGGTCGAGGCGGGGGAGAAGCTCGGCTTCCTCCCCGGCACGCTGAGCGAGAAGATCGACCCCTACCTGCGACCGTTGTACGACGCGCTCCACGACATGATCGACCCGGAGTCGATCCCGAAGCTGCTGGCCGCCGGCACGATCGAGGTCGCACCGCTCGCCTACCTGCGGGGCCGGTCGCTCAACGACTCGTTCATCGTCCTCGACGAGGCGCAGAACACCACGCCCGAGCAGATGAAGATGTTCCTCACCCGGCTGGGCTTCGGGTCCAAGATCGTGGTCACCGGTGACGTCACCCAGGTCGACCTGCCCTCGGGCACGACCTCCGGGCTCCGGATCGTCGAGGACATCCTCGACGGCGTCGACGACCTGACGTTCGTCCGGCTGACCGCCCACGACGTGGTCCGGCACAAGCTGGTCGGCCGGATCGTCGAGGCGTACGACGTCTACGACGCGCGTGCCGAGCAGGTCCATCCGGCCCCGGTCGCGCGGTCCAAGCGTCGCGATGGATGATTCACCCGTGAGCATCGAGGTCATCGACGAGTCCGGCACCGGCATCGATGTGAAGCACCTGGTCCGGCTGAGCCGGTTCGTGATGGACCAGATGCGGGTGCACCCGCTCGCCGAGCTCTGCATCAAGGCCGTCGACGAGGCCACCATCGCGCAGCTCAACCAGCAGTGGATGGAGAAGGAGGGCCCGACCGACGTGCTCGCCTTCCCGATGGACGAGCTGCGGCCCGGCCTGGTGTCCGACGAGCCGGAGCCCGGGGACACCGCCGTCCTGGGCGACCTCGTGCTCTGCCCCGCCGTCGCCGAACGACAGGGGGAGGCGGCCGGGCACGGCACCCTCGCCGAGCTCGAGCTGCTGACCGTGCACGGCATCCTCCACCTCCTCGGCTACGACCACGCGGAGCCCGAGGAGCACAAGGAGATGTTCGGGTTGCAGGACCAGCTCCTTGTCGAGTGGCGGGCCGCTCCGACGGCCACCGGCTGATCGGGCAGAGGTCACTCGATGACGACCGGCGACCTGTGGTTGCTCGTCACCGCGGCGGTCCTCGTCGTGCTGGCCGGGCTCTTCGCCGCGGCCGACGCGGCGCTCGGCGGCTTCTCGCGCGCCCGCGCGGGCGAGCTGGAGGCCGAGTCGCGCCCGGGCGCGGAACGGCTGGTCGTCGTGCTCGACGACGCGCCGCCGTACCTCAACACCGCGCTGTTCGTCCGGATGCTCTGCGAGATCGCGGCCATCGTCCTGGTGACCGTGCTGGTCACCGACTACGTCCACCAGTCGTTCTGGGCGCAGGTCGGGCTGGCGACCGGCGTCATGCTCGTCGTGTCGTTCGTGGTCGTCGGCGTCGCCCCCCGCACCCTCGGTCGCCAGCACGCCGACGCGGTCGCGCTGTGGTCGGCCTGGCCGTTGTGGGCGCTCACCCGGATCCTCGGTCCGTTCCCGAAGCTGCTGATCCTGATCGGCAACGCGATCACCCCGGGCCGCGGCTTCCGCAAGGGACCGTTCTCGACCGAGACCGAGCTGCGCGAGCTGGTCGACATCGCCGAGGCGTCGGCGGTCATCGAGTCCGGCGAGCGGAAGATGATCCACTCCGTCTTCGAGCTGGGCGACACGACGGTGCGTGAGGTGATGGTGCCGCGCGGCGACGTGGTCTACATCGAGACCTACAAGAACCTGCGGCAGACCATGTCCCTCTTTCTCCGCTCCGGGTTCTCGCGGGTTCCGGTGATCGGCGAGAACCTCGACGACGTGCGCGGCTTCGCCTACCTCAAGGACGTCGTGCGCCGGGACTTCGAGGCTCCCGACGTCGAGCTGACCCAGCGGGTCGAGGAGATCATGCGGCCGGTCGTCTGGGTGCCGGACTCGAAGCCGGTCGACGACCTGATGCGCGAGATGCAGGCGCGCCGCCAGCACATCGCCATCGTCGTCGACGAGTACGGCGGCACGGCCGGCCTGATCACCATCGAAGACCTGCTCGAGGAGATCGTCGGCGAGATCACCGACGAGTACGACGAGGACCGGGTCGACGTCGAGCACCTCGGCGACGGTGACGTGCGGGTCTCGTCGCGCTACCCGATCGACGACCTCGACGAGCTGTTCGGCTTCGACGTCGAGGAGGAGGACGTCGACTCCATCGGCGGTCTGATGGCCAAGCACCTCGGCAAGGTCCCGATCCCCGGCTCGACCGTCGAGTGCCACGGGCTCCGCTTCGAGGCCGAGCAGGCCGCCGGGCGTCGCAACAAGATCGGGACCGTCCGGATCCGGCTGCTCGAGCCACCCGCTGCCGAGGAGACCGCTCCCCGGCAGTCCCGTGACCATGCCGACAACAACGGCCGATAATGGTCGGCATGCCTGACCTCTCCGCCGAGGACAAGAAGCTGGTCACCCTCGCGCGCGCCACCCGCGCCCGGATCGGCGCGGCCGAGGGCGCGGCCGCCCGCGACACCGACGGCCGCACCTACGCCGCCGCGACCGTCGACCTCCCGTCCCTGCAGCTCACCGCCGTTCAGGCGTGCGTCGCGATGGCGGTCGCCTCCGGCTCGTCCGGCGTCGACGCCCTCGTCCTGCGGGGGGAGTCGGACGACCTGGCGGCGGCCGACGCCGCCGCGCTCGGCGACTTCGCCGGCAGCAGCGGCGTCCTCGTCCACCTCGGCGACCCCCGCGGGACCGTTCGGAGCACTCAGACCGTGTGAGCGGAGGGTTCGGCGGGGGGCGACCCGCCCCTGGTCGAGGGGCGGGCCCGCCGCTTCGGCGCCGAGCCACCACGATCGCTCGCACCGCGAGCAGGAACGCGACCCGAGCGAAGCACGTGGGGGAGCCGACGCACGGTTACGAATCCTGGCACGCAGGCGGGGATCGTGAGGCGAAATCGGGCAGCTCCTCGGCAAAAGAATCGGCCGGGATGAGCGACATCCTGTCGCATCAAAAGCCTCGGTTCCAGAAACCGAATTGTCACCTCCGAGGGGTAGTTTTCCTGCCATGGCAGAGCGTGCCTGGGAAGACCACGCGCGAGCCGTCGCTCGGCTCGGGTCGTCGTACCGCGCCATCGCCCCGGGTGAGCCGGTGCGGTTGGCGAAGCAGACCACCAACCTGTTCCGGCCGCGCGCCGCGAGCTCGGCGCCCGGCCTGGACGTCAGCGGGCTGGGCGGGGTCATCCAGGTCGATGCCCACCCGACCGGCGGTCCGCCGACGGCCGACGTCCAAGGCATGTGCACCTACGAGCGCCTGGTCGACGCGACGCTCCCTCATGGGCTGATGCCCCTGGTGGTGCCCCAGCTGCGCACGATCACCCTCGGCGGTGCGGTGACCGGTCTCGGGATCGAGTCGACCAGCTTCCGCAGCGGGCTGCCGCACGAGTCGGTGCTCGAGATGGACGTCTTCACCGGCTCCGGTGAGGTCGTCACCGTTCGCCCCGGCGACGACCTCTTCGACGCGTTCCCCAACTCCTACGGCAGTCTCGGCTACGCGACCCGACTCCGGATCGTGCTCGAGCCGGTGCCGTCGTACGTCGCGCTCCGGCACGTCCGGTTCGACGACCCCGGCCTGCTCGCCAAGACGGTCGAGGAGGTCACCCAGACCCGGGAGTACGACGGCGCGGTGGTCGACGGTCTCGACGGCGTCGCGTTCGGGCCGGGTGAGTACTACCTCACCCTCGCCCGCTGGACCGACGCCCTCCCGCCTCGATCAGCGGTGTCCGACTACACCGGCCAGCAGATCTACTTCCGCTCGATCCAGGAGAAGCAGACCGACCTGCTCACGATCTACGACTACCTCTGGCGGTGGGACACCGACTGGTTCTGGTGCTCGGGGGCGTTCGGCGCCCAGCACCCCCTCGTCCGCCGGCTGTGGCCGGCGAGCCGACGTCGCTCCGACGTCTACATGCGGCTGCTCCAGCTCGACCGCAGGTTCGCGATCGCGGACCGGCTCGACCGGCGCGCGGGCCGGCCGCTCCGGGAGCGGGTGGTGCAGGACGTCGAGGTCCCGGTCGACCGGCTTCCCGAGTTCCTCGACTGGTTCGACGCCGAGGTCGGGATGCGGCCGGTGTGGCTCTGCCCGCTCGTCGCCCGGCGCGCCTGGACCGCCTACCCGCTCGACCCGGGGCGCACCTACGTCAACGTCGGTTTCTGGGGCACGGTCCACGTCGGTCCCGACGCCGTGAACGCCCCTCGCAACCGGGCGATCGAGGCCAAGGTCCACGAGCTCGGCGGCCACAAGAGCCTCTACTCCGAGTCGTTCTACGACGCCGACACCTTCGACCGGCTCTACAACGGTCCGGCCCTGGCCGCCGTGAAGCGCCGCTACGACCCCGATCACAGGTTGACCACTCTCTACGACAAGGCCGTGAGGAGCCGTTGATGTCCCAGACCCTGACCAAGACCAAGCCCAAGCTCGCCATCGCGGAGGCGTTCGAGAGCCTGATGCGCGAGCCGCTCCCGCTGCGGATCACGGCCTACGACGGCAGCGAGGCCGGCCCCGCGGACGCGCCGTACCGGTTCCACGTCGCCAACGAGCGCGGGCTCAACTACCTGATGAGCTCGCCGGACCCCGACCTCGGCATGGGCCGGGCCTACGTCTCCGGCGACCTCCAGCTGTTCGGCACCCACCCCGGCGACCCGTACGACGCCCTGGTCGTGCTCAAGCACGGCATCAAGTTNGCGGCGGCGCGGCCGGCCGCAGGTGGGCGATGCCGAGCGAGCGCACCTGCGGCCGCCCGCGCCGCCGCCTCAGGAGGCGCCGTCGCGGGTCCGTCGCGTGGTCGACGGCCTCCGGCACAGCCTGACCCGCGACGCCGAGGCGATCAGCCACCACTACGACGTCTCCAACCGCTTCTACGAGATGGTGCTCGGCCCGTCGATGACCTACACCTGCGCGGTGTTCCCGCACGAGGGCGCCACCCTGGAGGAGGCCCAGGCGGCCAAGTACGACCTGGTCGCACGCAAGCTCGACCTCCAGCCGGGTCAGCGGTTGCTCGACCTCGGCTGCGGCTGGGGCGGGATGGTCCGCCACGCGGCCAAGGAGTACGGCGTCAAGGCGCTGGGCGTGACCTTGTCGCGGCAGCAGGCCGAGTGGGCGCAGGAGGAGATCAAGCGCCAGGGACTCGACGACCTGGCCGAGGTGCGGCACCTCGACTACCGGCTGGTCACCGAGGGCGACTTCGACGCGGTGAGCTCGATCGGCCTCACCGAGCACATCGGCGTGCGCAACTACCCGGCGTACTTCGGGTTCGTCATGGACAAGCTGAAGCCGGAAGGACGGCTCCTCAACCACTGCATCACCCGGGCCAACAACCGCCAGTCGACGCGGACCGGCGAGTTCATCGACCGCTACGTCTTCCCGGACGGCGAGCTCGCCGCGCCCGGCCGGCTGGTCAGCGCGGTGCACGACGCGGGGTTCGAGGTGCACGACGTCGAGAACATCCGTCTCCACTACGCCCGGACCCTCGCTGGCTGGTGTGCCAACCTCGAGGCCAACTGGGACGAGTGCGTCGCGGAGGTGGGCGAGAACACCTGCCGGGTGTGGGGCCTCTACATGGCAGGTTCGCGGCTCGCGTTCGAGCGCAACGAGATCCAGCTCCACCACATCCTGGCGGCGAAGGTCGGCGCCGACGGTGGCAACGGGTTCCCCCTGCGCCCGACCTGGTAGTTCGATCGAGTGAAATCTGGGGCCACCTGACCGATTCGGCTGCCGACGGCCTCCGGTAGTGGCAG
>NZ_JACEHF010000077.1 GCF_014180685.1 Nocardioides pelophilus | reverse complement strand
CCGCCCGCCGGGAACGCCGCACCGAGCGCGGTGGCGCCGGCCAGCCGGGCCGCGGCCGTCGCCTCCAGCAGCGAGCGCGGCCCGCCCGGACCGTCGAAGACGTGGGACGCGTCGTCGGCGAGCACCGCCTCGACGTACTCGTCCGGAGTCACCAGGCCGCGGAGGAAGGCGGTTCCCCACCACGCCACCCGGGCGGCCACCGGCATCTCAGTCGTCACGACGGGCGACCTTAGGGCACACGGAGGCGGCCTCGCAGTCGGCGGGCGACCGGTCGATAGGGTTGCGTCCATGTCCGCCGTCCTTGAGCTTGCCGAGGTCACCATCCGCCGGGGCGACGCCGTCTTGCTGGACCGCGTGACCTGGGTCGTGAAGGACGGCGAGCGCTGGGTCGTGCTGGGTTCCAACGGTGCCGGCAAGACCACGCTGCTCCAGGTCGCCGCCGCCCAGCTCTACCCGACGTCGGGCGCGGTCGGCATCCTCGGCGAGCTGATCGGCACCGTCGACGTGTTCGACCTGCGGCCTCGGATCGGGCTGACCAGCGCCGCGCTCGCGGAGCGGATCCCGCGCGACGAGAAGGTGAGCGACGTGGTCGTGTCCGCGTCGTACGCCGTGGTCGGCCGGTGGCGCGAGCAGTACGACGACCTCGACCACGACCGCGCGAGCTCGCTGCTGCGCGAGGTGCGAGCCGACAAGCTGGCCGACCGCACGTTCGGAACGCTGAGCGAGGGTGAGCGGAAGCGGGTCCAGATCGCGCGGGCCCTGATGACCGACCCGGAGCTGCTGCTGCTCGACGAGCCCGCGGCGGGCCTCGACCTCGGCGGTCGCGAGGACCTGGTCTCGACCCTGTCCGTGCTCGCCTACGACCCGGCCTCGCCGGCCACCGTCCTCGTCTCGCACCATGTCGAGGAGATTCCGCCCGGGTTCACCCACGTGCTGATGCTGCGTGACGGCGGCGTCGTCGCTCAGGGCCCGATCGAGTCGACGCTCACGGCGGAGGCCCTGTCCGCGACGTTCGGCATGCCGCTCCTGCTCGAGCACCACGACGGGCGCTTCGCGGCGCGGCGCCGGCAGCACCGGAGCTAAGGGCGTGGCTCGCTGAGCGCGCTCGAGATCGTGGCCGTCGTCCTCGCCGGTGTGGGCGCCGGCACGATCAACGCCGTGGTCGGGACGGGGACGCTGATCACCTTCCCGACCCTGCTCGCGATCGGCGTACCGCCGGTGACTGCGAACATCAGCAACAACATCGGTCTGGTCCCGGGCTCGGTGGCCGGGGCGGTCGGCTACCGCCGCGAGCTCGCGGGGCAGCGCGAGCGGGTCCTCCGGCTGCTGGTCGCCTCGGTGACCGGCGGCCTGATCGGCGCCGGGCTGCTGCTGGTGCTGCCGCCCGAGGCGTTCGAGGCCGTGGTCCCGGTCCTGATCCTGCTCGGCGTCGTGCTGGTGATCCTGGGTCCGCGCCTGTCCAAGGTGGTCGCCGACCGGGCGGAGGCACGCGCGGCTGCCGGTACCGCGCCCGCGCGCGACGGGGCGTGGTGGGTGTGGCCGGCGGTCCTGCTGACCGGCATCTACGGCGGCTACTTCGGCGCGGCGCAGGGTGTGCTGCTGATGGCGGTGCTCGGCATCGGGGTCAGCGAGACCCTGCAGCGGCTCAACGGGGTGAAGAACGTCCTGGTCGCGTGCGTCAACGGCATCGCGGGCGTGATCTTCGTGCTCGTCGTCGAGCTCGCGCCCACGGACTGGTTCGGTGGGATCGAGGCCGAGATCGACTGGCTCCTGGTGCTCCTGATCGCGATCGGAGCGGTCGCCGGCGGGTTCCTCGGCGCGTCCGTCGGCCGCCGGCTCCCGCCGCTCGCCCTCCGCGCCGTCATCGTCGTGGTGGGGCTGGTCGCGGTCACCGTGATCCTGGTGACCTGACCGAGCGGTGCCGGCCTGCGGTTACGACTGGGACTGATCGCCCTGCGCGAGCGCCGCGGCGCCGGAGCCGACCGCGCCGAGGGCGACGGCGATGAGCATGCCGCCGGCCATCACCGGGAACTCCTTGCGGGCCAGCCCGATCGCGCCCGTGGCTGCGTCGCCGGCGTCGACCGCCATGCCGGCGAGCACCATGGTGCGCCGGGCACTGCCCTTCGACATCAGGGTCAGCCCGCCGAGCGCGATCTCGCGCACGCCGAACATCCGGGTGAACATCCCGATCTGCGGGTTCTGGTCGGGGGACAGCCCGAACATCTTCGCGGTGAGCGACGGAGAGGCGATCGAGCCGATGCCGATGGCGATGCGGCCCAGGGAGAGGCCGGTCACAGGGTCCATGCGGCTGACCCTAGAGCACGTAGGTCGCCAGCCACCGCTGGATCTCGGAGTAGGCGCGCTCGCGGGCCTCCGGGCGGGAGAGGACGACGTCGTGGACCGCCCCGGGTACGGCGACCGAGGTGACGTTGCTGCCGAGCGAGCTCGCCCAGCGCCGGATCTGCTTGACGTCGAGCACGATGTCGGTCGTGTGGGCGTCCTCGTCGAGGGCGGTCGTGAAGACCGACCGGTCCGAGGACAGCACCAGCACCGGGCACGAGATGTCGAGTCCGCGATGCACGCGGGCGTGGCCGGCACGGATCGCGCGGAGCCAGCCGAAGCGCACGGGGAACGACTCGAGCGGCTTCCAGGTCAGGTCGAAGTCCCACTCGCCCGCGTGCTCGCGGTGCAGGCTCTGGGCGTAGACCCCGCTGACCTCGCGCGGGAAGATCCGCATCGGCTTGAGGCGCCCGATCCGGTCGATGGCGAGGTCGGCCGGGAGGGTGCGCATCCACGCCTTGCCCTGCAGGTCGAGCCAGGGCGAGTTGAGGACGACGCCGGCCAGCTCCTTCGGCTTGCGGATGTCGGCCCACAGGGCGACGACCAAGCCGCCTGTCGAGTGGCCGGACAGGACCACCCGGGTGTGCCCGTCGCGCTCGGTGACCCGCTGCCAGGCGTGGTCGAGCTCGGCGAAGTACTCCTCCAGGTCGGCGACGTAGGTCGGCGTCTGGTGGGGCCGGATCGACCGGCCGTACTTGCGCAGGTCCATGGCGTACATGTCGTGGTCGTGCGCGAGCCACCACTCGCCGTACTCGGCCTGGAAGAAGTAGTCGGCGAAACCGTGGACGTGCAGCACGGCGTGCTCGGTCGGCTGGTCGGCGGTCCTGCTCACCAGGGTCGCGACCACCTCGCCCTCGTCGTCCGGCGGCAGCGGGATCGTCTCGGCCCGCCACGGGTGGCCGAGGACGTCGGTCACGACCTCGCTCGTGACGGTCTCGTCGGTCATGGGGAAAGTGTGCACCAGGGTGCCCACCGGGCGTCCCCTCAACAGGTCGAGATCGACAGCGCTACGTCATCGCGGCGCCCAGTCGCCACGAGCCTCCGCCGCCGCCCGGCGTCCCCGGGTCGGAGGACGGCTTGAACGTGACGTTCCCCGTGGGGTGCTGGTTGACCCACATCTCGTAGGTGTGCCGGATCGGGAAGCCCCGGACCAGGGCCGTGACGCTGAAGTGGTCGTAGGCCGACCACCACCAGCCGTAGGTGGTGTCTCCGAACCGCTTGTCCTGCTCGCAGTAGTTGATGTCGATGGTCACCCCGTAGGCGTGGCCGTACCCGCACCGGTGGGCCCTCCGGCTGATGGAGGGAGCGGCCGGGCCCTCGATCCAGCAGAAGGATCCCCGCATCTCCTCCTTCCAGTTGATGTAGTAGAGGCCACGCATGTACATCTTCCAGTCGGCGCACCACAGCTCGTTGCCGCGAGCGAGGCGCGACGTGTCGCGCCGGTAGGGGACCGTCTCGAACAGTGCGGCCTTGGCCCTGCAGTCGCCGGGTTGGTCAGCATGGTCCCGCGCCTTCTCGCAGAGCGGGTCCGGACCGGTCTTGGTGCCGGTGATGCTGTAGGGCCGACCGCGCTCGGCGACGTCCTGCTCCGCGGCGCGCGCAACGCTGACCGCACCGCCGGTGAACGGCCCGGCGACCGCGCCGAGAACGGCCAGGAGGGTGCCCATCAGCACCGCCGCGATCAGCACCGCGATGAGGCGCTGCACGCCTCCGGGCCGAGGTCGATCAGATTGAGTTGTGTGCACTTTCGACTCCCCGAGTGTCAATCCCGTTCACAGCCCCCTTGGGATGGGTGGATGCTGCCACGAGACCCCCTGTCGAGAACAGGGCCTTGCTCTCGAGGAGCCTGACCCGCGCCCACAGCCGGGTCGCATGCGCCGTCTAGGGTGGCGGGGTGGACGAGGCCTTCCTGAGCGGGTTGCGCGACCTGCTCCAGGAGCAGTGCCGGATCCCACCCCTGCCCGACGGTTGGGTGTGCACCTCGGCGATGTTGTCCGCGCAGGGCTTCCAGTACGGCGGCGACTTCTTCGTCGCCGACCTGGTGCCCAACGCCGCAGGTGGCACGAGCCTGGTGATGGTGCTCGTCGACGTGTGCGGCAAGGGGGCGACCGCCCTGCCGGACGCGGTGCAGTTCGCGGGCGCGCTCCGCGGGCTTCTCGTCGGCGTGCCGAGCGAGGACCTGATGTCGGCCGCCAACGCCTTCCTGCTGCGGCAGCCGTCGGACGAGAGCATCGCCACCGCCGTCCAGGTGGTCCTGGAACTCGACTCGGGGCGGTACTCGATCCGCAGTGCCGGGCACCCTCCGGTGATGCACTGGCAGGCGGGCCGCGCGGAGTGGGTGGTCGACAACGCCCGGGGGACCGCGCTGGGAGTGGTCGAGGATCCGGAGTTCGCCGTGAGTGAAGGCGGGTTGGCCGCGGGCGAGGGGCTGATGTTCTACACCGACGGCGTCGTCGAACGCCGGACCTCCGACATCGGCTCCGGGATCGACTGGCTGCAGGAGGCCGCCCGCGGGGCGGTCGTCGCCGGTGGTCTCGCGGCCGTGCCGGCCCGGATCATGGAGCACGTCTCGCGTGGTGACGACGACCGCGCGGTGCTCGTGCTCGCCCGGGAATAGGCCCTCGGGGCGCTCCGTTGTGACGGGTGGTTGCCATGTCAACTAGACTCGTCGGCAACCGCGGACCAAGGAGAGTGGAACCCATGCAGATCGGCATCTTCACCGTCGGTGACGTGACGACCGATCCCACCACCGGGCGCGCGCCGACCGAGCACGAGCGGATCAAGGCGACGGTCGAGATCGCGAAGAAGGCCGAGGAGATCGGCCTCGACGTGTTCGCGACGGGGGAGCACCACAACCCGCCGTTCATCGCCTCGGCGCCGACCACCACGCTGGCCTACATCGGTGCGCAGACCTAGCGGATCATCCTCTCCACGGCGACCACGCTGATCACGACCACGGACCCGGTGCTCATCGCGGAGAACTACGCGAAGCTCCAGCACCTGACCGACGGCCGGGTCGACCTGATGATGGGGCGCGGCAACACCGGCCCGGTCTACCCCTGGTTCGGCAAGGACATCCGCCAGGGCATCAACCTCGCGATCGAGAACTACGCGCTGCTGCACCGGCTGTGGCGCGAGGACGTCGTCGACTGGGAGGGACGTTTCCGGACGCCGCTGCAGGGGTTCACCTCGACCCCGCGGCCGCTGGACGGTGCGCCGCCGTTCGTCTGGCACGGCTCGATCCGCAGTCCTGAGATCGCCGAGCAGGCGGCGTACTACGGCGACGGCTTCTTCCACAACCACATCTTCTGGCCGGCGTCGCACTCGGCGCAGATGGTGCGGCTCTACCGCGAGCGGTACGAGCACTACGGCCACGGTCCGGCCGACACGGCCATCGTCGGCCTCGGCGGCCAGTTCTTCATGCGCAAGAACAGCCAGGACGCGATCAACGAGTTCCGGCCGTACTTCGACAACGCCCCGGTCTACGGGCACGGACCCTCGCTCGAGGACTTCATGGAGGGCACGCCGCTGACCGTCGGCTCGCCGCAGCAGGTCCTGGAACGCACCCTGTCGTTCCGCGACTACGTCGGTCACTACCAGCGCCAGCTGTTCCTCGTCGACCACGCGGGGCTGCCCCTCAAGACGGTGCTCGAGCAGCTCGACCTGCTCGGCGAGCTCCTGCCGGAGCTGCGGAAGGGCTTCGCGGAGGGCCGACCGGCCCACGTTCCCGACGCGCCGACCCACGCCACGCTGGTCGCGGCCGCCGGAGGGGCGAAGGACTCGACCGTGTACGCCGAGGCGGACGCGGTCACCGGGCGGAGCGACCGATGAAGCGGCTCGTCGTCATCACGGCAGGGCTGAGCGTCCCGTCGTCCACGCGGCTGCTCGCCGACCTGCTCGGCGACGCCGCCGCGCGGGCGGTCGAGGCCCGCGGCGTGGCGGTCGAGGTCGAGACCGTCGAGCTGCGGCCGCTCGCCCACGCGCTGGCCGACCACCTGCTGACCGGCTTCCCCACGGGCGAGCTGGCCGCGGTCATCGACCGGGTGCGCCGGGCCGACGGCCTGGTCGTCGTCACGCCGGTCTTCGCGGCGTCGTACTCCGGGCTGTTCAAGACCTTCTTCGACGTCCTCGAGGAGAACACGCTCGACGGCACGCCGGTCCTGGTCGCCGCGACCGCGGGCACCGCGCGGCACTCGCTGGTCCTCGACCACGCGTTGCGGCCGCTCTTCTCGCACCTGCACGCGGTCGTCGTGCCGACCGGTGTCTTCGCCGCGACCGACGACTTCGGCTCCGACGGCGCGCTGCAGAAGCGGGTCGAGCGGGCGGCCGGCGAGCTGGCGGCGCTCGTCGCCGGCGAGGTCGGCGCGCCGCTGCGGCCGGCGCCGTCCGCAGCGGTGACCCCGTTCGAGCAGCTGTTGCGCGAGGCGGGCGGCGACGCGGTCCGCTGACCGGGGGTCAGGCGCGGGCGGTGACCTGCTTGGCCAGCTCGTCGGGCATCGGCTCGTAGTGCGCGAACTTCCTGCTGAAGGTGCCCGCGCCGTGCGAGGAGGCGCGCAGGTCGATGGCGTAGCGCACCAGCTCCCGCTGGGGGACGTGGGCACGCACGACCGCACGGTCACCCACCTGGTCGGTGCCGAGCAGGCGCCCCCGCCGCGCGGACAGGTCGCTCATCACTCCGCCGACGAGCTCGTCGGCCACCAGCACCGAGACCTCGTCGTACGGCTCCAGGAGGGCGATGCCGGCCTGCTCGGCCGCGTCGCGCAGCGCGAGCGCACCGGCGGTCTGGAACGCCATGTCGGACGAGTCGACGCTGTGCGCCTTGCCGTCGGTGATGGTCACCCGGATGTCGACCACCGGGTAGCCGAGGCGTACGCCGCGCTCCATCTGGGCGCGGACGCCCTTCTCGACCGAGGGGATGAACTGCCGTGGCACGGCACCGCCGACGACCTTGTCGACGAACTCGAACCCCGAGCCCTCCGGTAGCGGCTCCACCTCGATGTCGCAGACGGCGTACTGGCCGTGTCCGCCGGACTGCTTGACGTGGCGGCCGTGGCCCTTGGCCGGGCCGGAGAAGCACTCGCGGAGCGGGATGACCAGGTCACGCTGCTCGACGGTCACCCCGTAGCGCTCCTGCAGCCGGTGGAGCGCGACCTCGGCGTGCGCCTCGCCCATCACCCAGATGACCAGCTGGCCCGTCTCGGCGTTGTTGTGGACCCGCAGGCTCGGATCCTCCGCGGCCAGCCGGGTGAGCGCGCCGGACAGCTTGTCCTCGTCGGACCGCGTCGCCGCCTCGATCGCGATCGGGAGCAGCNCGTCGGACCGCGTCGCCGCCTCGATCGCGATCGGGAGCAGCGGGTCGGGCAGCGACCACGGTCTGAGCACGCGGGGGGCGTCAGGGGAGGACAGGGTGTCGCCGGTCTCCGCGCGGGACAGGCGGCCGACGATCGCGATGTCGCCGGCGAGCACACGCGGGGCGAGGACCTGCTGACCCCCTGACGGGAACGCCAGCGCGCCGATCCGCTCGTCCTCGTCGTGGTCCTCGTGCCCGTCGGTGCCGAAGCTCGCGAAGTGACCCGAGACGTGGACCGAGGCGTCCGGGCTCAAGGTGCCGGAGAACACCCGCACCAGGCTGACGCGGCCGAGGTAGGGGTCGCTGGTCGTCTTCACGACCTCGGCCACCAGCGGGCCGTTCGGGTCGCAGGTCACCGCGTCGGCAGCCCGGCCCTCGGGGGTGAAGGCGTCGGGCGGCACGTGCTCGGGCGGGGACGGGAAGGCCCGCACGCAGAGGTCGAGCAGCTGGGTCAGGCCGGTTCCGGTCTGCGCGCACACCGGCACGACAGGGAAGAAGCCGCCGCGGGCGATCGCGGTCTCGAGGTCCTCGACCAACAGTTTCTCGTCGATCTGCTCGCCGCCGAGGTAGCGGTCCATCAGGGTCTCGTCCTCGGACTCCTCGATGATCGCCTCGATCAGCTCGCCGCGGCGCGGGTCGTCGGTGCCGTCGCCGATGAGGCTGACGACGCCTCCGTCGCGCGGGACGTAGACGGGCAGCACCTTCTCGCCGAACGCCGCCTGGGCGGCGCCCAGCACGGCGTCGTGGTTGGCGCGGGCGTGGTCGAGCTTGGTGACGACGACGGCGCGCGGCATCGCGACCGCGTCGCACTCGCGCCACAGCTCGCGGGTGCCCTCGTCGACGCCCTCGTTGGCCGCGATCACGAACAGCGCGCAGTCGGCCGCCCGGAGCCCGGCGCGCACCTCGCCCACGAAGTCGGCATAGCCGGGGGTGTCGATGAGGTTGATCTTCGTCCCCTCGACGACGACCGGAGCGACGGAGAGGGCGACGGAGCGACCGTGGCCGAGGGACACCTTCGCGAGTGCCTCGACCAGCGACGTCTTGCCTGACTGTGTCGGCCCGACCAGGACGACGTTGCGGATCCGGTCGGGCCCGGGCGCCGCAAGGTCCTGGTCACTGACCTTTCGGGGTGACTTGTCGGCCATGGGCCTACGTAACTCCGAACTGCCCGGCGCCACAAGGGTCAAAGGGCACTCAGTGTCGGTAGGTGCCGACCACCGTGCCGCGCGCAAGGGTCTTGAAGGCCAGGTTGAACCCGACGACCGCCGGGCTGGCGCTGCCGTCGACACCCAGCGTCGGCTCCTTCACCGCGTGGACGACGAAGTAGTAGCGGTGCACCTGGTCGCCCTCGGGCGGGGCGGCGCCGCCGAAGCTCGGCGTCCCGAAGTCGTTGCGGACGTGGAACGCGCCGCCGGGCAGGGTGTCGTCGCTCGCTCCGGCGCCGGCGTCGAGGCTGGTGACGTCGCCCGGGATGTCGACGGCGACCCAGTGCCAGAACCCGCTGACGATGGGCGCGTCGGGATCGAAGCAGGTGACGACGTAGCTCTGGGTGCCCTCCGGGCCGGGCTCCCAGGACAGCTGGGGCGACGTGTTGCCGCCGTCGTAGACCTGGTCCTGCTTGAGGGGCTGACCATCGGTGACGTCGGTGCTGGTGACGCCGAACGAGGGTACGGCGGGCAGCAGCTCGTAGGGATCGGGTGTGACCGGTCGTTCCAGGGACATGGAGGCGAATCTAGTCCGGCTGGTGGGTCGTTGACAGGGGCGCAACGAGACCCGTCGATGATGTCCCCATGGATTTCCCCCCATATCCCTCGGGTCTGCGCCTCGCCGGGCGTCGGGTGCTGGTCGTCGGAGGCGGCAACGTCGCCCAGCGACGCGTGCCGCAGCTGATCGCGGTCGGCGCCGACGTGCACGTCGTGTCGCCGGTGGTGACACCGGCGATCGAGGGGCTGGTGGGTTCGGGCGAGATCACCTGGCACCGCCGTCGGTTCGACGACGCGGACCTCGACGGGGCCTGGTACGTCATCGCGGTCACCGACGACGCCGCCGTCAACGACCGGATCAGCGAGCTGGCGGACCAGCAGCGGATCTTCTGCGTGCGCTCCGACGACGCGACCCGGGGGACTGCGTGGACTCCCGCGGTGGGCCGCCACGCCGGGGTCACCGTGGCCGTCCTCGGCAACCGCGAGCCGCGTCGTTCCGCGGCCCTGCGCGACGAGATCCTCGAGGCCATCCGCGACGGCAGCATCGCGGCCTCGCACCACCGCGACCACACCCCGGGGGTCACTCTCGTCGGCGGCGGCCCCGGAGACCCGGACCTGATGTCGATCGCCGGCCGGCGGGCACTGATGGAGGCCGACGTGGTGGTGGCCGACCGGCTCGCCCCGCGGGAGCTGCTGGGCGAGCTGCCCAGCGACGTGGAGCTCATCGACGTCGCCAAGTTGCCGCGCGGCAGGAGTGCCCAGCAGGCCGAGATCAACCGGGTGATCGTCGACCGCGCCCTCGCGGGCAAGCGAGTGGTGCGGTTCAAGGGCGGCGACAACTTCGTGTTCGGCCGTGGCTACGAGGAGATCATCGCGTGCCGCGAGGCGGGGGTGCCGGTGACCGTGATCCCGGGGCTGACCAGCCCGATCGCCGTACCGGCCATCGCCGGCATCCCGGTCACCCATCGCGGCGTCACCCACGAGTTCACCATCGTGTCCGGCCACCTGCCGCCCGGACACCCCGAGTCGCTGGTCGACTACAGCGCGCTCGCCCGGATGCGCGGGACGGTCATCGTCATGATGGGCGTCGAGAACTCGGCGGCGATCGCCGAGGCGTTGGTGGCCGGCGGCCGGAAGCCGGGCACCCCGGTCGCGGTGGTCTGCGACGGCACCATGCCGACCCAGCGCACCGTACTCTCCACGCTCGGCACGCTCGCGGCATCGGTGGCCGACGAGTCGGTCCAGCCGCCGGCGATCATCGTCATCGGCGACGTGGTCCGGGTCGCGTTCCCCGAGGCGTTCCCCACCCAGGACTGATCGGCCGATGGCTGAGCTGGTCGACATCACGGACGGCGACGACCCGCGGCTCGCCGACTACCGCGACCTGCGTGACGTCCAGCTCCGCAAGAACCTCGAAGCCGAGCACGGCCTCTTCATCGCCGAGGGGGAGAAGGTCGTGCGGCGCGCGGTCGAGGGTGGCTTCCCCGTGCGCTCGTTCCTGATGGCGCCGCGCTGGCTCGACGGGCTCGCGGACGTCCTCGCGACGACCCGGGCGCCCTGCTACGTCGTCCCGGAGGCGCTCGCCGAGGAGGTGACCGGCTTCCACGTCCACCGCGGCGCGCTCGCTTCGCTGGTACGACGACCGCTCCCGCCGGTCGCGGAGGTGCTCGCCGGTGCCCGGTCGGTCCTCGTGCTGGAGGACATCGTCGACCACACCAACGTCGGGGCGATCTTCCGCAGCGGCGCCGCGCTCGGGTTCGACGCCGCACTGCTGGCGCCGCGGTGCGCGGACCCGCTCTACCGTCGGTCGATCAAGGTCGGCATGGGCGCCGTCTTCAGCCTCCCCTGGACCCGGCTTCCCGATTGGCGCGACGCGCTGACCGACCTGTCCGCAGCGGGCTTCACGACGGTCGCGCTCACGCTGGCCGACGACGCGGTCCCTGTCGAGGAGGCCGTCGCCGGCCTCGACAAGGTGGCGCTCGTGCTCGGCTCCGAGGGACACGGGTTGTCCCAGCGCTGGGAGGAGACCGCGGATCGGCGGGCGATCATCCCGATGGCCGCGGGCATCGACTCGCTCAACGTGGCTGCCGCCTCCGCGGTGGCCTGCTACATCACCGCGCGCCGCTGACCGAACGCCCCGCAACGCCGCCCCAACGGTGCAAGGATGCTGCCGGATCATCACCAGGACGCCCCGACGAGGAGGCAGGCAGCGTGTTCGAATGGGGTTGGCAGGAGGGAACGGCCACCGTCGTCGCCCGCCGCCTGATCAAGGAGTGGCGCTCCGCGCAGACCGCCCACAGCAGGGGCGGCAAGCGCCGGAAGTTCGAGTTCATCCTCGACGTACGCCCCGCCGACGGCAGCCCGCGGTTCCGGGCGACCTGCGAGAACTCCTGGCACGACCCCGTCCAGGGCGATGAGGTGCCGGTCCAGTACAAGCCGAAGAGCCAGAAGGTGCGCTTCGACAAGGACCGGATCCGTCCCAACTACGGACCGCGCAAGCCGCAGCCCAGGGACGCTCGCTGGCACGACATGCTCGACGACGAGCCCGGCTCGGCACCACCGCCGCGGAACGACAGCTGACTCGCTTGCAGACCCCACGCCTTCCGTTGGTGCCCGACCCGATGCGCCGGGCCCGGGTCCCGCGGGACCTCGACTCGGTGACCACCGTCGCCGCCGAGGACGACCCGGCCGACGGTGGCATGACCAGGGACGGCATCGAGCGGATCTGGAAGGACGCCCGCAGCCTCTACCGGTCCGGGATCCATCCGGCCCTCACCCTGTGCGTACGCCGCCACGGCGCGGTCGTGCTCGACCGGGCGATCGGCCACGCCCGCGGCAACGGCCCCAAGGACCGGGCCGACTCCGACAAGGTGCTGGTCACCCCCGAGACGCCGATCTGCATCTTCTCCGCCACCAAGGGCATCACGGCCGCGCTCGTGCACCTGCTCGACGAGCGCAACGTCCTGCACGTCGGCGACCGGGTCGCCGACTACCTCCCCGAGTTCGCCCGCAACGGGAAGGCCGGCATCACCGTCGGCCAGGTGCTGGCGCACCGTGCGGGCATCCCCAACCTGCCCGCCGGCTCACTCGACCTGGACCGGGCGGAGGACTGGGAGTTCCACCGGCAGCTGATGTTCGACGCCAAGCCGATCCACCGCCCGGGCAAACGGCAGGCCTACCACGCCGTCAGTGGCGGCGGCATCCTCGGCGAGGTGGTGCGCGAGGTCACCGGCAAGAGCATCCGGGACGTGCTCGCCGCCGAGATCCTCGACCCGCTCGGGTTCCGGTGGACCAACTACGGGGTCGACGCGAAGGACGTGGACAAGGTCGCGCTGAACTATCCGACCGGGCCGCCGCTCCTGCCCCCGGTCTCGACCGCGCTGACCCGCGCCCTGGGGGTCCACCCCGACGAGGCGACCCGGATCTCGAACGACCCACGGTTCCTCCGAGGGGTCTTCCCCGCGGCCAACGGCGTCAGCACCGCCAACGAGCTCAGCCGGTTCTACGAGATGCTCCGCAACGGCGGCGAGCTCGACGGCACCCGGATCATGGAGGCGCGCACGATCCGCCGGGCCCGGGTCGAGCAGTCCCACCTCGAGGTCGACTTCAGCCTGGGTCTGCCGATCGGCTTCAGCCAGGGCTTCATGCTCGGCGGCCGGCAGCTGAGCCTCTTCGGCGCGGACACGACCGAGGCGTTCGGCCACCTGGGCTGGGTGAACATCTTGAGCTGGGCCGACCCGCAACGCGCACTGTCGGTCGCGCTGATCACCACCGGCAAGGCAGCCGTCTATCCGGAGGTGGGCCGGTTCCTCCAGGTCCCCCGTCGGATCGGCAAGGAAGCACCGAAGGAGCCGCGATGACCACGATCGACCTCGAGCCGCCGCAGCCGCGACTGGACACGATCGTCCGCGACCTCGACGGCGTGGACCGGAGGCGCACCGAGTACGTCGGCACCGTCTGGGTCGACGGCAAGCCGGTGGCGGACGGGCTCGCCCTCCGCACGCCCCCCGGCGCCCCCAAGGGGATCCGGTTCCCGTTCGCCGATGTCGCGTTCTTCGTGCCCGACAGCCTCGCCTACGCGCGCGACCGGCTCGCGAGCTCGACCCTGACTGTCTCGGCCGTGCTCCAGGGCGGCAGCGGCGCCGTGTTCCAGGCGGCGGCCGACTTCGTCGACGACCCGTCGGGTGCACCCACCTGGATCCAGGTCCGGCTCAGCCTCCACGCACCGTGGCCGACCGGCATCGGCTACCGGGTGGTCGCGCTGACGCCCGTCGACGCCGCCTGACGGGCGACGCTCAGGTCGGCCACTCGAGCGTGTAGTCGGGCGCGGCCGCGTCGTGGAGCTTCTGGAGCTTCTTGCGGGCGCGCGCCGACACCCGGTCACCGAAGACGGTGCCGTAGGTGTGGTCGGTCTCGTGCTGCAGGCAGCGGGCGAGGAGACCGTCGCCCTCGAACCGGACGGGCTGCCCGTCGAGGCCGAAGCCGTCGACGGCCGCGAACGAGGGCCGGGCGCAGGGGCAGAACGCCCCGGGGAAGCTCAGGCATCCCTCGTCGCCGTCGTCGAGGGTGCGGTCCTTGCCCTCCGGCAGGGTGAGCGTCGGGTTGCAGACCACGCCGACCCACCGCTCGCCGGCCTCGTCGGGGCAGTCGAAGACGAACACGGCCAGGTCGACGCCGATCTGGCACGCCGCGAGACCGACCCCGTCGGCGGCGTACATGGTGGCGACCATGTCGGCGGCCAGGGCGCGCAGCGCGTCGGAGCCGAACTGTTCAGCCGTGACGGGCTGCTGCGGCCGGTGCATGACCGGGTCGCCCCACCGGGTGATCGGATGGACGGTGCCGCCACGGGGGAGTGGCCCGTGCGGCGCGTGCACGGGCTCGCCCGGACCCTGGACCGGCGCCTTCTCTGACATGGCCAGCGATCCTAGAGGGGACGGTGTGACGCGCTGCACGCAGCATTTGCCTCGAAAACGTAGCGCTGTGTGTAACTCACAGTTACATTTGTCGCATGTCCCTGATCAGCAACCTCAAGCCAGGCGGCAAGCACGGGGTCCCGAACAGCGAGAGCCGCGATCCCATCGGCTTCCTCGTGGCAGGACTGAACCGGCTCGCCCAGAGTGACCTCATCGACAAGATGGGTCTGCGGAAGCAGACCGAGCAGGTCGTCTTCAACGTGACCCGCACCGGCTTCAAGACCATCACCAACGCGAGCCGCACGTTCGCCAGGTCCGGCAAGACGGGCGCCCCCGGCGCCCGGCCGGCGTTCACCGCCGGCACCGGGCCGTTCGACCTGACCCCGACCGAGGACGAGCAGATGCTCGTCGACCTCGTCTCGGAGTTCGCCGAGGAGGTCGTCCGCCCGGCCGCGTCCGAGGCGGACGCCCGGTGCGCCGCCCCCGACGAGCTGCTCAAGGCCAGCCTCGAGATCGGCCTGCCGATCCTCGGCGTGCCGGAGGCCCTCGGCGGTGTCTCGGAGGAGCGGTCGGCCATGGCCGGCACCCTCGTCGCCGAGGCGCTCTCGAAGGGCGACATGGGCCTCGCCGTCGCCACGCTGGCGCCCGGCTCGGTCGCGACCGCGATCGGCCTCTGGGGCACCGATGAGCAGCAGCAGACCTACCTCCCCGCCTTCACCGGCGACGAGGTGCCCGCTGCGGCGCTCGCCCTCAACGAGCCCACCGTCCTCTTCGACGTGCTCGCGCCGGCGACCACCGCGGTGAAGTCCGGCGACGGCTACGTCCTCAACGGCACCAAGAGCCTCGTCGCCCGCGGCGACCAGGCCGAGCTGTTCGTCGTCGGCGCCAGCCTCGACGGCAAGCCGGTCCTGTTCCTCGTCGAGTCCTCGACCGAGGGCCTCAGCATCGAGGGCGACCCGGCGATGGGTGTCCGTGCCGCGTCGATGACCAAGCTCGAGCTGAAGGACGTCAAGGTCCCCGCCGAGGCGGTCCTGGGCGCGACCGACGGCACGACGTACGCCGAGTGCGTCCGCCTGTCCCGCCTCGCCTGGTGCGCGCTGGCGGTCGGCACGGCTCAGGCCGTGCTCGACTACGTCACGCCGTACGTCAAGGAGCGCGAGGCGTTCGGTGAGCCGATCGCCCACCGCCAGTCGGTGGCGTTCATGGTCGCCAACATCGCCATCGAGCTCCAGGCGATGCGGCTGCTCACCTACCGCGCCGCCGCCCGCGCGGCCGCCGGCAAGGACTTCAGCAAGCAGGTCGCTCTCGCGCGGAGGCTCTGCGCCGAGAAGGGCATGCAGATCGGCCTCGACGGCGTCCAGCTGCTCGGTGGCCACGGCTACGTCAAGGAGCACCCGGTCGAGCGGTGGTACCGCGACCTGCGTGCCATCGGAATCATGGAAGGGACGGTGCTGGTCTGATGGCCATCAACCTGGAAGTTCCGAAGAAGCACCGGGCGCTGATCGACCAGGCGCACCAGGTCGCGATGAACATGCTGCGACCGATCTCGCGCAAGTACGACATCGCCGAGCACGAGTACCCCAAGGAGCTCGACATCCTCGCCGCGATGATCGACGGCCTCGAGGAGTCGGGTGCCAGCGAGGGAGCCGGCGCCGCCGGCGTTCGCCGCGACGGCATCGCCGACGACAAGACCGTCAAGAACGGCTCCAACATGGCGTCGGTGACGTCGATCAGCGAGATGTGCTGGGGCGACGTCGGTCTGATGCTGTCCTTCCCGCGCCAGGGCCTCGGCAACTCGGCGATCGCGTCCGTCGCGAACGACGAGCAGCTCGAGCGCTCCAAGGGCAAGTGGGCGTCGATGGCGATCACCGAGCCCGCGTTCGGCTCCGACTCGGCCGCCGTCTCCACGACGGCGGTCCTCGACGGCGACGAGTACGTCATCAACGGCGAGAAGATCTTCGTCACCTCCGGCGAGCGGTCCGACTGCGTGGTCGTCTGGGCCACCCTGGACAAGTCCCTCGGCCGCGCCGCGATCAAGTCGTTCGTGGTCGAGAAGGGCACGCCCGGCATGAACGTCGAGCGGCTGGAGGAGAAGCTCGGGATCCGGGCCTCCGACACCGCGGTGATCACCTTCACCGACTGCCGGGTGCCGAAGGAGAACCTGATGGGTTCGCCGGAGGTCAACGTCGAGCAGGGCTTCGCCGGCGCGATGGCGACCTTCGACAACACCCGGCCGCTGGTCGCCGCGATGGCGATCGGCTGCGCCCAGGCGTCGCTCGACCTGACCCGCGAGCTGCTCCAGCAGGCCGGTGTCGAGATCGACTACGACAAGCCGGCGTACCTGCAGTCCGCCGCGGCAGCGAAGTTCCTGCAGCTGGAGGCCGACTGGGAGGGTGCGCGCCTGCTCACCCTGCAGGCCGCCTGGATGGCCGACAACCGCAAGCCCAACTCGCTGGAGGCCTCGATGGCCAAGGCGAAGGCCGGCCGGGTCGGTTCGGACGTCACGTTGAGCTGCGTCGAGCTTTGCTCGTCGATCGGCTACAGCGAGTCCGAGCTGCTCGAGAAGTGGAGTCGCGACTCCAAGATCCTCGACATCTTCGAGGGCACCCAGCAGATCCAGCAGCTGATCGTCGCGCGCCGGATCCTGGGCCTGTCGAGCGCCGAGCTCAAGTAGCGAGGACCGCCGCTCCCGCGCACGGCAGCACCGTGCGGTGCGTGGGAGCGGGGTGCCCGTCCGCGGCAAAAGCCGCATCGATCGCGTTCTGTACGGCGAGCGCGCGCTCCTCGGGCACCAGCGCGATCGCCGACCCGCCGAACCCGCCTCCGGTGAGCCGGGCGCCGTGGGCGCCCGCCTCGACGGCTGTGTCGACCGCGAGGTCGAGCGCTGGGGTCGAGGCCGCGTAGTCGCCCCGCAGCGAGCGGTGGGAGGCGGTCAGGATGGAGCCCACCCGCTCCCAGTCGTCGGCGGCGACGGCGGTGATCACGTCCTCGACCCGCGCGCTCTCCGCCAGCACGTGCCGGGCGCGGGCGCGGTGGACGTCGTCGTCGAGTCGGCTGAGGTCGTCCGGCCAGGCCAGACCCAGCCGCGGCAGGCCGAGCATCGCCGCCGCCTCGTCGCACTCCCTGCGTCGCTGGGCGTAGCCGCCGTCCCCGTCCGCCAGCTCGTGCCCGGCGCCGGTGTCGGTGACCAGGACGACCAGTCCCGCCCTGGCCAGCGGCAGCGGGACCGGCCGGATGCTGGAGTCCGCGAAGTCGATGAGGAGGGCGTGGTCCGGCCGCCCCAGCAACGACACCAGCTGGTCCATCCCACCGGTCGGGGCACCGGCGTACTCCGTCTCCGCGCGGCGGCACAGCGCAGCCAGCGGCTGCCGGCTGCCGGGATCGAGCGGCCGGTCGATGAGGCCGCCGACCGCGACGGCGACCGAGCACTCCAGAGCGGCCGAGCTGGCCAGGCCGGAACCGCGCGGGAGGTCGCTGTCGATGACCAGGTCCAGCCCGGGCAGCTCCCACCCCGCCTCCCGCGCCGCCCACAGCACCCCGGCGACGTACCGGACCCAGCCGGGCATCGCCTCACGCCCGGCCAGGGTCAGGTCGTCCAGGCGACCGGTCCACACCTCCGGGAAGGCGGTGCTGCGCACCCGGACCCGGTTGTCACCGCGGGCTCGCGCGGTCGTCGTCGTGCCCAGCCCGATGGCGAACGGGAGGCACAGCCCGCCGTTGTAGTCGGTGTGGTCCCCGATCAGGTTGACCCGACCAGGGGCGCGCGCGGTCACGGACGTCACCCCCTCATCCTTACCCGGAACCGGTCGAGACCGTGCCGCCACCCCGCGGCGGTAGATTCGGGACGTGCGCTTTCTCGACGACCGGGTGCCTGCCCACGACCTGACCTACGACGACGTCTTCATGGTTCCGCGCCGCTCGTCGGTCGGCAGCCGCTACGACGTCGACCTGGCGACCGCCGACGGCACCGGCACCACGATCCCGATCGTCGTGGCCAACATGACGGCGATCGCCGGCAAGCGGATGGCCGAGACGGTGGCGCGCCGGGGCGGCCTGGTCGTGATCCCGCAGGACATCCCGGCGTCGGTGGTGGCTGACGTCGTCGCGTTCGTGAAGAGCCGGCACCTCGTGCTCGACACCCCGATCCTGCTGCGCCCCGACCAGACCGTCGCCGAGGTGCTCTCGCTGATCCCGAAGCGGTCGCACCGGGCGGCGGTCGTCATCGACGACCAGCAGCGCCCGCTGGGCATCGTGCTCGAGGACGACTGCGTCGACGTCGACCGGTTCGCCCAGGCCCACCAGGTGATGCGGCCGGTCGAGGTGCTGGTCGACGCCGACACGGAGCCCCGCAAGGCGTTCGACGCGCTCGACGACGCGCGGGCGGGGGG
>NZ_JACEHF010000076.1:6946-18782 GCF_014180685.1 Nocardioides pelophilus | reverse complement strand
CGTGGGCGACGTCGGCGATCCGGGGACCGCCGGCCACGACGACGATGAAGATGCCCTGCAGCCGGCCGCGAACGGCGTCGGCCGCCGAGGACTGCAGGATGCTCAGCCGGAACGCCGCCGACGCCATGTCGGCCGCGCCGCCGACGATGAGCATCACCACGGCCGCGCTCAGCATCCACGGGACTGCGCCGGACACCTGGTCGGCGACGGCGACGGAGACTCCGAAGCCCACCATCGCCAGGCCCCACACGATGATGCACCAGACGACGGCCTTGCCCTGGGCGTCGATCCGGGAGACCCAGCCGGAGAAGACGCCGCCGATCACCGCGCCCGCGGGGATGCCCGCGAAGAGCAGGGCGAACGCCAGCCCGCCCGACTCGGGCCCGGCGAAGCTCTCGTGCGCGATCTCGGGGAAGAGCGCCCGCGGCATGCCGAAGACCATCGCGATGATGTCGACGACGAACGACATCATCAGCACCGGGTGGCCGCGCAGGTAGGCGATGCCCTCGATCACCGAGCGCAGCCCCGGCGGCCGTCCGCTCGCACCCTCGACCCGCAGCGGCGGCAGTCGCAGCACGGCGCCCAGCGTCGCGAACAGGCAGAACGTGTCGATCAGGTAGAGCCAGGAGAAGCCGAGCACCGGGATCAGCGCACCGGCCACGAGCGGTCCGGCGATGGCGCCGGCCTGGAAGACGGTCATGTTGAGGGAGTTGGCGGCGGGCAGCAGGTCGTCGGAGACCAGCTTCGGCAGGATCGCACTGCGCGTCGGCTGGTTGATCGCGAAGAACGCCTGCTGCACCGAGAACAACCCAAGCAGCAGCCAGACCCTGTCGCCGGCCAAGCTGCCCATCGTGGCCTGCAGCCAGAACAGCGCACTCGTGCCGATCAGCCCGGCGGTCGTGACGACGAGCAGCGTGCGCCGGTCGAAGTGGTCGGCGAGCGCGCCGCCCCACAGCCCGAAGACCACCAGCGGCACCAGGCCGAAGACGCCGGTGAGCCCGACGTACGCCGACGAGCCGGTCTCGGCGTAGATCTGGGCGGGCACCGCGACCACCGTCAGCTGGGCACCGATGACGGTGACGATGTTGGCCGTCCAGAGCCGGCGGAAGTGCGGGACGGCCAGGGGTCTGGTGTCGGCGAGGAGCCTCTTCATCCGTCGTACGGGACGTGCGCGGTCCACCCGGCGTCGGGGCGGGAGACGGCCGCCCACATCGCGTCGGCGATCGGCGCAGGGGAGAACGGCCCCTTCTTGCCCAGCACCCCGTTGACCTGTACGGCGACCGCGCGGACGCCGAGCGGCGCGAGGGTCGCGTCGATGCTGGTCACCAGGTTGCNGGGTCGCGTCGATGCTGGTCACCAGGTTGCGCACGGCGGCCTTCTGCACGCCCAGCGACGCGGCCGCGGCGGACGGCTTGTCGGCTGCCGCGCTCCCCGTCACCAGCACCCGGGCGTCGGCGGCGAAGTGGGGGTGGGCGGCCTGGACCGCCGGCAGCAGCGCGCCGGCGCCGAGCGCGACGTCCTCGAGCAGCTCGGGGACGGTGAGGTGCAGGGGGTCCTTCTCGCGCCACGCACTCGGGTTGAAGTGGAGGACGTCGATCCGCCCGTACTTGAGCCCGATGCCGGCGACGACCCCGGTCACCGAGACCGGATCGGTGAGGTCGACCCCCACGCCCTCGGCCTGGTGCCCCTCGTCGCGGAGCGTGGCGGCCAACGACTCCGCGTCGGCCGTCGTGCGGGTGGCGAGCACGGCGACGTACCCCTCGCGCGCGAAGCGGCGGGCGACCGCGAGCCCCAGCCCGGGGCCGGCCCCGAGGACGACGTAGACGGGTGCACTCATGGCGAAACTCTAGGCGTGAGGGCTGGGCGCCTACGGGACGGCTATTGGATCGGCGGCCAGCAGTAGCGGTAGAACGGCAGGTCCCTGAAGGGTTCCGGGTCGTTGTCGCCCTCGGTGAAGGAACCCACCACCTCCGCGGTCCTGACCAGCTTGCCGAGCACGCCCCGGTCGAGGACGCTCTGCTTGTCCACCGGCGCCCGGAGCTCGATCCGGTTCTCGAGCGAGGCCTGGAGCACGTCGCGCTGGTAGGCCGCGAACCGCTCGCGGCCGGCGGCGTACTCCGGGCTGTCCCGGTAGACGACGACCACCCGCGACCCGCCGCGGAACCGCTTGCGCGACTGGCCGTCCGCGGCGATCTCCGACTCTGCGCTCGTGGTGATGACGTGCGCGCCGCCGCCGAGGATGTTGCTCGGCTGGTCGAGGGTCACCTGGGCGCTGTAGCAGTCGGAGGGCCGGACGCCGACGATCGCGAGGTAGGACTCCAACAGCTCCGCGCCGGTGCTGGGCAGGTAGGGGAACGGCGACGGCACCTGGAACCGCTGCTTGTGGTCGGGAGCGACGACGCGGCGGATGTCGCCCCAGTTGAGGACCGCGACGTGCACGTCGGGCTGGGGCAGCACCTGCAAGGGTCGCTGCGCCTGCAGCTGGGCTCCGACCCCGACGCCGACCTCGGACGGGTGCAGCACGACCAGACCGCCGACGCCGATGACGACGTACGGCGTGCCGCCACCGTCTCCGCTGCCGCTGCTCCCGGCGTCCACCTCGGGGAGGCGCGCGACCCCGAGGCACTGCTCCGGCCCGAGGTCGGCCGCACGGAGGTACTCCAGGCCGAGGTCCTCGTCGACGATCGACGGCTCGCCGGGGCGCCGCGCGGCCCAGCGCTCGCGCGCGTTGAAGCCGGCCACGGTCGCCGGCGGCGCCGCCGGCATCCCCGGCGTCGCCGCGTGCACGACCTCCCACTCGACGACCGAGGCCTTGTTGATGCCGAAGCCGCCGACGATGTGGTCGGGCACCCGGTAGAGGCCGTACACGAGGTCGGGGCGGGCGGCGAGACCGGCGGTGCCGAGCCAGGCCGCCAGGTCCTTGACGCTGTTCTTGGGGTCGACCGCGATCCGGGTCATCGTGATCGGCAGCCGCGCCGGCGCGAGGTACGGCGTCCGCGCCTCCTCACGTTGGGCGCGCTCGTGGGCGGACTGCGCCTCCCGGTCGACGCTCACCGCGGGTGTCGGCGGGGGCGGTGGCGGCGCCTTCTTGCCGAACGGGTTGCGCAGCGTGTCCATGAACTCGGCCTTCGAGGCCTCCCACTGGCTGCTCGCCGAGATGCTGGTGAGCCGTTCACGGTCCGGCAGCGGTCCGTAGAGGTAGTCGCCGGCAGGCCCCCACAGCACCCGTCGGGCCCGCTCCTCCGCGATGATCTGGTCGGCGTTGTCGGCCATCTGCTGCTGGGCCTGGGCGAGGGAAGCCTCGTACTGTGCGCGTTGCTCGGGCGTCCACCCCGCCATCTGCTCCTCGGTGAGGCGGCCGCCGTTGGCCATCGACTGCTTGCTCAGCTCGATGCCGCGCTTGATGTTGGCCGGGCTCATCGCCTGGGCCGCCTGCTTGAACTTCTCGAACACCATCGGTCAGACCACCTTCCCGCGCGCGCCCCACACGATGAGGCCGACGCCTGCCAGGACTACCACGACACTGCCCACCAGGAGCCCGTAACCGACGTACTGGAGCGTCTGGTTGGACTCGTGCACGATCATCGGGAGGTCCCGCTCCTCGCCGAACACGTCCGTGGAGGTGGCGAAGCACTCGAGCTCGGTCGAGCCGCCCTCGCCCTCGAACTTGCCGACCGTGGCGTACTGCCCGGCCCGGGTCACCGAGGAGACCTGCCGGTCGCCGCGGATCGAGTCCTCGCTGCCGTCGGGGTGACGGATCGTGCAGCGCACGTCGCGCGCCACGTCGGTGTTGAACGCCCGACCACCGCCGGTCTCGTTGATGATTCCCGTCCCCAGCGCCACGACGTACGTCGAGCCCTCGTCGGCGTCGAGGGTGACGCGGCCGGGCACGCGCCCCTGCGCGTCGGGGTCCAGGGACTCCCACTTGCCGACGCCGACGATGATCACGAGCGCAGCGACGAGCATGGGCACGGCGAGGAACAGGATGCCGAGGACGCCGAGCACGATGCGCACCCAGCTCCGCTTGCGTGGACCACCGACCCCGACCACGGCCCCAGACTCTCAGGAAATCGTGTGGCAGGTTGTCGTATCGGCAGCTACGTGTTCGTGGTGAGGATGGAAGGCGGTCATCGGAGGCCGCCCCGGAGTGAGGAGATCGACATGCCGCACTACCTGCTCGCCGTCCACGGCAGCGAAGAGGACTACGCCTCGATCCCGGAGGACGAGGTCCAGGAGATGTACGCCGCCACCGGGCGCTTCAACGACAAGGTCCGCGAGGCCGGCATCTGGGTGTTCGCCGGCGGCCTCGAGCCCGCCGAGACCGCCACCGTCGTCGACGGCACTGGCGAGACCCCGGTGGTGACCGACGGCCCCTACCTGGAGACCAAGGAGCACATCGGGGGCTTCTGGATCATCGACGCCCCCGACCTCGACGCCGCGCTCACGTGGGCTGCGGAGGGCTCCAAGGCCTGTGGCGGCAAGGTCGAGGTCCGGCCGTTCCAGTCCGAACCTGCCTGAGCCAAGTCGTTGGTCGAGGAGGCCTTCGGCTTGCGGATCGAAGAAAGGCTCACTGTGGTGGCGTCACGAGACCCGTCGTCGGGCCGCGCTATCGAGCGGGTCTTCCGGGAGGAGTACGGCCGGCTGATCGCCACGCTGGTGCGTCGGTTCGGCGACATCGACCTCGCCGAGGACGCCGCCGGCGAGGCGCTGGTCGCGGCGCTCGAGAAGTGGCCCGGCTCCGGCGTACCTCCCAACCCCGGCGGGTGGTTGACCACCACCGCCGCCAACCGCGCGATCGACCGGCTCCGCCGGGAGAAGCTGCGCGACACCAAGCACCGACAGGCCGCTGAGATGTACGACGACACACCGCACGGATCGACCGGGCCGTTCGATCCCGGCGAGGACGAACGGCTCCGGCTCATGTTCACCTGTTGCCACCCGGCGCTCGCGCCGGAAGCGCGGATCGCCCTGACCCTGCGGCTGCTCGGCGGCCTGACCGTCCCGGAGATCGCGCAGGCGTTCCTCGTGCCCGAGGCGACGATGGGGCAGCGGATCACCCGTGCGAAGAAGAAGATCGCCGCCGCCAAGATCCCCTACCGGGTGCCGGAGGCGGCCGACCTGCCGGGCCGGGTGGCGACCGTCCTCGCGGTGCTCTTCCTCGTCTTCAACGAGGGCTACCTCGCGACCGGCGACGGCGAGCCGGTGCGCACCGAGCTCACGGCGGAGGCGATCCGGCTGGCGCGGATCCTGCACCAGCTGATGCCGGACGAGCCCGAGGTCACCGGTCTCCTCGCGCTGCTGCTGCTCACCGAGGCGCGCCGGGAGGCCCGGGTGCGGGGCGGCGAGCTGGTGCGGCTCGACGACCAGGACCGTGGCGGCTGGGACCGGGAGCTGATCGCCGAGGGGCATGAGCTCGTGCGTCGGTGCCTCGCGATCAACCGGCCGGGTCGCTACCAGATCCTCGCCGCCATCAACGCCGTGCACACCGACGCCCCGACCGCCGACACCACCGACTGGTCGCAGGTCGCGGCCCTCTACGACCAGCTCGCACGGCTCGACCCGTCGCCCGTCGTCGCGCTCAACCGCGCGGTCGCGGTCGCCGAGCTCGACGGCCCGGAGGTGGCTCTGGCCCAGGTCGACGGGCTGGTGGCGACGGCACCGGTCCTGGCGTCGTACCACGCCTTCCACGCCACCCGCGCCGACCTGCTGCGGCGGCTCGGCCGCAGCGCCGAGGCGCGGGAGGCGTACGACGCCGCGCTCGCCGTCTGCGACAACACCGCCGAGCGCGCCTACCTGACCCGTCGCCGCGGCGAGCTGGTGTGAGCGCCGCCTAGTCTTGGCGGGGTGACGCTCTCCCCCCTTCCGCTGCCTGCTTCCGACGACCCCGCCGCCTGGGGTGAGTGGGTCCAGTCGCGCTCCGCCACGGAGCTCGACCGGGCGCGCACCCTGGTCGACCGGCTGCGCTCCGACCCGCCGTCCGATCCGCTCGAGGTGCTCCGCATCTGGGACCGGGCGACCGGCCACCTCGGCGGGGTCGCGGCCTGCGGCTCGCTGTTCGGCAACGTCCACCCGCACCAGACGGTGCGCGACCTCGCCGACGCCGCCGAGCAGGAGGTCGACAAGCTGGCGACCGAGTGGAGCCTCGACCGCGCGCTCTTCGAGGTGTTCGCCGGGCTCGACGGCCAGGATCTCGACGGCCAGGGTCTCGACGGCCAGGGTCTCGACCGGACGGCGGCGCGGCTGCTCGAGAAGATCCGCAAGGACTACCGGAGGTCGGGCGTCGACCGCGACGACGAGACCCGGGCGCGGATCACCGCGATCCGCGACCGGCTGACCGAGCTCGACCAGGAGTTCAGCAAGGTCGCCCGCGACGACGTCCGGACCATCCGGGTCGATCCCGAGCGGCTCGCGGGGCTGCCCGACGACTGGCTGGAGGCCCATCCCGCCGACGACGACGGGCTGGTCACGGTGACCACCGACTACCCGGACGCGATCCCGGTGCGGATGTTCGCGCACGACCAGGACGTGCGCCGCGACATCACCACCGCGTTCCTGCAGCGCGGCTGGCCGACGGCCGAGCCGCTGCTGGAGGAGATGTTCGCCCTGCGCCAGGAGCTGGCCACGCTGGTCGGCTACCCCGACTGGCCGTCGTACGACGCCGACGTGAAGATGATCGGCTCGGGCGCGGCCATCCCGGAGTTCATCGAGAAGATCGTGGCGGCCGCCGAGGAGCCGATGCGGGCCGACCTCGAGCTGCTGCTCGAGCGCTACCGCCGCGACTACCCCGACGCGACGGAGATCCCGCTCTTCGACTCGTTCTACTACCAGGAGCAGGTCCGCCAGGAGCAGTACGACGTCGACTCCCAGCAGGTGCGCACCTACTTCGCCTTCCCCAAGGTCCGGCAGGGCCTGCTCGACGTGACCGGCCGGCTGTTCGGACTGCGCTACGAACCGGTCGACGTACCCGTGTGGCACGAGGACGTGGCGGTGTACGACGTCTACTCCGAATCGGGACGGGAGGTCCCTGATGAGCCGAGGGACGAGGCGTCTCGAAGGGTCGGGCGGATCTACCTCGACCTTCACCCGCGCGAGGGCAAGTACAAGCACGCCGCGCAGTTCACGCTCACCGATGGTGTCGCCGCCAGCGACGGGTTCCGCCAGCTGCCGGAGGGCGTGCTGGTCTGCAACTTCGCGCGCGGGCTGATGGAGCACGACCACGTGACCACGCTGTTCCACGAGTTCGGGCACCTGCTCCACCACCTGCTCGCCGGGCACGGCGAGTGGTTCCGCTTCGCGGGAGTGGCGACGGAGTGGGACTTCGTCGAGGCGCCGAGCCAGATGCTGGAGGAGTGGGCGTGGGACCCGTCGGTGCTGCGCACCTTCGCGACCAACGACGCGGGAGAGCCGATCCCCGTCGAGCTGGTCGAGGCGATGCGGCGCTCCGACGACTACGGCAAGGGGATCTACGCCCGGACCCAGATGTTCTACGCCGCGATGTCCTACTGGTTCCACGCCGACGAGGCCCGGCGGGCGGCCGGTGAGGAGGTCGCCTCGCTCACCGACCGGATGGTGGCGCTCCAGCGCAAGTACGCCGCGCTGCCCTACCTCGAGGGCACCCACATGTTCGCGTCGTTCGGCCACCTCAGCGGCTACAGCTCGGCGTACTACACCTACATGTGGTCGCTGGTGATCGCGAAGGACATGTTCAGCGCCTTCGACCCGGCGGGCACCGGCGACCTCTTCGACGAGACCGTCGCGGCCCGCTACCGCGACCGGGTGCTCGCCCCCGGCGGCACCAAGGACGCCGCCGACCTGGTCGCCGACTTCCTCGGTCGCCCGTACTCCTTCGACTCCTACGCCGCCTGGCTGGCTCGCTGACGCGGGCGCCCGTTTATCAAGGTATGTAGGCGAACGGTCGCTTCCCTGCCCCAATTCGACTTGGGAAGCGGTCACTCGTCTGCATCCCTTGATGAACGGGCATGTCCGCGCCTTGCGTGGACCGAATCCTCGCGATACTCTAACGATATATCGCGACATACTGACGAAAGGTCGCACAAGGGAGGAACCACGATGCACGGCTTCAGCAAGAGCTTCGGTCCGTTCTGGGCCGCGATGGGGGACTGCGGTCCCCAGCAGGAGAACCAGCGCCAGCACCGACCCGGCCCGTGGGGCAACCCGTGGGAGCGCGGCGCGTCGCACCACCGCGGCGGGGGCCCCGGCGGACCGCCGCCGTGGCTCGCGGGGCTGCTCGGGATGGGCCGGCCCGAGGGGTCGCGCGGCGCGCGGGTACGACGCGGCGACGTCCGCTCGGCGATCCTCGACGTCCTCCGCGCCGCCCAGGAGCGCGACGAGGCGATCAACGGCTACCAGGTGATCCAGCAGATCACCGATCGCAGCGGCGGGGCCTGGCGCCCCAGCCCGGGCTCGGTCTACCCGACCATCCAGCAGCTCGAGGACGAGGGCCTGGTCGAGACCGACGACGAGCGCGGCCGGCGGGCGCTGCGACTGACCGAGGCGGGCTCGGCGTACTGCACCGAGAACGCCGAGGACCTCGCTGCGGTGTGGGCACCGTTCGAGCGGGCCGAGGCCGAGTGGCCCGGTGAGCACGCCGACATCAAGGCCGAGATCCCCCAGGTGATGAGCGCCGTCTGGCAGATCGTCATCTCCGGCGACGAGGCCCAGCGCCGGGCCGCGGTCGAGGTCCTGGTCGAGGCGCGGCGCCGGCTCTACGGGATCCTCGCCGACGGTCCCGCCGCCGACGAGGCCACCGACGACGAGTGACCGAGGACGCCTGAGTCTCACCCGCGGAAGCCACCACTAGGCTGCCGCGGGTGAGAACCGTCCGGGGTGCGGCTGTCGCCGCAGCGCTCGCGCTCGGCCTGAGCACGTGGCCGCCGTACGGCGCCGCGACGGCCGCCGCGGCCGAGCCGGTCGACCTCGGGGGACAGCCCGTCGACGGCAGCACCAACCCCGCCGAGCCCAGCCGGGTCGAGGCCGGGCTCTGGACCTCGGCGCTCGGCCCGAGCTCCCAGCCGCAGTACTTCAGCTACGAGCGGCAGATCGAGGACAGCAGCGTCCACGTCGGCGTGGTGGGCACGCCGCGGACCGCCGACTACGACGGGTTCACGATCGCGGCCACCGCGCCCACCCCGGAGGACCCCGCGGGCGCCGACTGCGGCAGCGGCGACGCGTCGTCGGACACGACCTACTTCGACGCGCCCATCGGCGACGAGGTCCTCGTCGGCGACGAGGACTCCGCCGACGACCCCTGCCGGTCCGCCGCCACCATCACGGTGACCATCGAGCGCTACTCCACGTCCAGCACGGAGCCGCTGCCGATCGCGATCAAGATCGTCGAGGAGGCACCGGTCACCACCCCCGGCGAGCCGGTCGCCGAGGACGCCGAGCTCGGCTACGACCTGCCGGAGCCGGTCGACCCGGTCGACCGCCCGCAGGGTGCCGGCTCCTTCGACGACGCTCCGATCGTCGACGCCCAGGACGGCCCGGTCACGATCGCGGCGGAGGTCACCGAGGGCACCACCCTGCTCTGGCGGGTGCCGCTCGCCTGGGGTGACCAGGTCGTCGCGCGCGCCGACCTCCCGCCGGTGGACGCGGAGGACCCGGTCCTCGGTGTGGGCGTGCAGGTCCGCCTCGTCCAGCCGAGCCGCGACACCTTCGCGCTGACGACCTCCGAGGACTACTACTACGGCGACTACGGCGACTACGGCGAGGACCCGGCCGTGCTGGTCGCGGCGTCCCACCCGCTTCGCTACGACAACCGCTACCGCGACTTCGAGCCGAGCCTGCCCGGCGACCACTGGGTCGCGGTGAGTGTCGAGCCGGCGCCCGAGGACCGCGAGCCGACAGAGGTCGCGGTCGACCTCACGATCGAGGTGCCGCACGTCGACGGCGAGGAGCCGACGTACAAGGCCGCCGTGCTCGCCCAGGGCGGTGGCGCGGGGCCCGAGGGCTACACGCCGGAGACGCCGTACCTCGTCGGCGACGGCGAGTTCGCCGCCGTGGCGTCGGGCAACCCCTTCACTCCCGTCGGCGACGACGACGAGGCGTGGTGGGGTCCGCGCCGGGCGATCGGCATCGGTGTCGGGGTGCTGAGCCTCGCCTGCTGCGCCGTGGCCGCCGGGTGGCTGAGCCGTCGCCGCGCGGCTAACCGAGCAGCAGCCACCCGCTAGCGACCAGACCGAGCAGGCCGGCCACCAGCAGCAGCACCGGCGCGAGCACGCCCGTCCGAGCCGGCGCCGGGAGCGGCTGGTGGAGCGTCTCCTCGTGGGTACGACGCGGCGGCGGTGGCGGCGGTAGCGGCCCTGCCGGCCCCACGGTCGGGGCGCCCGTGAGGGCGGCGGCCGGAGCGGACGGCGGTGGAGGGGGCGGCGGGGGAGTCGCGGTGAAGGCCGCCGTGGCCTGATCGATCCCGGCGCCGGGAAGCGGCGGGAACACGTCGGTGATCGTGATCGGGTCGGCCGGGTCGGGCGGCAGCGCGAGCAACAGCCGCAGTGCCGGATGGGCGCGGAGCTGGGCAGCCGTCGGCCGCGCCGCCGGGTCGTACGCCGTGGCCGCGGCGATCAGGTCCACCACCGCGTCCCGCGCGGGGTCACCCGTGCGCAGGCTCGTCGTGTCGAGCGGCGCCGGCTCGCGCGGCGGCTTGGTGGCCGTGAGCATCTCGAGGGTGACCATGCCGAGGGCGTAGACGTCGGCGCTCGGGTCGGGGTCCGCGCCCAGGTGCTGCTCGGGGGGCATGTAGCCGGCGGTGCCGATCAGCATCGCGACGTGGGTGAGCCGGGCCTCGTCGGTCGGCACCGCGATCCCGAAGTCGCCGAGCCGGAGGTGGGGCACGCCGCGCCCGGTGGGCTCGAGCAACAGGTTGCCGGGCTTCACGTCGCGGTGCACGATGCCGGCCGCGTGCACGGCCTCCAGCGCCTGCAGGGTCTGGTCGACGAGCCGGCCGATCCAGCGCGGCGGGAGGGCGCCGTGCTTCCGGATCAGCATCGACACCGAGCCGCCGGCGACCAGCGGCATCGTGAACAGCACCCTGTCGTCGACGCCCGCCCAGGACTGCGGCGTGACGATGTGGGTGTGGTCGATCCGCAGGCCCTGCTCGCGCACGAACCGCAGCAGCATCGCGGCGTCGCTCTGGTGGAGCATCTTGGCGGCCTTCAGCTGGCCGTCGGCCCGGTCGTGCACCCGCCACACGGTGCCCATCCCACCCGCTGCGATCGGGTCGATCAGCTCGTAACGACCGGCGAACACCTCACCCATGCGCCGAGCCTAGTCGCGGGTCAGCCGAGCTTGACCGCCCGATGCAGCCAGACCGAGCTCGGCGCCATGCCGACCTTCTCGTAGAGGGTCAGGGCCCCCGTGCGGCTGTCGGTCGACAGGGCCCCGGTGAGCGCGCCGCGCTCCCGGCCGGCCGCGAACGCCGCGACGAGCAGCGCCTGCGCGAGCCCCAGGTTGCGGTGGTCGCGGCTGACCGCGATCCGCGCGACGTAGGTCTCGATGCCGTCGCCGGCGTCGGTGTTGACCGCGAACACGGCACCGACGATCGCGCCGTCGGGACCGGTGACGACCTGGACGTTCCAGGGCTCGAACCCGGGACGGCCCCAGACCTCGGCCAGGAAGTCGTCGAGCGACTGCTTGTCGCGCTTGGACCACTCGAGGAACGCGTCCTCGATGGTGTGCCAGACCTGCTCCTGGTCGGCCTCGTCGGCGATCCGCAGCGCGTAGCCCGTGGGCAGCGGCCGCTCCTCGATGCTGCGGCCCTCGGGCAGGCGGAGCACCCAGCTCGTCCAGCGCACGTGGTAGCCGAGGGCCTCCAGCAGCG
>NZ_JACEHF010000076.1:0-6867 GCF_014180685.1 Nocardioides pelophilus | reverse complement strand
CCTCTCGTGCCGGAGGTACTCCGCGACCCCGACCATCCGGTCGTCGGAGTCGAAGACCCCGATCGTGCAGGCGGAGACGTCGTACGACGGGCGCTGCCACTCGGCGACGATGTCCTCCTCGTCGACCTCGACCCGGCCGAGGTCGTGGCGCTGCTGAGCGGCGTAGACGTCGAACACCGCCGCCGTGTCGGACATCGAGAGCGGGCGGGTGGTGAAGCCGGCGGGCGCGGCGTCGGGGGTCGTGGTCACGATCGTCGAGTGTGGACCGCCCGCCGCTGCTTGTCGCGCGAATTAGCCGCGAAAGACGACGGCCCCGACTCCACGGGTGGGAGTCGGGGCCCGTCGAACGGACGCTGGGCGTCAGACGTTGCGGATGGCCGAGACGTCGAACTCGAGCTTGATCTTCTCGGAGACGAGGATGCCGCCGGTCTCGAGCGCGGCGTTCCAGGTGAGGCCCCAGTCCTTGCGGTTGACGGTGGCCTCGCCCTCGAAGCCCACGCGGAGGTTGCCGAACGGGTCCTTGGCCGAGCCGCCCTCCTCGAACTCGATCGTCACGGCGTGGGTGACGTCCTTGATGGTGAGGTCGCCGACGACGGTCCACTCGTCGCCGTCGCGGCTGACGGCGGTCGAGGAGAAGGTCCACTCCGGGAAGTTCTCGACGTCGAAGAAGTCGGCGGACTTGAGGTGGCCGTCGCGGTCGGCGGAGCCGGTGGTGACGCTCGCGGCGTCGATCGTGAGCTTGACCCACGAGTCGGCGGGGGTGGCGGTGTCGATGTGGGCGGTGCCCTGCCACTCCGCGAACGAGCCGCGGACCTTGGTGACCATCGCGTGCCGGGCGACGAAGCCGAGGCGGCTGTGGGCGGTGTCGATGGTGTAGTCGCCGCTGATGTCGGTGAGGGCGGCAGTGGAAGTCTCGGTCATCGTTCCTCCTGAGGTGGTGAGCGGGTTCGATCCGCCCAGTTGGTTGAAGTCTCAATCACCTCAGCAAAGCGGACCGCAGTCCTATTCCGCTTGCTCCAAAAAAGATCGAGGGCCGCGTCCTGGTGGACGCGACCCTCGACGGGGATCAGGAAGCTCAGGCGGCGTGGTGCGTGGTCGCCGAGGCGGCGGCGGAGTCGATCCACACCGCCTGCATGCGGGTGGTGCCCCGCTCGTCGGCGACGGGAATCCACCGCATCTCGAGCATAGGCCGCTCGGCCATCTGTACGTCGTGCACGGGACACCTCCAGTTCATCTCGTGTTCACCAAGATAGCACGACCCCCACCCAAGCCCCCGATTTCGGTCACATTGCGTGGTGGGTGCTCCATCCAGGGCGCAGTTCCGCCACCTGCGGTCGACGTCCGCTCCACCCTGGCCCGCGGGACGATGGCGCCCACGGCGGCCGGGGCGACGTGAGAATCGACGGCATCGGCGTACTCCTGCCCGATTCCGGGCAGAAACTTGGAAATCGTCGTCGATCTGCCGATCATCGATGCGTGCTCGTCGATCCGCGCCTCGTCCGCCACGTCGTGGCGACCACCGGGCTCCCCGCGACCGACGCGACTCGGGTCATCGAGGACGTGCTGGCCTTCCACCACGAGACCGTGGAGGCCTACGTCCGCCGCCGGCACAGCGAGCTCAAGCTCCGCGGCGCCAAGAACGCCGACATCTTCACCGTCCTGCGCGACGAGCTGGCCGACCACCTGGTCGCCGCGCCCGACCTGTCCGAGCGCCAGCTGCGCCGGATGATCTACGGATAGCCACGAAAGGCAGAGCCATGTGCGGAATCGTCGGATACCTCGGGCCCCACCAGGCCGCTCCCCTTCTCCTGGAGGGCCTCGCGCGGCTGGAGCACCGCGGCTACGACTCGGCGGGCGTGGCCGTGCTCGGCGGCTCCGGGATCCGGGTGGCCAAGCGCGCCGGCCGGGTGCGTGACCTGAGCGAGGACCTGCCGAAGCGCTTCACCGGCAAGGTCGGCATCGGCCACACCCGCTGGGCGACCCACGGGCCGGCCAACGACGTCAACGCGCACCCGCACACGGACACCAAGGAGCTGGTCGCGGTCGTGCACAACGGGATCATCGACAACGCCGCGGCGCTCCGCGACGAGCTCGCCGAGGAGGGCGTCGACCTGGTCTCCGACACGGACACCGAGGTGCTCGCCCACCTGATCGCCGGGTCCGGCGCCGACACGCTGGAGGGCAAGGTGGCCGAGACGCTGGGCCGCATCCATGGCACCTACGGCATCGCGGTGCTGCACGTCGACTTCCCCGACCGGATCGTGGTGGCCCGCAACGGCAGCCCGCTGATCATCGGTGTGGGCGACAAGGAGATGTACGTCGCGTCCGACCTGGCCGCGCTGGTCCGCTACACGACGACCGTCGCCCACCTCGACGACGGCGAGATGGCGACGATCACCTCGGCCGGCTTCTCGACCTACCGGCTCGGGGCGAGCGGCCTCGCCGCCACGAACCGGCGTGCCGCCCACGTCGACGTCGACCCCGCGTCGTACGACGCCGGCGAGTACGACTCCTTCATGTACAAGGAGATCCTCGAGCAGCCCGCCGCTGCCGAGCGGGTGCTGCGCGGTCGGCTCGACGAGCGCTTCGCCACCGGCCACCTCGGCGGCCTCAACCTCGACGCGCGCGAGCTGCGCGCGATCCGGCGGATCAAGGTCCTCGGCTGCGGCTCCGCGTACTACGTCGGCGAGATGGGGGCGACCCTGATCGAGGAGCTGGCGCGGATCCCCGCCGATGCGGAGGCGGCCTCGGAGTTCCGCTACCGCAACCCGATCATCGAGCCGGACACGCTCTACGTCGTCGTGAGCCAGTCCGGCGAGACCGTCGACACCCTGCTCGCCGTCCAGGAGATCCAGCGCAAGGGCGGGCGGGTCATCGGCCTGGTCAACGTGGTCGGCTCCGCGATCGCGCGCGAGGTCGACGGCGGCATCTACCTGCACGCCGGGCCGGAGGTCGCGGTGGCGTCGACCAAGGCGCTCACCAACATGTTCCTCGGCTTCGCGATGCTCGCGCTGCAGCTCGGCCGGGTGCGCGACCTGTCGATCGCCGACGGCCGCCGGCTGATCGCCGGGCTGGAGGCGCTTCCGCACAAGATCGAGCAGATCCTCGCCACCGAGGAGCGGCTCGAGGCGATCGCCGCGCGCCTCGCCGAGGCCGAGAGCCTGTTCTTCATCGGCCGGGTGCGCGGGTTCCCGGTCGCGCGCGAGGGCGCACAGAAGTTCAAGGAGATCAGCTACCGCCACGCCGAGGCCTACCAGACCTCGGAGCTCAAGCACGGGCCGCTCGCGCTGATCAGTCCCGACGTCCCGACGGTCGCGATCGTCCCGGACGACGAGCTGGTCGAGCGCAACGTCGCGGCCCTCCACGAGATCGCGGCCCGCGGTGGGCCGTTGGTCGTGGTGACCCACGAGGACGTCGCCCTGCGCGGGCTCCCCAGCGACCTGGCCGAGCGGATCGTCGTACCTCGGAGCGAGCGGGAGCTCGACCCGATCCTGCTCACCATCCCGCTGCAGGTGCTCGCCTACCACGCGGCCAAGCACCTCGGCCACGACATCGACAAGCCGCGAAACCTGGCGAAGTCGGTCACGGTCGAGTGATCATTCCGGGACGATGGTCGGAGAGAGGTCGAGGGTGAAGGGCAGGTAGCGATGCGCCGAGTGGTCGGCTTGGTGGCCGGGCTCCTTGCCATGGTCGTTGCCTTCGGACAGGCGCCGCCGTCGGTGGGGGAGCGCGCTGCGGAGCCGTCCGCGAGCGCCGCAGCCCCGGGGCGTCCCAACGTCCTGTTCATCATGGTCGACGACATGCGCGACGACGACCTGCGCTTCATGCCGCAGGTCCGGGCGCTGATCCGCGACCAGGGAGTCCGGTTCCGCAACTCGTTCTCGCCGTACCCGCTGTGCTGCCCGGCCCGCGCCTCCGTGCTCAGCGGCCGCTACACCCACAACCACGGCGTCTACACGGTCTACGAGGACTACGGGTTCCACGCCTTCGACGACCGCCGGACGCTGGCGACGATGCTGCAGGACGCCGGCTACGCGAACGTCTACCTCGGCAAGTACCTCAACCGCTACGGCTTCGACCCGCCGCCCCGCGCCCAGCAGGGCAACTCGCTGCGCTACGTGCCGCCGGGGTGGGACATGTGGCGGGCGTCCCTCGACGGCGGGTTCGCGCCCGGCAGCCCGAACGCCGGCTCGACGTACGCCTACTACGACACGACCTTGAGCTTCAACGGGAAGACCTTCGAGACGCTCGCGGGGCGCTACCAGACAGTGGCGTACGGCGAGATCGCCGGCAACATCGTGCGCAACCGCGCCCCGTCGCCCCAGCCCTTCCTGCTGTACCTCTCCTTCACGGCACCGCACAGCGGGGGCCCGAAGGAGGACGACGACCCGCGGCCGACGCGCCTGAGCAACGGCGAGCTCTACGACTGGAAGACCCCGGCCCGGCCGCCGAGCGTCTGGGGTTCCTTGGACTCGGTGGTGCTCGAGGCGCCCGGGGCGTCCTGGCGCGACCCCGACTTCAGCGACAAGCCGGGCTACCTGCGGGTGCTGCCGCCGCTGCGACCCTCCGACCACCGGGCCCTGCTCGAGGTGACCCGGCAGCGCGCCGAGGCGCTCAAGGTCGTCGACCAGCAGGTCGGCAACCTGATGCGGACCCTCGCCGACACCGGCGAGCTGGACCAGACGCTGGTGATCTTCACGTCCGACAACGGCTACTTCCTCGGCGAGCAGCGGATGCGGTTGGGCAAGGTCTTCCCGCACGAGGTCTCGCTCCGGGTGCCCCTCCTGATGCGGGGTCCGGGGATCCCTGCCGGGGAGACCCGCACCGACCCGTTCACCTCCGTCGACTTCCTGCCGACGATCGCCGCCGCCACCGGCACCACCCCGGACCATCGGGTCGACGGCGTCTCGATGTGGCGGGTCGCCCGTCGCGGCGACGTCGGCTGGACCCGCGGGATCCTCACCGAGACCGGCGCGCTCGGCCACCCGCCGCGCAACACCAACGAGGCGGGCGAGCCGTTGTCCAGCGGGGGTCGGCGGGACATCCGGTTCCTCCTCGGGATCCGCACCCACCGCTACCTCTTCGTCGACGTCGCGCACCAGCGCGACGAGCTCTACGACCTACGTCGCGACCCGCGGGAGTACCGCAACCTGATCGACGTGCCCCGGTACGCCGCGGTCCGCCGCTCGCTGCGGCGAGCACTGGCCGACATCCGCGCCTGCCGCGGGCGGGCCTGCAGCACGGCGCTGCCGCCGCGGCTCCAGTGGCCCCCTGCGTGAGCCCCGAAGTGACCTCTGCGTGACCCAGCCCACCGCGTCGAGGAATGCGCCAGGTGTTGCCTTCGCCACTACCGTTGTCGGGTGAGTGATGTAGCACCTGACCCTTCCCCCGTCGACGCCGCCCCCGGCTTCAGTGACCTCGGCCTCGGCGCGAAGGTGCTCAAGGCGCTCTCCGACGTCGGCTACGAGTCGCCCTCCGCGATCCAGACGCAGACCATCCCGCACCTCCTCGAGGGCCGCGACGTGATCGGCCTCGCGCAGACCGGCACCGGCAAGACGGCGGCGTTCGCGCTGCCGATCCTCGACCGCCTCGACCTGTCCCAGAAGTCCCCCCAGGCGCTGGTCCTGGCGCCGACCCGCGAGCTGGCGCTGCAGGTCTGCGAGGCGTTCGAGAAGTACGCCTCCACCACCAAGGGCGTGCACGTGCTGCCCGTCTACGGCGGTCAGGGGTACGGCGTCCAGCTCTCCGCGCTGCGCCGTGGCGTGCACATCGTGGTCGGCACCCCGGGCCGGATCATGGACCACCTCGACAAGGGCACGCTCGACCTGTCGCAGCTGCGGTTCCTGGTGCTCGACGAGGCCGACGAGATGCTCAACATGGGCTTCGCCGAGGACGTCGAGACGATCCTCGCCGACACCCCGGACACCAAGCAGGTGGCGCTGTTCTCGGCCACCATGCCGAAGCAGATCCGGTCGCTGTCGCAGAAGTACCTCAACAAGCCGGTCGAGATCTCGATCGAGCGCAAGACGCGTACGGCCGACAACATCGCCCAGCGCTACCTGATCTGCAGCTACCCGCAGAAGGTCGACGCGCTCACCCGCATCCTCGAGGTCGAGAACTTCGAGGGGATGATCGTCTTCGTCCGCACCAAGAACGAGACCGAGACCCTCGCCGAGAAGCTGCGCGCCCGCGGCTTCGGCGCCACCGCCATCAACGGCGACGTGGCGCAGGCCGTGCGGGAGCGGACCGTCAACCAGCTCAAGGACGGCAAGCTCGACATCCTGGTCGCGACCGACGTCGCGGCGCGGGGCCTCGACGTGGAGCGGATCACCCACGTCGTCAACTACGACATCCCGACCGACACCGAGTCCTACGTCCACCGGATCGGCCGCACCGGCCGCGCCGGTCGCAGCGGCGACGCGATCTCCTTCGTCACGCCGCGCGAGCGCTACCTGCTCAAGCACATCGAGAAGGCCACCCGGCAGCCGCTCACCCAGATGCAGCTCCCGAGCGTCGACGACGTCAACGCCACCCGGCTCGCGCGCTTCGACGACCGGATCACCGCCGCGCTCGAGTCGCCGCAGATCGGCTTCTTCCGCGACGTGATCGGTCACTACGTCAAGAACAACGACGTGCCGGAGGCCGACGTCGCGGCCGCGCTCGCGATCGTGCTGCACGGCGACGCGCCCCTCGTCCTGGAGGAGGAGCCGCGCCGCCCCCAGCGGGAGTACGACGGGCAGGAGGGGCGCGGCCGCCCCGACCGCGACGGCGGCCGTGCCGACCGTGGCCCGCGCCAGCCGCGCAGCGACAAGCCGATGGCGCAGTACAAGATCGCGGTCGGCAAGCGGCACCGGGTCGAGCCCCGCC
>NZ_JACEHF010000075.1:14136-19191 GCF_014180685.1 Nocardioides pelophilus | reverse complement strand
TGCCGGGGCGTCCGCGGGAGCGGTCGCGCCGACGTCGACGCCGAAGGCGAAGCCGACGAAGGACCCGGCCCCCCGCTCGACCGCACCCCCACCCGTCACCAGCACCGCACCGGTGAGCCTCAGCAGTCCCGCAAAGAACCGCAGCCGACCCAAGGCCGACAAGCCGAGGAAGGCGCCCGGCAGCAAGGAGGCCAAGCAGGGCAAGAAGAAGTCCGGCAAGGGCGGCGGCAAGGGCGGCGGCAAGGGTCGCGGCCGCAAGTAGTGGCCCCCGCCCGGCGTACCTCTGGGCGGCAGAGTCAGCCTTCGCGTGCCGCGACGACCTGCTCGCGCAGGATGTCGCCGTGGCCCGCGTGGCGGGCGAGCTCCTCGATCATGTGGACGTACATCCACCGCAGGCTGACCGGGCCGAACCGGTGGTGGGTGCCGGTGTCGTCGAGGTCGTGGTCGAACGCGACCCGGTCGGACTCCTGGCACACCCGCCGGAAGTTGTCGCTGATCGATGCGATCGTGTCATCGGGCGCCAGCCGGAAGCTGTCGTCGATGTCGGAGGGGACCCCGACCTCGGCACGGGTGCGGCCGGTCAGGGTGACGTGGAACCAGACCTGCTCGGCGAACGCCGCGTGCTTCACGAGACCGAGCAGCGTGGTCAGCGAGGGGACCAGGCTGCGGCGGGCCTCTTCCTCGGTCAGGCCGTCGAGAAGCCCGAGGATCTCGGCACGGTTGTCGGCGAGGAGGTCGACGAGCGTCTTCCGCTCGGGCGCCGTGGTGTCCGGGAGGTCGCTGCTCACCGGGTCAGGCTAGACGGTCGCAGCGAGGACCAGGCCGCTGGTGGGCACGCCGGTGCCGGCGGTGACCAGCACGTGGTGGGCGTCGTCGACCGGGTTGACCGAGGTGCCGCGGATCTGGCGGACACCCTCGGCGATGCCGTTCATGCCGTGGATGTAGGCCTCGCCCAGCTGACCGCCGTGGGTGTTCAGCGGCAGCCGGCCGCCCAGCTCGATCGCCCCGTCGGCGATGAACCCGGGTGCCTCCCCCCGACCGCAGAAGCCGAGCTCCTCGAGCTGCATGAGGACGTACGGCGTGAAGTGGTCGTAGAGGATCGCCATCGGGATGTCGTCGGGTGCCAGTCCCGACTGCCGCCACAGCTCACGACCGACGACCCCCATCTCGGGGATGCCGATGTCGTCGCGGTAGTACGACGTCATCACGAACTGGTCGCGGCCACTCCCCTGCGCCGCAGCGGCGAGGTACGCCGGCGGCTGGGCCAGGTCGCGAGCGCGCTCGGCGGAGGTGATCACCAGCGCCACGGCGCCGTCGCTCTCCTGGCAGCAGTCGAGCAGGTGCAGCGGGTCGGCGATCATCCGCGACGCCTGGTGGTCCTCGAGCGTGATCGGCTTGCCGTAGAAGAACGCGTTCGGGTTGGTCGCCGCGTGCCGGCGGTCTGCGACCGCGACCCGACCGAAGTCCTCCGAGGTCGCGCCGTACTCGTGCATGTAGCGGCGGGCCTGCATCGCGACGGTCGCCGCGGGCGTGCCGAGCCCCATCGGGTAGGTCCACGCGTTGTCGAGCCCGTTGGTGTTGACCTGGGTCGCGGCCGCGACCGACACCTGGCCGAACCGGGACTCCGAGCGCTCGTTGAAGCCGCGGTAGGCGACGACCACGTCCGCGACACCGGTGGCGACCGCCATCGCGGCCTGCTGCACCGTCGCGCAGGCCGCACCGCCGCCGTAGTTGATCCGGCTGAAGAAGCGCAGCTCCTCGATGCCGAGCTCGCGCGCCAGCGCGATCTCGGAGGAGGTGTCCATGGTGAAGGTGGTCAGCCCGTCGACGTCGGCGACGGTGAGGCCGCAGTCCGCGAGCGCGTGCTGGACAGCTTCGACGGACAGCTGCAGCTCGGAACGGCCGGACTCCTTGGAGAACTCGGTCGCGCCGATGCCGACGATGGCGGCCTTGCCTCGCAAGGTTCGCGCATCCTGTGTCCCGGTCATGCGGCCACGACCTTGACCGTGCCGGTGACGTGATCGCCGAGCGACACCTTGCCGACGATCGAGATCGTCGCGATCCCGTCCTCGACGGAGTCGACGGAGCCGCTGAACGTCAGCGTGTCGTAGGGGTGCGCGGGCGCCCCGAGCCGGATCGCGATCCCCTTGAGCTCGCAGTCGTGCCCGACCCAGTCGGCGACGAACTTCTCGACCAGCCCGTTGGTGGTCAGGATGTTCATGAAGATGTCCTTGGACCCGGCCGCCTGGGCGACGTCACGGTCGTGGTGGACGTCCTGCCAGTCGCGGGTGGCGATCGCGGTGCTCACGATCGTGGTCGGGGTCAACGGAAGGCTCCACTCGGGAATCGCCTGCCCGGTCTCCAGCTTCCTCATGCCTGCCTCCAGACGGGAAGGGTCAGCTCGTCGTCGACCCGGTTGTAGTCGACGCGTAGCCGCATCCCGATCTCGATCGCTCCGTCGCCCTCGGCCGGGACACCGACCACCTCGCCGACCATCCGCACGCCCTCGTCGAGGTCGATCAGGGCGATCACGATGGGCAGCTCCTTGCCGGGCACCGGCGGGTGCCGGTGCACGACGTAGGAGAAGACGGTGCCGGTGCCGGAGGCGACCACGTAGCCGCGGTCCAGGGCACCGCACGACGGGCAGGCCGGGCCGGGCGGGTGCCGGAGCGCGCCGCACGCGTTGCAGCTCTGGATCCGCAGCTCGCCCTTCTGCGTCCCTTCCCAGAAGTACGCCGAGTCGCGGTTGATCATCGGTCGGATCATGCGGGGTCCTTCGGGATGAACTTCAGGACGCGGAACAGCATCGTGGCCACGAGCTCCTCGCCGACGTACCACCGGTTGCGCGAGGTGACGAAGTAGCCGAGGCCCATGGCCGTGTTCTTCGGGCCCGCGACCGACTCCAGCGCAGTGGTGACGCGGACGTGCTCGCCGACCTTGAGGTAGCGCTCGTAGGTCTGCTCGGTGTTGGTGCCCAGCACGGCGGTGTACCCCTCCGCGGTCAGCAGCTCCATCATCGAGTGCAGCGGGTCGTCGGACGCGCGCTTGCGACCGAGCCCGGGCATGGTCCACACCTGGGCCATCGACGGTGGCGCCTCGCCGTTGAGGAACCGCTCGTTGTCATAGCCCATCGCGTCGAGCCAGGTGCCGATCGTCGGCTGGTTGACCTCCCAGCGGGCGACGGTCTCCGACGCCTCCCCGAGCGCCATGATCCGCTCGGCCTCGGCCATGATCCGCTGGTGCCGCTCGTCGGCGGCCTCGGTGCTCTCGGCGGTCATCGGGGCACCCGCGGCAGCCCGAGCCCGAACATCGCGATCAGCTCGCGCTGCACCTCCTGCACGCCACCTCCGAACGTCAGCACCAGGTTGCGCTTGGCCTGCGCATCCAGGTAGTCGAGCAGCTCCTTGGTCCTCGGGTCGCCGGCGTCGCCGTACTTGTGCACCAGTGAGATCAGGTCGGCGAGCACGTGCTGGACCTGGTCGGACGCGAACACCTTGGTGGCCGACGCGTCGGCGACCTCGATCTCGCCGCTCGCGGCCTGGCGCGCGACGTTCCAGTTGAGCAGCTCGTTGACGCGGAAGACCGCCGTCGCCTGGCCCAGCAGCTCGGCGACAGCGGGTTCGTCGCGCACCCCGGCCGTGTCGGCCCACCGGAGCACCTTGTCGCGGAGCCCCTCGATCCGGCCGGCGGGGCCGAGCATGACCCGCTCGTGGTTGAGCTGGGTGGTGATCAGCTTCCACCCCTGGTTCTCCTCGCCGACGAGCATGTCGCCGGGCACCCGGACGTCGTTGAAGTAGGTCGCGTTGACGTGGTGCGAGCCGTCGGCGGTGATGATCGGCGTCCAGCTGTAGCCGGGGTCCTTGGTGTCCACGATGAGGATCGAGATGCCCTTGTGCTTGGGGGCGTCGGGATCGGTGCGGACGGCCAGCCAGAGGTAGTCGGCCTGATGGCCGCCGGTGGTCCACATCTTCTGGCCGTTGACCACGTAGTGGTCCCCGTCCCGCTTCGCGGTCGTCCGCAGGGACGCCAGGTCGGTGCCGGCGTCCGGCTCGCTGTAGCCGATCGCGAAGTGCACGTCGCCGCTCAGGATCCGCGACAGGAACATGTCCTTCTGCTTCTCGGTCCCGTAGCGGATCAGCGTCGGACCCACGGTCTGCAGGGTGACGGCCGGCAGGTGGACGTCGGCGTACTGCGCCTCGTTGGCGAAGATCGTCTGCTCGACCTCGCCGAGCCCGTGGCCGCCGTACTCCTTGGGCCAGCCGACGCCCATCCAGCCGTCGCTGCCGAGTCGCTTGATCAGACGTTCGTACGACGCGCCGTGCCGGTCCCACGCGCCCTCGACCGGGCTCGGGTCGGCCGGATGGCCGAACTCCTCGGCGAGGCCGGCGAAGTAGCTGCGCAGCTCGGCCTTGAGCGCGCGCTGCTCCGGGGTGAGCTCGAGGTTCTTGGCGTCGGCCGCCTCGACCGGCACCTCGGCGCCCGACGTGTCGAGGGCGTGCGCGAGGTCGGTGCCCCAGTTCGAGAAGCCCACCAGCGGATAGGTCACGTCGACGCCCATGCCGCCGTGGAGGTGGTGGCAGGTGCGGAAGGCGTACGGCGCCACGTGGCTCGCCCAGTAGGCGGCGACCGCGAGGTCGTCGGCGGCGGGAAGGCCGTTGGCGACCCGCCAGACCGCGTTGTCGGCGGCGAGGTCGAGCGTGCGGCTGGTGACGTAGACGTCGGCCATCTGCAAGGAGACCGCCTGGAACTGCGCCAGCGCGCGGCCGAACTGCTCACGCCCCTTGACGTAGTCGGCGGTCAGGTCGCGGGCGCCGGCCAGCACGCCGGCCGCGGTCACGACGAGTCCGGCGGCGGCCACGTCGCGGAGGTAGGCCGCGGCGCCCGCCTCGAGCGGCTCGGCCGGCGCGCCCTCGAGCACGACGGTGAAGGTGGGGGTGCCGGCCGACGAGCTAGCTGGCAGCAGCGTGACGCCCGGACCCTGCGGGTCGACGAGCACCACGACCTCGGTGGCGCTGTCGCTGTCGCCGTCAGTGGCGCCGTCAGTGGCGGTGGCGG
>NZ_JACEHF010000075.1:0-14077 GCF_014180685.1 Nocardioides pelophilus | reverse complement strand
CACCGCGACCTTGCGGCCCGCCCCCCGGCCGCCGGCGCAGGTGGTGACCGTGCCGCGCGGGTCCTTGAGGGCAGGCGTCAGCACGGCACCCTCGACGATCGCGGGCAGGTGCTCCTTGCGCTGCGGCTCGGTGCCGTGGGCGGCCAGCGTCAGCGCGGCGCAGCAGAGGGTCTCCCAGGCGGGCAGCCGCTGGGCGCGCTGCCCGGACTCCCGCAGCAGGACCGCGACCGCCTCCAGACCGAGCCCGTCGCCGCCGTACTCCTCGGGGAGGGGCAGCGCCGTCAGGCCGGCCGCCTGCCAGGCAGCCCAGTCGCCGGAGCGCTCCAGGACCTCGGTGACGACCGCTCGTACCGCACTGATCTCTTCGGGTTCCACAAGCAGAACTGTAACGTGTTCTACTTCCGGATGCATGTACGTCTCCGTCACATGCCTTGTTCGAGCCGCAAGAGCGTCGGCGTGCCGCGCACGCGCCATCCGGGACAGTTGACCCACTCGCATTGGAACCTGTTCTAGGGTGGCCCCATGGGGGTCACACCGCTGGGCGTCGTGCGCAACCGGGTCTACCTGCCGTGGGCCCCGATCCCCGAGGGCCAGCTGCTCGAGCTCCCCGGCCGGGGCGGGTCGACGTACGTCACCGACACACCCGGCCCTGACCCCCAGTCGCCGACGATCGTGCTCCTGCACGCCCTCGGCTGCACCGGGCTGCTCACCTGGTTCCCGGCGATCCGGCCGCTGTCGAAGCGGTTCCGGGTGGTCACCCTCGACCAGCGCTGGCACGGCCAGGGCATCCGTAGCGAGCACTTCTCGCTCGCCGACTGCGCCGACGACGTGGGCGCGCTGATCGACCTGCTCGACCTCGACGACGTGATCGTCGCCGGCTACTCGATGGGGTCGATCGTCGCCCAGCGCGTCTGGCGCCAGCACCCCGACAAGATCTCCGGGCTGGTGCTGTGCGCGACCACCGACCGGTTCCGCCTCACCCCGGTCGAACGGGCGTTCTTCACGGGCATGGAGACGAGCATGCTGGCGACCCGCGGGCTCATCCGCAGCCGTACGGCGCTCGCCGCCGCCCGCGCCGCCTCCGGCCGGCTCGCCCTCGACCCCAACGACATGCACGAGTGGGCCCTGCGCGAGTTCCGCTCGACCAGCCCCTGGGCGGTCGGCCAGGCGCTGGCGGCGCTCGGACGGCACCACTCGCGGCCCTGGATCGGCCGGATCGACGTACCGACCGCGGTCGTCGTCAACACCAAGGACAAGGTGATCCCGACCGAGCGACAGATCCGGCTCGCCCGGTCGATCCCCGGCGCGACCATCCACGAGGTGCGGGCCGGGCACGCTGCCTGCGTACTCGCCGCCGAGCGGTTCGTCCCCGCCCTGCTCGAGGCGACGCTGACCGTCAACGCGCGCCGGCGCGACTTCGCACGGCGGAGCCGACCCGCCTGATCAGCGGTTCGCGACGGCCTTCCGGAGCCGCTCGAGCTCGCCCGGGAAGTGCTTGACCAGCGCGTCGCCGTCGGGCACGGACTCGCGGCAGGCGAGCGCACCGACGTGGATCTTGCCGGCATTCGACATCACGGTCAGGTTGAGGCCGGCACCGTGGAAGACCGGGCCGAGCGGGTAGAGCGCGGTGATCCGGGCGCCCATGAAGTAGAGCGGGACCGGCGGTCCGGGGACGTTGGAGATCACCAGGTTGTGCACGACCGGGTGCTTCTCCGCGAGCCGCAGGTTGGCGTAGGTGCGGACCGCGAGCCCGAACACGCGGGGCGCGGCGAACTCGGCCCAGTCCTGGAGCGCGTCGGCACTGATCGCGTTGTGGTGGTCCTTGGCGTGGCGGTTGCGCTCCGCGAGCATCTCGAGCCGCTCCAGCGGGTCCTCGATGTCGGTGCCGAGCTTGGTGAACAGCGCGGACACCTTGTTGGCGCCCTGCTCCCGCTTGGAGGACTCGCGGACGCTCACCGGGACACTGGCCATCAGCGAGGTCGCCGGCAGCTCGCCGCGCTCGTCGAGGTAGGCGCGCAGCGCACCGCCGGCGAGCGCGAGCACCACGTCGTTCACGGTCGTGCCGGTCGCCTTCTTGATGTCGCGGATGTGGTCGAGGCTGAGATCGGCGAGCGCGATCGACCGGTGCGCCGTGATGGTGCCGTTGAACGACGTCCGAGGCGCCGAGAACGGCGCCGCCATCGCGACCCCCTGGCGAGCCCGCCCGATGCTCTTGGTGATCAGCTCGGCCGACGGGCGCAGCACCTTGGCGAGCGTGACCGGCTTGGCCGCCGTACCGATGACGGCCCGGCCGAGGAGCTCGCGACGACTGGGGTCGCGCGGGTGGCCCTTCTTCGGGCCGAGCGCGAGCGGCGGGGTGTCGGCCTCCAGGGAGCACAGGTGCGAGATCAGGTTCGAGCCGGAGACGCCGTCGACGGTGGCGTGGTGCATCTTCGAGAAGATCACCACCCGCTCGTCGCCCGCGGCACCGTCGGGACCGTCGGGCCGGTAGCCCTCGATCACCCACATCTCCCACAGCGGTCGGGAGCGGTCGAGCGGCAGGGCGGCGAGGTGCGAGCAGAGGTCCATCAGCTCGCGGTAGCCGCCGGGGCTCGGCACCGCCACGCGGTGCACGTGCCGCTCGATGTCGAACTGCTGGTCACGCACCCAGACGGGGTGGTCGAGCCCCATCGGCACGCCGCGGATCTTGCGGGTGAACTCCGGCACGTCGTGGACGTTCTCGTCGATCTTCGCCATCAGCGCGGCGAACGAGTACGGCTCCGGCATCGTGGTCTGGTCGAGCACGATCACGCCGCAGACGTGCATGAGCTGCGCGGGCGTCTCGAGGTAGAGGAAGCTCGCATCGAGCCCCGACAGACGATCCATTCCGTGACCCCATTCCGGTGGTAGCAGTTCGAGCGAGGCGAGCCTCGAAACTAGAACGAGTTCTATTCTGCACCAATCCCCCGCTAATCTTCACATCATGGTCAACCGCTACGTCGTGCGCCAGGCGGTCACCGCTGCGCTCACCGCCAACGCCATCCGCCCGCTGCCCGGCTTCCGGCTGGGCGTCCCGTCGTTCTTCGCGGGCTGGTTGACCGGCGAGCTGGCCCCGCACGTCCTCGCGCTGACCGCGGCCGACACCGCCGGCCAGCTCGCGCGCGGCCGGCGCGACCCGCTGGGCCTCGCGCTCGCAGGCGCGAGCGTCGCCGGGCTGGGCTATCTCATCGTGCAGAGCCAGCGCTCCGCCCACCTGGCCGAGGAAGCGCTGGTCGAGGCGCTCGGGGTCCACTACGTCGAGCAGCTCGACGAGGCGCCGACGCCGGCCGATCTCGCGACCCCGTGGCGCCGCGTGGCCAACCCGTTCGCCTTCGGGCGGGAGCGCCGCCGGGCCGGCGTCGAGGTGCAGCGCGACGTGCCGTTCGCGCCGTACGGCAAGCGCGGGATGCTCGACATCTACACCTCGACGAACACTCCGTCCTCCGGCGCGCCGGTGCTGCTCCACGTCCACGGCGGCGCGTGGACCATCGGCAAGAAGGAGGAGCAGGGCCTCGCCCTGATGGAGCGGATGGCGGCCAAGGGCTGGGTGTGCGTGTCGGTCAACTACCGGCTCGCCCCGCGCAACAAGTGGCCGGCGCAGATCGTCGACGTCAAGCAGGCCATCGCGTGGATCAAGCAGAACATCACCGACTACGGCGGCGACCCGGACTACGTCGCGATCACCGGTGGCTCCGCCGGCGGTCACCTCACCGCCCTCGCCGCACTGACCCCCAACGACCCGGCCTACCAGCCCGGCTTCGAGGAGCAGGACACGAGCGTGCAGGTCGCGGTCCCCCACTACGGCGTCTTCGACATCGCCGGGGTCAGTGGACAGCGCAACGTCGAGCTCATGCGCGACCTGTTCCTCGCCAAGCGGGTCTTCGAGCAGCCCTACGCCACCGCACCCGAGGTCTACGAGGCCGCGACCCCGCTGCTGCGCGTCACCGCCGACGCCCCCGACTTCTTCGTGGTGCACGGTCGCAACGACACCCTGGTCGGGGTCGAGCAGGCCCGCCAGCTCGTGCAGCGGCTCCGCGAGACGTCGAAGCGGTCCGTGGTCTACGTCGAGCTCCCCCACGCGCAGCACGCCTTCGACGTGATCCCCTCGATCCGAGGCCTGCACATCGTGCGCGCCATCGACCGCTACCTCCACTGGCACTGGAACTCCTGGCGCGTCGAGCAGGCCGACCCGTCACAAACTCTGGGCTGATTCCGGCCGACCCGTCGCCAAGTTGGAGCCGGGTCGACTCAGCGGGGCAGGCCGAGGATCCGCTCCCCCGCGACGTTGCGCAGGATCTGCGTGGTGCCGCCCGCGATCGACAGGCAGCGGGTGTTGAGCATCTCCCAGACGTCTGCCGGGAGGCCGTCGAGATCCCGCTCGATCGGGCCGATCGCGGCGAGCGCGTCGCCCTGCAGCTCGACGACCAGCGCCGACGACGTCTGACGGCTGCGGACGCCGAGCAGCTTGGCCACGCTCGACTCGGCGCCGGGTCCGTGGCCGCCGATCGCCCGCAGTGTCGTGCGCACGCCCAGCAGGCCGCACACGGTGGCCAGCGCGACCGCGTGCCCGACCCGCGCAGTCTCGACCGGGCCGAGTCCGGCCTCGGCCAGCTCGACGGCCCGTTCGACGCTCTTGCCGAGGCGGGCACTGGCCATCGCGACCCGCTCGTTGGCCAGGGTGGTGCGGGCCAGTCGCCACCCGTCGCCGGGCTCGGCGACCACGCAGTCGTCGGGCACGAAGACGTCGTCGAGGAACACCTCGTTGAAGAGGGCCTCGCCGGTGATCTCCCGCAGCGGCCGCACGTCGATCCCGGCCGACTTCATGTCCACCAGGAAGTAGGTGATGCCCTTGTGCTGCGGGACGTCCGGGTCGGTGCGCGCCAGGCAGATCGCCCAGTCCGCGCGCTCGGCGACCGAGCTCCAGACCTTCTGGCCGGACAGGGACCAGCCGCCGTCGACCCGGGTCGCCCGGGTGCGCAGCGACGCGAGGTCGGAGCCGGAGCCCGGCTCGGAGAAGAGCTGGCACCAGGTGAGCTCACCGAGGAGCGAGGGCCGGACGAACCGTTCGCGCTGGGCGTCGGTGCCGTGCTGGAGGATGGTGGGGACCGCCCAGCCCGCGATCACCAGGTCCGGGCGGGTCACCCCCGCGCGGGCGAGCTCCTGGTCGATCACGACCTGGGTCGCTGCGTCGGCGGCCAGCCCGTAGGGCGCCGGCCAGTGCGGCGTGAGATAGCCGGTCTCGACCAGCACGGCACGCTGGTCGGCCTCCGGCACGCCGGCGATGCGCTCGGCGGTCGCCCGGATCTCGGGGCGGATCGGCTCGTCGAGACCGTCGAGGTCGACGTCCACGCGTCGGCGTACTCCTGCGACGGCGGCGGCGGTCAGGCGGGCAGCGGCCTCGTCGGCCGGACCGACCAGCGCGCGCAGCGACACCGCGCGCCGGAGGTAGAGGTGGGCGTCGTGCTCGAAGGTGAAGCCGATCCCGCCGAGGACCTGGATGCACGACTTGGCGACCTCGACCGCGCCGTCGAAGCAGATCGTCTGGGCGACGTCGACCGCGAACGCCCACTGCTCGTCGTCGTCCTGTCCCTGGTCGAGCACCGTGGCGGTGGAGGCGGCGTCCCACGCGGCTGCGGCGACCGCCTCGGCCGTCTCGAGCATCTCGGCGCACAGGTGCTTGATCGCCTGGAACGACCCGATCGGCTTCCCGAACTGCTCGCGCACCTTGGCGTACTCCACCGCGGTGTCGAGGCACCAGCGCGCGACGCCGGACGCCTCGGCGGCGGCGAGCGTCACTGCCGTACGACGGACCCGCTCCTCGGCTTCGCCACCCGCGACCGCCGCACCGTGGCGCGCGCTCATGTCGACGCCCGCGACCGGATCGGCCGTCCCCGCGGTGCCGCCGTCCCACACGATCCCGCCGGGACGGACCTGGACGCCGTGCCGCCCGGGAGTGCCCGACGCCGTCGCGACGACCGCGGCGCCGAGCAGACCACCCGGCACCAGCTCGTAGGCGCACGCCTCGAGCGCGACCGCCTGGTCGAGGACCGAGCCGCCGCCCCCGCCCGCCGACTCGGGGACGGCGATCGCCGTCACGCCCATCTCCTCCGCGGCCGCCCACACGTCGTCGAACCGCTCGTCGACGCGGCCCTCGGCGGCGCGGATCGCCTCGATCGCACCGAGGCTGGCCGCCCACTTGCGCAGGCTGGACGCCAGCTCCTCGTGCTCGTCCGTGACACCGATCGACATGGATTCCCCTTGGTTTCGCGGTTCGCTGCGCTCGCACCTCAACCAGCGGGGAGCGCCCAAACTAGAACGTGTTCTAAGAGTACTAGAGTCGGCCCGTGACCGACACGATGCCGCCCGACCTGCTCGAGCACGCGCTCGCCGCCAAGGGGTTCATGCCGCCCGACGAGGGCGAGCTCCTCCACCGGGTCGCCCGGGAGCGTCTCCCCCACGGGCCGGCGCTCGAGGTCGGCACCTACTGCGGGAAGTCGGCCGTCTACCTCGGCGCGGCCGCGCGCGCGGTCGCCGGAACGGTCTTCACCGTCGACCACCACCGCGGCTCCGAGGAGAACCAGGCCGGCTGGGAGCATCACGACCCGACCGTCGTGGATCCCGAGCTCGGCCTGATGGACACGCTACCGACCTTCCGCCGCACCATCGCGCGAGCCGGGCTCGAGGACGTGGTCGTGGCCGTCGTCGGCCGTTCCACGACCGTCGCTGCGCACTGGCGCACCCCGCTCTCCCTGCTCTTCATCGACGGCGGGCACGGCGAGCAGCCGGCCCGGGACGACTTCCGCAGCTGGGCGCACTGGGTGATGGCGGGTGGCCTGTTCGCCATTCACGACGTGTTCGAGGACCCCGCGGAGGGCGGGCGGCCGCCGTACGAGCAGATCTACCTGCCTGCGCTCGCCAGCGGCGCGTTCGAGGAGGTCGACGCGGTCGGGTCGATGCGGGTGCTGCGACGCACCTCAGGAACGGCGGGCGACCCGCTCGGAGGGTGAGGCGCAGTCGCACTCCAGCGCGATCTCCTGGAAGTGCGGCGCCAGCGACGTTCCGCGCATGATGCCGGAGCCCGGGCTGCTGTGGCCGGAGGTCTCCCCCAGCGCGTCGGCGGCGAGGATCACCGCAGCCGCGGTGTAGGTCGTGTGCTCGTCGGGCCAGTGCACGTTGCGCGGCTCGAGCTCACCCTTGTCGTTCGTGAGCTCGACCTGGTCCGGGTCGCCGTAGACCCATCCCGTCCAGTACTTGCCGTCCTCGCCCCGGAGGTGCTGCATGTCGGTGAACAGCCGCACCGCGCGGCGGTGGTCGCCCAGCATGTCGAGCGCCATCGCGAGCTCGCAGGTCTCGGCGCCGGTGACCCAGGGGTTGGTGTCGACGCAGTGGATGCCGAGCCCGGGCACGACGAAGTCGTCCCAGCGTGACTCGAGCAGCTCGAACGCGTCGCGGCCCCGCACCGGACCCCCGAGCACCGGGTAGTACCAGTCCATCGAGAAGGTGCTCTTGTCGGCGAACAGGTTGCGGTGGGCGCGGACCGCGTGGCCGAGCCGCCCGCCCGCCAGCTCCCACTCGGGCTGCGGGTCGTCCATCAGGTCGGCGAGCGCCACCCCGGCGCGCAGCGAGTGGTAGATGCTCGAGTTGCCGGTCAGCAGGCAGAAGTCGTCGACCGGCGTCCACCGGATGCCGCCGAACGGCTCCTGGAGCGACACCACCCAGTCGAGCGCCGCGCGCACCGAGGGCCAGTACGTCTCGACGAAGCGGATGTCGCGCCGGACCAGCCAGTGGTGCCAGAGACCGACGGCGAAGTACGCCGACATGTTGACCTCGCCGCGCTCGTCCTCGGCCTCCCCGTTGACGATCTTCATCGGGAACGAGCCGTCGGCGCGCTGCATCGTCGGGATCCACGCGTAGGCGCGCTCCGCGGCAGCCACCTGTCCGCCGACGAGCATCGCCATCGCGCCCTCGACGTGGTTCCAGATGTCGGTGTGCTCGCCGACCGTCCACGGGATGGCGCCGCACGGCTCCTGCATGGCAGCGATCGACGCCGCAGTCTCGGCGATGTCGACGGCGCTCAGCACGCCCTCGACGTACGGGAGGCGGGCGAGGGGGATCTCGGAGACGTCAGGCACTCTGCGGTGCCTCCGGCTTGCGGAAGTACAGCACCATGCTCTTGCCGATCATCGGGTCGAGCACCTTGCCGGCCAGCTTCAGCGCGGTGGGCTGCTTCATGATCTCCCACACGAGCAGCTTGTGGTACGCCTTCGCCAGCGGGTGGTCGTCGTTGTTGACGCCGACCGCGCACTTGATCCACCAGTACGGCGCGTGCAGGCCGTGCGCGTAGTCCTTGCCCTCGAAGATCATCGCGTCGCCGGGCGTGCCGTCGTTGAACCGACCGGCCTTGGTGACCTTGTCGATCAGCTCGTGGTCGGTGTAGATGCGGATGTGGCCGCCCTCGGCGTTGTGGTACTCGGCGGACAGCTTCCAGTTGATGACCTCCGGCAGCCAGCGCGGCACCGAGATGGCGAGGGTGCCGCCCGGGCGCAGCACCCGGACCAGCTCCTTGATCGCGTCGACGTCGGCGTGGATGTGCTCGAGCACCTCGGCGGCGACGATGCGGTCGAACTCGCCGTTGCCGAACGGCAGCTGCAGCGCGTCGCCCTGCTTCACGTCGGCCTCGGCGCCCGCGGGCACCTCGCCGGCCTCCCTCATGGCGACGAAGAGGTCCTGGACGCTCTCGAGCTCCTCGGCGTCCATGTCGAACGCGACCACGTCGGCGCCGCGGCGGTACATCTCGAAGCTGTGGCGTCCGGCGCCGGCACCCATGTCGAGGACGCGGTCGCCCGGCCGCAGGCCGAGCCGGTCGAAGTCAACGGTCAGCATCTGCCTGCTCCTCGTCGTACTGGTTGATCACGTCGGCGAGCACGTCGGCGGTCTTGACCGCGACCGCGCTCCAGCTGAAGAGCTCCTTGACCCGCTCGCGGCCGGCAGCGCCCATCCGCGCCCGCCGCTCCGGGTCGTCGAGCAGGGCGGCGACGGCGTGCGCGAGCGCGCCGACGTCGCCGGGCTCGACCACGTCCGCGCACAGACCGTCGGGGCCGACGACCTCCGGGATGGCGCCGGCCCGGGACACCACCAGCGGGGTCTCGCACGCCATGAGCTCGGCCGTCGGCAGCGAGAAGCCCTCGTAGAGCGACGGCACGCACGCCAGCTCGGCCGATCCCATCAGCGCGACCAGCTCGTCGTCGGTGAGGCCGTTGGCGAAGCTGACCTTCCCTGCGATGCCGAGCTTGTCGATGAGCTTCTCGGTGACGCCGCCCTCCTTGGGCTTGGTCACCAGGACCAGCTCGAGGTCGCGCTCGGTGAGCAGCTTGGCGAACGCCTCGAGCAGGATGTGGATGCCCTTGAGCGGCGCATCGGCACTCGCCATGGCGAGGATCCGGCCGGGGACCCGCGGCGCGGTCGGCGGGCTGAACCGGTCGTCGACGCCGAGCAGGATCGTCTCGATGCGCGCCGCGTCGACGCCGAACTCCCGGACGACGTCACGCTTGGAGGACTCGGACGGCACGATGACCTGACGGAGCCGGGGCGCGGTGCGCTTCTGCTGGGCGAGGAAGGAGTACCAGCGCCACACGCCGATCTTGGGGAACTCGAGACGCCACCGCGAGGTCGGCTTCCTGCGCACCCACGGCGCGACCTCAAGCTCGATGGCGCGATCCATGGTGATCGGGTGGTGGATGGTCGAGGCCAGGGGCAGGCCGAAGCGCTCGACCTCGAGGACCGGCGTCGCCAGGGTCTGGTTGTCGAGGACGACGTCGAAGTCGTCGCGGCGCGCCCGCAGCAGCTTGACCACGCGCTTGGCGAACGTGAGCGGCTCGGGGAAGGCGCCGCTGCGCATCCGCAGCCACTCCTCGACGTCGATGAGGTCGCGGAACTCGCGCGGCCGCGGGTTGCGGAACTCGTCCCCCGGCCGGTACAGGTCGAGGCTCGGCACCTTGGTGAGGACGACACCCTCGTCGAGGTCGGGATAGGGCTGCCCCGAGAAGACCTCGACGGTGTGCCCGAGGGCGACGAGCTCACGGCTCAGGCGGCGGATGTAGATCCCCTGCCCGCCCACGTGGGGCTTGCTGCGGTACGACAGCATCGCGATCCGCATGCTGACTCCCCCTCTTCTCTCCGGTTCAGGCTTCATCCCCGGCGCTGGCTCGTTGCGCTGAGTCGCGGCGCCGAGCTCCGGAGTGGAGCAGGGCAGTCCAGACGTAGAACGTGTTCCTATTATGGGACACGTACGAGTAGCCTATATTCGGGCGTCCACCTGCGAGCCATCGCCGAGGACGCCGCCGAACTCAACATCCATGCTCAGGTGCGCCATTCCAGTGACGCAAGGCACATCCGAGCCCGCCGACGTCGCATGGGAGACCGTCGTGACCATCGCCAACTCCTCGACCGAAGAGCGCCAGGACAGTGCCGGGAGCGCCGCTCAGCGCGATCGCCGGAAGCGGATCCTCGACGCCACCTACGAGCTGGCCAAGGAGGGCGGGTTCGACGCCGTACAGATGCGCGCGGTCGCCGAGCAGGCCGACGTCGCCCTCGGCACCCTCTACCGCTACTTCCCGTCCAAGATCCACCTGCTCGTGTCGGCGCTGGACCGCGAGTTCGAGGACGCCCAGGACAAGCTGAAGGTCCGCGAGATCCCTGGCGACACGCCCGGCGATCGCGTCCTCTACGTCCTGAAGCGGCTCACCCGCGGCATGCAGGGTGACCCGAAGCTCACCGAGGCGCTGACCCGCGCGTTCATGTTCGCCGACGCCAGCGTGGCCAACGAGATCCACGCGGTCGGCATGTCGATGACCTCGATCGTCACCCACGCCATGCACGGCACGGCAGCCGACAGCGAGGCGATCACCGACGACGACGTCGTGCTCGCGCGGGTGATCGGCGACGTCTGGCTCTCGGCGCTGATGGCCTGGGTCACGGGCCGCTCGACCGCGCCTGAGACCGCGCAGCACATGGAGACCGCCGTCCGGCTGATCCTGCGCTGACATCTAGCGCTTCCGCTTCGCCTTGCCGATCGTTTCCTCGACCACGGAGTTCATCCGGGATCCGTTCGGCCAGCCGTCGTAGTGGCAGGCGAGGATGACGAGCTCGCGCAGCTGCTGCTCGTCGAGCTCGCCGTTGGCGAACGCCGCGGGGATCTGGATGCCCAGCACGTCGTCGGCGCGCTGCCCGACGAGCATGCCGATGAGGAACAGCCGGCGATCACGGTTCGTCAGGCCGGGGCGCTGCCAGATGTCGCCGAAGAGGTGGTCGGCGGTGTAGCGGAAGAAGTCGCCCTCACCGTCGGTCATCTCGAACCCGTAGACCTCCTCCATCTTGCGCAGCCCCTTGGCGCGGAGCTCCGGGAGGTCGGCGAACTTGTCGCTCGTGTCACCGGTCGTGTCGTCGGTCATGTCGTCGGTCATGTCAGAGCCTGAACGTCTGGCCGCCGTCGACGGCCAGGATCTGGCCGGTGACCCACGACGCGTCGTCGGAGAGCAGGTAGAGCAGCGCGCCGACCATGTCGTCGACCGTGCCCATCCGCTTGATGGCCAGCGAGTTGCGGACGATGTCCTTGGCCGCGTCTCCGGCCTGGACCCGCGTCGCCTCGGTGTCGGTCGGCCCGGGCGCGATGGCGTTGACCCGGATGCCCTGGCCGCCGAGCTCGTGAGCGAGCTGCTGGGTCAGGCTGTTGGTGGCGGCCTTGGCCAGGCCGTAGAACCCGGAGTAGAGGTACGCCGCCGTCGAGCTCTGGTTCACGATGGCGCCGCCGCCGCGCTTGGCGATCTCCGGGTAGACGGCCCGGGTCATCACCAGCGCACCGTCGAGGTTCACCGACATGAACTTCTTGTAGTAGTCCCAGTCGACGGAGATGAGCAGGTTGAACTCCATGCTCCCGTAGATCGCAGCGTTGTTGACCAGGTGGTCGATGCCGCCGAACTCCTCCACGGTGCGGGTCACCAGCGCTGAGGCGGAGTCCGCCGACGAGACGTCGGTCGCGACGAAGATCGCCCGGCCGCCCGACTCGTTGATGGCGGCCGCCACCTTGGCACCCGACTCCTCGTTGAGATCGGCGACCACGACGGCCGCTCCCTCAGCGGCGAGTGCCCGTGCGTAGGCCTCGCCGATGCCCTGGGCCGCGCCGGTGACGACGACGATCTTGTTCTCGAATCTCATTGGCTGATGCTGCCTTTCGTCTCACCGGGTCTCGACGCGCCGTCGCGACCTCGTTCCTCGGTCGCGGGCTTGCTCGACCTTCGCCCGTACTCGTGAGCCCGAGCTTCGCTCGATCTCACGCGGGCTCCGCAATCGTCTTGGTCTCGAGGTACTCCTCGAACCCGGCCACACCCATCTCGCGACCGAGCCCGGACTGCTTGTAGCCGCCGAACGGCGCGTCCGGGCTGAACCACACCCCGCCGTTGACCGCGAGGGTGCCCGTGCGGATCCGCCGGGCGACCGACCTCGCCCGCTCGAGGTCACCGGAGTCGACCGAGCCCGAGAGGCCGAACTCGCTGTCGTTGGCGATCCGGACGGCGTCGTCGTCGCCGTCGTGCGGGATGACGACGAGCACCGGGCCGAAGATCTCCTCCTGCGCCAGGCGCGAGGAGTTGTCGAGGCCGGCGACGACCGTGGGCTCGACCCAGAAACCGGGCTTGTCGACAACCTTGCCGCCGGTGACGATCCGGCCGCCCTCCTCCTCGGCGAGCCGGAGGTAGCTCTCGACCCGGTCGCGCTGGACCTGGCTGATGACCGGTCCGCAGATCGCGTTGGGGTCGGCGGGATCGTTGATGCCGATCGACGCCATCGTCGCTGCGGCGACCTCGACGGCTTCGTCGTACTTCTCCCGAGGTACGACGAGGCGCGTGGTCAGTGCGCAGCCCTGGCCGGCATGGATGCAGGCGGCGAACGCGGTCGCGCCCGCCGATGCGGCCACGTCGGCGTCGTCGAGCACGATCGCGGCGGACTTGCCGCCGAGCTCGAGGAACACCTTCTTCAACGTCGGCGCTGCGGCGGCCATGATGGCGCGGCCGGTCGCGGTCGACCCGGTGAAGGACACCATGTCGATGCGCGGGTCGGACGCCAGCACCGCGGCGACCTGGTTGGAGCGGGGCGTCACGACGTTGAACACGCCGGCCGGCATGTCGGTGTGCTCGGCGACGAACCGGCCGAGCTCGCAGGCCACCCACGGGGTGTCCGGCGCCGGCTTGAGCACGACGGTGCACCCGGCGGCCAGCGCCGGCCCGATCTTGGCCAGGTTGATCTGGTTGGGCACGTTCCACGGCGTGATCGCGGCGACGACGCCCACCGGCTCGCGCACCACGCTGCGCCGGCTCGGGATGCCCATCGGCTGGGCCACCCCGAGGTCGGTCTCCCACGCGTAGGACTCCAGCAGGTCGGTGACCCACTTCAGCCCCTCGACCGGCACGTCGAAGCCAGCGGCCCCCATCATGAAGCCGGGCATGCCGACCTCGGCGGTCGTGAGCGCGCGGAACTCGTCGGCGTGGTCGAGCAGCGCCTGGTGCAGCTGCCGGAGGCAGCGCACCCGCAGCTCGACGTCGGTCGACCAGTCGGTCTCGTCGAAGGCCCGGCGGGCGGCGGCGATCGCGGCGTCCACGTCGGCGGCCGTGCTGTCGGGAGCGACACCGATCTGCTCCCCCGTCGCCGGGTTGAGGATCGGGTACGACGCGCCGTCGCTCGCGCCCGTCAGCTTGCCGTCGACCAGCTGGTGGGCGGGTGGGTTCGTGATGGTCATGCGTCGGCCTCCGCGGGCTGCTGGGTCAGGTAGTCGCCACGCTCGACCGGCGGCGGCCAGACGGGGCTCGGCAGGTCGGCGTGGTGGTAGTGGCCGGGCACGTCGTGGCCCGAGACCGACATCCGCTTGAGCAGCGTGTCCGGGGCCTTGTTGTCCTTGATGATCTCGAGGAACGTGTGGGCGGTCGACGGCATGTCGAACCAGTCCCGCTGCCACGCGATCTTGATCGTGCCGGCGTCGGCGCCGGCGGTCTGCCGCGCGACGCCGAAC
>NZ_JACEHF010000074.1 GCF_014180685.1 Nocardioides pelophilus | reverse complement strand
GCCTGCTCGGCGGTCGTCACCGACGGGGCGAGCAGCACCGCCTGCGCCTCCGGCGTCGGCTGGCCGACCGTCGCCGCCGGGGTCGACATGATCGAGGTGAGGCTGGCGAGCCGGTGCCCGTGGCGGAGGGCGACCTCCTGGACGATCATCCCGCCCATCGAGAGCCCGACCAGGTGCACCCGGTCGAGGCCGAGCGCGTCGAACAGGGCGGCGGTGTCGTCGGCCATGTCGGCCAGCAGGTACGGCGCACTGCCGCCCTCGCCGGTCAGCAGCGCCATCAGGTCGGGGACGCCGGCATCGTCGAGGTGGGTGGACAGGCCGATGTCGCGGTTGTCGAAGCGGACCACGTGGAACCCGGCGTCGGCCAGGCGCTGGCAGAACCGGTCGGGCCAGGCGAGCATCTGGGTGGCGACACCCATGACGAGCACCAGCGGGGGGTCGTCCGGCGACCCGAACGTCTCATAGGCCAGCGTGACCCGGCCCGCGTCAACTAGCGTCGGCGACTGCATGTGCTGAACTATGACAGTTCCACTGTCACGATGGAAAGGCACCCCGTTGACCAAGAGGTTCGAGGGCAAGACCGCGATCGTCACCGGCGCCAGCCGCGGTATCGGGCTCGGTATCGCCGAGCGGCTGGTCGCCGACGGCGCGCGAGTGGTGATCACCGCGCGCAAGCAGGAGGCGCTGGACGAGGCCGTCGCGCACCTGGGCGGTCCTGACGTGGCGCTCGCCGTGGCCGGCAAGGCGGACGACACCGAGCACCAGGCGGACACCGTCCGGCAGGCGATCGAGACGTTCGGCAGCGTGGACTTCCTCGTGAACAACACGGGGATCAATCCGTCGTACGGCCCGCTCCTGGAGGTCGACCCGAGCGCCGCCCGCAAGATCGTCGACGTCAACTGCCTCGCCGCGATGGCGTGGGTCAAGCAGGTGCACGATGCCTGGATGGGCGAGCACGGCGGCAGCGTCGTCAACGTGTCGTCGATCGCCGGCCTCCGCCCCCCGGCCAACATCGCGTTCTACGGGGCGAGCAAGGCGATGCTGACCTACCTCACCCAGACCCTCGCCGTGGAGCTCGGGCCGGGCATCCGGGTCAACGCCGTGGCGCCGGCGGTGGTGAAGACGCGGCTCGCGACCGCTCTCTACGAGGGCCGCGAGGAGGAGGTCTCCGCCGCCTACCCGCTGAAGCGGCTCGGTGAGCCCGAGGACATCGCGGGGCCGGTCGCCTTCCTGCTGTCCGAGGACGCCGCCTGGGTCACCGGCGCGCTGCTCGTGGTCGACGGCGGCCTCTCCCTGACCGGCGGCATCGCCTGACGCTGGACCCGACGCTAGCCGAGGCCGACCGCGAAGGCGCCGAGGCCGAGCGCCGCGCACAGGCCGAGGGTGCGCAGGGGACTCCAACCGCGCCCGAACATGACCGCGAGCGCGACACCGGTGATCGCGAACGCGACCGGGTCCCACGACGACAGCACCGGCAGGTCGACGTTGAGCGGCCCGGCTCCGACCTCGCGGTTGTCGTCGAAGAGCGTGTGCAGCGCGAAGAAGACCGCGAGGTTCGCGATCACGCCGACGACGGCGGCAGTGACGCCGGTCAGCGCGGCGGTGATGCTCCGGTTGTGGCGGAGCCGCTCGACGTACGGCGCCCCGAGCAGCACGAACAGGAAGCACGGCACGAAGGTGACCCAGGTGACGAGCAGCGACGCGAGGACGGCCGCGACCCAGGGGTCGAAGCTGCCGGGGCTGCGGTAGGCGCCGACGAACGCGACGAACTGCACGACCATGATCAGCGGCCCCGGCGTGGTCTCGGCGAGGGCGAGTCCGCGGATCATCTCTCCGGGGGCCAGCCAGCCGTAGACGTAGACGGCCTGCTGCGCGACGTACGCGAGCACGGCGTAGGCGCCGCCGAAGGTGACCACGGCCGCGCCGGAGAAGAACAGGCCCTGGTCGACGAACACGTCGGTCGATGACACGAACGTGGCGAAGACGGCGACCGGCGCGAACCACAGGAGTACGCCGACGAGCAGGATGCCGAACGAACGGCGCTTCGACGGCAGCTCGTGGTGCAGCGCGTCGTCGCTGATCAGCGGGGGCGGCCCGTCGTCGGTGTCGCCGTGGCTCGCGCGGCTGGCGAAGCCGGGGAATGCCCGGCCGAGTGCCCAGCCGATCAGGCCGGCCGCGAGCACCACGACCGGGAACGGCACCGAGAACAGGGTCAGCGCGGCGAACGCGCCCACCGCGATGGCGACCAGGGCGGCATGGTCGAGCGCCCGCTTCCCGATCCGCTGGACCGCCTGGAGCACGATCGCGATGACCGCGGGGGCGACCCCGGCGAAGAGCGCCGACACCACGCCGGTGCTGCCGAAGCGCACGTAGACGGCCGAGAGGACGAGCAGGGCGAGCGCTCCGGGCAGGACGAACAGCCCGCCCGCGATGAGGCCGCCACGGGTGCCGTTGAGGAGCCAGCCGGTGTAGATCGCCAGCTGCTGGGCCTCGGGACCGGGCAGCAGGGTGCAGTAGTTCAGCGCGTGGAGGAACCGCCGCTGCCCGATCCACCGCTTCTCGTCGACCAGCTTGTGCTGCATGACCGCGATCTGGCCGGCCGGTCCGCCGAAGGTCTGCAAGGAGATGGCGAACCACGCCCGGGTGGCCTCACCGAGCGGGATGACGTCGTTCTTGGGGTCGATGAGGCAAATACAACCATGGTTAGTGGGTAAGTGGACCTAGCGGGCGACCGTCGTCGCCCCCGACCTGGTCAGCGTCGGGGCGAGAGTGCCTCGGCCAGCGACTCGAGGATGCCGGGCACGATGCTGAAGTAGGCCCACTTGCCGCGTTGCTCCCGGGACAACAGGCCCGCCTCGGTGAGCACCTTCATGTGGTGCGAGATCGTCGGCTGGGCCAGCCCGACCGGGGCGGTGAGGTCGCAGACGCACGCCTCCTGACCCTCGGCGGCGGCGATCATCGAGAGCAGCTTCACCCGGTTGGGGTCGGCCAGCGCCTTGAACATCCGGGCGAGCGCCTCGGCGGCGGCATCGTCGACCCGGCCGCCGGTGGCGGGGGAGCAGCACGTGGCCAGGTCCGGCAGTAGCGGAAGCTCGGTGGGCATGACACCATCCTAAAGAACATATTGACTTCTGTCGATACGACTGTAGAGTCCGTCATATCGAACTTCGTGAATATGAGGAGAATGGAACCATGACCGACCGATCTGTTGCCGCCCCCGTAGCCGCGCCTGTCGTCGTGATCGGCGCCGGCCCGCAGGGCCTCGCCGCAGCCGCCCACCTGCTCGAGCGCGGACTGACCCCCGTCGTGCTGGAGCAGGGCTCCGCCCCGGCCGCCGCCGTGGCCGAGTGGGGCCACGTCCGGCTGTTCTCGGCCTGGCCCGAGCTGGTCGACCAGGCCGCCGCCCGGCTGCTCGCCCGGTCCGTGGAGGGCGGCTGGACCGCTCCGGAGTCGGGCTACCCGACCGGAGCCGAGTGGGTCGACCGCTACCTCGCGCCCCTCGGCGCGGCGCTCGCCGAGCACGTCCGGTACGACGCCCGCGTGGTCGGTGTGTCGCGCAAGGGCCGCGACCGGCTCGTCGACGCCGGGCGCGCCGAGCAGCCGTTCACCGTCCACTTCACGACCGCCAACGGTGACGAGGAGCGGATCGAGGCCCGCGCCGTGATCGACGCCTCCGGAACCTGGCGCAAGCCCAGCCCGGCCGGAGCCGACGGCATCCCGGCGCTCGGCGAGGTCGCGGCCACCACCGCCGGACTGATCTCCTACCAGGTGCCCGACGGCGCCAGCCCGGCGCGCTACGCCGGGAAGCACAACGTCGTGATCGGCGCCGGCGCCTCGGCGTTCAACGCGATCATCGAGCTCGCCCGGATCGCCGCCGAGCACCCCGGCACCACCATCACCTGGGCGCTCCGGCGTGCCGTTTCCGGCGGCACCTTCGGAGGTGGGGAGGCCGACCAGCTCCCGCAGCGCGGTGCGCTCGGCCTGCGCGCGAAGAAGCTGGTGGAGGACGGCGCCGTCGAGCTGCTCACCGGCTTCCGGACCGCGCGGATCACCGTCGACGACGGCAGGGCGGTCGTCCTGGCCGAGGACGGTCGGGCGCTCGCGCCGGCCGACAACGTCGTGGTGCTGACGGGGTTCCGTCCGGACCTCTCCTTCCTCTCCGAGCTGCGGCTCGACCTCGACCCGACGCTGGAGGCGCCACGCAACATCGCGGCCGAGATCGACCCCAACATCCACTCGTGCGGCTCCGTGCGCGCGACCGGTGCGGCCGACCTCGCCCAGCCCGAGCCCGACCTGTACCTGGTCGGCATGAAGTCCTACGGCCGGGCGCCGACCTTCCTCGCCCTGACCGGCTACGAACAGGTCCGCAGTGTCGTCGCGGAGCTCGCGGGCGACCACGAGGCCGCCGCCCGCGTCGAGCTGGCGCTCCCCGACACCGGGGTCTGCGGTGGGGCCGGTCTGTTCGACGAGCCCGCGGGCAACGAGGGCGGCGGCTGCTGCGGGTCGCCCGAGCAGGAGGTGCTCACCGTCGGGGCGCCCGTGACGTGCTGAACCCACCGCCCCGCGGCGTCCTCGCCGCGCTCTGCGTCACCGTGACCATCAGCTACGGCACGCTCTACTACGGGTTCGCGGTCCTCGCGCCGACGATCACCGCCGACACCGGCTGGTCGTTGACCGCGATCACGGCCGCTTTCTCGCTGGGCCTGCTGATGTCCGGTGTCGCGGGGGTCGTCGTGGGGCGTGCCATCCAGGCGCGCGGCCCGCGCGGCGCGATGGTGATGGGCGCGGTCGTCGGCGCCGCGGGGCTCGCCCTGCTGGCGGGAGCGTCGTCGTACCCCTGGTTCCTGGTCGCGATGCTGCTCTGCGGCACCGGCGCTGCCGGGCTGTTCTACGCCCCGGCCTTCGCTGCGCTCACGCACTGGTACGGCGCGGGCCGGGTCCGGGCGCTGACCACGCTGACCCTGGTCGCGGGGTTCGCCAGCACGGTGTTCGCGCCGCTGACGACCGCGCTCGCGGAGCAGACCAGCTGGCGCACGACGTACGCCGTCTTCGCCGTGCTGCTCCTCGTGGTCGCAGTGCCGACGCACGCGATCGCGCTGCACCACCCGTGGCCGGTGCACGCGGAGTCCGAGCACGTCACGCCGGACCGTGAGGTGCTGCGCAGCCCGGCGTTCGTGCTGGCTGCCGCGGGGGCGACGCTCACCACGCTCGCGATGTTCGCGGCGCTGGTCGCGTTGATCCCGCTGCTCGTCGGCCGCGGGATGACGCCGACCCTGGCGGCCTGGGGGCTGGGGCTCGGGGGCGCCGGCCAGGTCCTCGGCCGGCTGGCGTTCCCGCGGCTCACGGCGATGACCGACGTCCGGCAGCGGGTGCTGTGGGGACCCGCCGCCATGGCGCTGACGACGCTGACGCTGGCCGTCGTCCCGGGCCCGGCGGCGCTGCTGATCGCCATCGCGATGGTCGCCGGCGCGGCCCGCGGGCTCTACACGCTGGTCGGGGCGACGCTGGTCAGCGACCTGTGGGGGCCTGAGCGATACGCGGCCATCAACGGCGTGCTCGGCGCTCCGGTCTCGGTCGCGACCGCGCTCGGGCCCTTCGCCGGCGCCTGGATCGCGGAGGCCGTCGGCGGCTATCCGGTGACGTTCGCAGTGCTGGCGGCGCTNGACGTTCGCAGTGCTGGCGGCGCTGGCCGCGGCCGGCTCCGTGCTCTCGGTCCTGGCGGTCGGGCGCGCGCCGCGAGCGGTCGTGCTCGCCACCTGACGCCGCACTAGGGTGCACGCATGTCCGAGACGCCCGTGCTCCGGCCGATGCCTGCCGGCGCCGCCGAGCTGGGGGAGCAGCTGCAGACCGCCGTCGCCGAGATGGCGGCCTGGATGCGCGAGTACGGCGAGGTCGCGACCCATCCCGCCCAGCACGTCGACCTGGCGTCGCTGGGGTCCGCGACGGCCGAGCTGCGCGAACGGCTGCGCGACAACTACCCGTTCCACCACCCGCGCTACGCCGGCCAGATGCTCAAGCCGCCGCACCCGGCGGCGGTGATCGGCTACGTCACCGCGATGCTGGTCAACCCCAACAACCACGCGCTCGACGGTGGTCCGGCGACGGCGGCGATGGAGAAGGACGTCGTCGGCCAGCTGGCGGCGATGTTCGGCTTCCCCGAGCCCCCGGGGCACCTCGGCCACCTCACCAGCAGCGGCACGATCGCCAACCTCGAGGCGCTCTTCGTGGCGCGGGAGAGCCACCCCGGGCAGGGGATCGCGCACAGCGCCGACGCCCACTACACCCACGCCCGGATGGCCCACCTGCTCGGCATCGAAGCCGTGTCCGTCCCGACGACCGCGGACGGCACCATGGACCTCGACGCCCTCGACGCGCTGCTGGCGGGCGGCCGGATCGGCACCGTGGTGGCGACCACGGGCACGACCGGGCTCGGAGCGGTCGACCCGGTGCCCGAGATCCTCGCGATTGCCCGGCGCCACGGGGCCCGGGTGCACGTCGATGCGGCGTACGGCGGCTTCTTCCGGCTGATCGCCGACGACCGGCCCGACGGGGTCGCGGCGGCGCCGTACCTCGCGATCGCCGAGTGCGACTCGGTCGTCATCGACCCGCACAAGCACGGCCTCCAGCCGTACGGGTGTGGCGCGGTGCTGTTCCGCGACCCCGAGGTGGCGCGGCACTTCCTGCACGACTCGCCCTACACCTACTTCACCTCCGACGACCTGCACCTGGGCGAGATCTCGCTCGAGTGCTCCCGCGCCGGCGCCGCCGCGGCCGCGCTGTGGCTGACGCTCCGGCTGCTGCCCCTCACGCCAGAGGGCCTCGGCGCGGTGCTGCGTCCCGGTCGCCGGGCCGCCCTCGACTGGGCGGCGCGGATCGAGGCGAGCGACGAGCTGCGGCTGTTCCAGCCGCCGCAGCTCGACATCCTCACCTACTTCCCCGCGCGGGACCGGCTGTCGGAGGTCGATGCCGCGAGTGCGGCGGCGATGGCCGCCGGCATGGCGGCGCCTCCCGACCAGGCACTGTTCCTCGCAACGTACGCCGTCGACGGTGCCGCGCTGGCAGCCCGCGGGCACGTCGACATCGAGGTCGACGTGCCCGCGGGACGGATCTTGCGCAGTGTGCTGATGAAGCCCGAGAGCGAGGCCGCCGTGCCGTGGTTGCACGACGAGCTGCTGAGGTTGGTCAGCCCACCTGGAAGGTGAAGCTGTCGACGAACGTGTCGCCCGCCCCGCCCGACCGGTCCGTGGTCCCCGTCTCGGTGTGGATCAGGTTGCCGCCCACGAAGACCTGGATCGTGTAGTTGGCCGGCGACGACTCCAGGCAGTCGCGGTAGCTGCTCAGCTGCACGGTGTAGGTGCCGGAGGGCGCGGGGTCCCACACGGTGTTCTCGACGCCACCCGCCTCGGGGTCCGAGAAGCAGGCGCCGACGTTGTCGTCGCGGTCGAGGTACCCACCCGAGGGCACCGCGACGTTCCGCCACGACACCGTCTCCCCGCCGGGCTCGGTCACCCACAGGTCGAGGTCGTCGTCGTTGTCCCAGATGAGGGTGACCCGGACCGGACCGGTCGCCACGACGAGGTCGGAGCCGTCGCAGTTCTCGTCGATGCCGTTGTTCGGGACGTCCGGCACACCCGGGTTGATCGCGGCATCGCCGTCGTCGCAGTCCTCGGGCACCTCGTAGCCGTCGTCGTCGACGTCGAGGTCGGGCGCGCAGGTCGCGTCGTAGTCGAAGTCGAAGCGCTGCCCGTAGCCCGGACCGTCGCCGGACTGGTTGTTGCCGGACTTCACCCACGTCGTCTCGAGACCCTCGAGGGTCTCGAGGTCGACCACGTAGACCTTCCCGGTCAGGTTCTCGAGGCGGGTTGGCGAGCCGTCGACCTGGTAGACGATGTTGGAGAGGTCCTTCGACGACGTGACGGTGATCGTCGCCTCGGCACAGTCGTAGTCGAGCGTGACGGTCGCGGGAGCGGCGTACGCCGGCGTGGTCGCCGCGGTCGCTGCCAGTCCCGCGCCGATCACGATGCCGGCGGCAGAGGTCAGCGTCCGGCGGGACGCGGTTCGGTTGTGGTGCATCTCGGTCTCCTAGGGTCGGCCGCCGGCGGGAGCGCTGGACGGCATCACCTGAAGGAGTCGCGGCGGGAGCGGGTGATACACGTCGTCGACGCCGCCCCGTCGCCCGAAAGCGTCCCCTGCGGCCCGCCGCCCGGGTAGCGTGCGACTCAGCTGGCGGCGCCAGTTCCCGCCGGCCGAGGAATGGGGACCATGCGGCCGAAGACGGGATACGCACGCAACGGCGACGTCCGGATCGCCTACCAGGTCGTCGGCGACGGCCCCTTCGACCTGGTCATGACGCCGCCGTACATCTCGCACGTAGACCTGTGGTGGATGCTGCCCGAGACGGCCAGGTTCATGGAACGGCTCGCCTCCTTCTGTCGGCTGATCCTCTACGACAAGCGCGGCACCGGCCTGTCCGACCCCTCGCTCCGTCCGCCGTCGCTCGAGGAGCGGGTCGAGGACCTGCACGCGGTGCTGGACGCGACCGGAGCCGAGCGGCCGGCACTGTTCGGGATCTCGGAGGGCGGCGTGCTGAGCATGCTGTTCGCCGCGGCCTACCCGGAGCGGGTCCGCGCGCTGATCACGTTCGGCGCCTTCGCGAAGATGCCCGGACCGGACTACCTGCCGGACCTCGTAGAGCGGGCGGAACGCGCGATGGCTGCCTTCGACGAGATGCACGAGCACTGGGGGGAGGGCCACCTCGTCGACCTGTTCGCACCGGACTACGCCGAGGACGAGGCCACCCGCGCCAGCCTTGCTCTGTTCGAGCGCCTCGCCGCCAGCCCGGCCATGGCGGTCGCGCTGCTGGACTCGCTGAGGAGCGTCGACGCCACCCACGTCCTGTCCTCGATCAGCGCCCCCACGTTGGTGATGCACCGCCGGGACGAGGTGATCCCGGTCGAGATGGCCAGGGACATCGCCGCTCGCATCCCCGGCGCGCGGCTGCTCGAGTTGGACGGCACCTCGCACCTGCCGTGGCTCGGCGACAGCGAAGCCGTCCACGACGGCATCGAGGCGTTCCTCACCGGTGCCCGTGCCGTGCACGAACCGGACCGCGCCCTGGTTACCGTCGTGTTCACGGACATCGTCGGCTCCACCGACCTGGCGGGTCGTCTCGGCGACGCGCGGTGGCGCGCACTGCTCGAACGCCACGACGCGTTCGTCACCCATGAGGTGGACCGGGCCGGCGGCCACGTGGTGAAGTCGCTCGGGGACGGGATGCTCGCCCGCTTCGACGGCCCCGCGCGTGCGCTCCGCGCGGCCAGGCGCATCGTCACGTCGTCGATGGCCGAGGTCGGCGTCGAGGTCCGGGCGGGCGTGCACACCGGCGAGTGCGAGATCCGCGGGGACGACCTCGGTGGGATGGCGGTGCACATCGGGGCTCGCGTCGCGGCGAAGGCGGCCGGTGGCGAGGTGCTCGTCTCCTCGGCGGTACGTGACCTCGTGTTCGGGTCCCCGATCGGGTTCGAGGACCGCGGCGATCACGAGCTCAAGGGCGTCCCGGGCCGGTGGCGGCTGCTCGCGGTCACCGATGCCGAGTCGGCTCCCCAAGCACCGGCCCCGGCTGCGGCGTACGCGATCGCCCCCAACGGCCCGAGCTCCCGGACCTCGGACCGGGCGGTGGCCCGGATGGCGAAGGTGGGCAGCGCCAACCCCAAGGTCGGCCGTCAGCTCGGTCGCGCGCTGCGACTCGGCACGCGGCTGCGCCGGCCCTCGGTCAGCCGCCCCTGAGGTAGGCGCTGGGACGACGCCGCCTGCTCACTCGTCGCGGACCCGGCCCCGCAGCGCCTTGGTGCGACCCAGCTGCTTCTTCGACTCGACGCGCCGACGTTGGGAGGCGCGGCTCGGCTTCGTCTTGCGGCGGGGTGGCGGAGGCGGCGCCACCGCCTCCCGCAGGAGGGCGACCAGGCGTTCGCGGGCGGCGATGCGGTTGCGCAGCTGCGACCGATGCTCCGAGGCCACGACCGAGAGCCTTCCCTGCGTCATCGCGTCGACAAGGTGGCGGGCCAGGCGGGCCCGCTGCTCTTCGGTGAACGCGGTCGAGGTCGCCGGAGCGAAGAGGAGCTCGACGCGGGTGTCGCTGGTGTTGACCGACTGGCCGCCCGGCCCCGGGGAGCGCGAGAACCGCTCGACCAGCTCACCCGCCGGGATGGTCGTGCCGGACGGCAGTCCGGGGCCCGGCGGCACCACAAGGTCCTGACCGGGCTCGCTCATGCTCCGACGGTAGCGCCGGGTGCTGAGGACGCCGTCGGCATGTCCTGGTGAGCAACGGTGGGCCCACGCTCTAGCCTCGTTGGCTCACGTCACTGGCCGAGAGAGGTTGGGCTACATGCGGGCAGTCCTGCTCAGCAGCGGGCTGGCGGTGATCTGCTCACTGCTCGGGACCCGGCTCGCCATCGGGTGGTTCACCAGGCACGGCTTCGGCCAGCCGATCAGGGACGACGGCCCCACGACGCACCACGTCAAACGCGGCACGCCGACCATGGGCGGGCTGGTGATCCTGCTGAGCGCGACGGTGGCCTACCTGGCCGCCACGATGCTGGTCGGCGGTCGGCCCAGTGCCAGCGCCTGGCTGCTCCTCTTCCTGTTCCTCGGCTGCGGAGTCGTCGGGTTCCTCGATGACTTCATCAAGGTCTACACCCAGCACAACCAGGGGTTGACCAGCCGCGCGAAGATGGCCGGGCAGACGGTGGTCGCCCTCGGATTCGGTCTGCTGGCGACGCAGTTCTTCGCCGATGAACGAGGCGTCCGGCCCGCGTCGCAGTACATCTCCACCACGCACGACTGGGGGATCAAGCTGCCCCTGGTCGTGCTCCTGCTGGTGATCTGGTTCATCGTGACGGCGACCTCCAACGGCGCCAACCTGGCGGACGGCGCGGACGGTCTGCTTGCGGGCACGTCGGCCATGGTCTTCGGCGCCTACACGATCGTGAACATCTGGCAGAACAACCATCTGTGCGGATCCCTCGACTCCACGGTGGTGGAGTCCGCGTGCTACCAGGTCCGCGACCCGCTCGACCTCGCGGTCTTCGCAGCGGCCATTGCCGCGGCGTGCATCGGCTTCCTCTGGTGGAACGCCAAACCCGCCCGGATCATCATGGGCGACGTCGGCTCGCTCGCTCTGGGAGGTGCGCTGGCCGGTCTGGCGATCATGTCCAGGACGGAGCTCCTGATGGCCGTCATCGCGGGCCTGTTCGTGCTCGAGACGTTGTCCGTGCTCCTGCAGATGAGCTACTTCAAGCTCACCCGGCGGATCACCGGCACCGGGCGCCGCATCTTCCGGATCGCCCCCATCCACCACCACTTCGAGCACCTGGGATGGGACGAGGTCACCGTGGTCATCCGCTTCTGGATCATCGCCGGCCTCTGTGTCGCGGCCGGCCTCGGGATCTTCTACGCCGACTGGCTGAACTGACTCAGCCGTCGGACTCCTCCGAGGCGGCACCGTCCGACTGGTGGTCACCGGGCTCGTCGGCGTCCGACTGCGTCTCTTCCGCGCCGTCGGCCGGCTTGCCCTCGTGCAGGAGGTCGCCGACGGTCTCGCCGTCGGGCAGGCCCTCGGCCAGAGGGTTGTCCTCGCTCGGCACAAGGTCCTCCGGAAGCTGTTCGTCGGGGATGCTGACGCCGCTGTCGTCCTTGCTCTCGCTCATGGCCGAGCGGTACCCACGATCGACGTCCCACACCCCTGTGGGCGGCGGCAGCATGGGCGGCTCAGCGCCGCGTGTGGTGCTGCTGGCTAGGGGCGTCGGTGGAAGCGGAGGTCGCCGTTGGGAAGGCGGTCGGCTTCGTATCGTCGGTCGTGGGCGCGGTGGTGGTGGTGATTGCAGAGGAGGATGCCGTCGTTGAGGTTGGTGCGGCCGCCTTGGGTCCAGGGTTTGAGGTGGTGGGCTTCGCACCAGGGGGCGGGGACGGTGCAGCCTTCGGCTCGGCATTGCTGGTCGCGGAGGCGTAGGGCTTTGCGTTGGCCGGGTGTGTAGAGGCGGCGGGTGCGGCCGAGGTCGAGGATCTCGCCTTTGCCGCCGAGGACGACGGGGATGATCTTGGCGGTGCAGGCCAGGCGGCGGATCGCGGTGGCCGACATGTTGTCGCCTGCGGCGAGGTGGGCGTCGATGAGCCCGCCGGTGGCCAGGTCGGTGATCAGGGAGTCGAGGTCGATGGTGACCATCAGGGTGGTCGCGTCGCCGCCGTGGTCGGGGAGCCTGGCGGGGTCGAGGTGCTCCAGGAGCGCGCCGAAGGCTTGGCCGAGGCGCCGGTGGTAGGGGATCCGGTCTTCCTCGCCGGTGATCGCGTCGCTGCTCTTCCTGGGTGAGGCGAAGGCTTCGAGGTAGGTCAGCAGCCGGGTGCGGTCGAGCTCGGGGTGCACGATCGTGGTGCGCGCCAGTCCGTCGCCGATCAGGCGGGAGCGCAGGCTGGTCTTCTCCCGGGCGCGTTGCTCCTCTTGTTCGAGAAGTCGGGCTTGGTGGGCTTCGGCGATGTCGGGGGCGACGACGTGGAGGATGTGACGGCCCAGGCGGCGTAGCTCGGCGGGGCTGAAGTCGGCGCAGTAGGCCACCAGCTGGGTTTCGGCCTTGGCCAGCAGGGTGGGGTCGAGGTCGTCGGGCAGGGCGTCCAACGCGGTCACGATCACCCGGGCCTGGGCGAGCGCCACTGATCCGTCGGCCATACCGGCCGCGACCCGGGTCCACCGCCGGTCCAGGGCCTCGGCCAGCCGGGCGTCGGCGCGAGCAGCGGCGGGGTCGGCGTGGGTGAGGTGGGCGGCCCAGGACCCGACGTCGCGGGCACCGGCGGCGTCGGCGACGTCGCCGGACACAGCGAGGATGCGTAGTTTCAGGTCGGTGAGGGTGGCCTCCAGGGCGGTGATCTCCTGGAGGGCGGTGGTCTTCTCGGCCGGGGTCATGTACACCGGTTGCACGTCGCGCACGTCGCTCAACGAACTCCGGGCGTCCGCGACCGCACCCAGGATCGGGTGGGGTTGGGGGTGGAGTTGGGCGACCACGGTGTTCCTTTCCGAGATGCTTCTATCGTACACCTGTTCGATTCGGAATGGAACATTCGTTCGAGGGTTTCCACAGGTTGGTTGCCTTGGTTTCGAGGCTCGCTTCGCTCGCACCTCAACCAGCGGCGACGGCGAGCGGGGGTCTCGTGACGGTCGCTGCGCGACCTCCTCGACCAACGGTGGGCAGGGGGTCTCGTGACGGTCGCTGCGCGACCTCCTCGACCACCGGTGGGCACGGCGGCGGTGAGCCGGCGTACTTCCGCAACCACCCGAACACCTCCCCCGCTACCGCCACCAAAGCGAGCACCTCAGGCCTCCGGCAACCGACGCAGGGCCCCGGGGGACCGCACCGTGACCAACGACGGCGCGCCACCACGTCGTCCGTCTTTCCCACCGCAACCGACGACGGCGCGGAAGCTGCGGGCAGGGGTCTCGTGACGGTCGCTGCGCGACCTCCTCGACCACCGGCGGGCAGGGGGGGTCTCGTGACGGTCGCTGCGCGACCTCCTCGACCAACGCTGAGGCGGCGCTGCGCGACCTCCTCGACCGCAGGGGGCGGCTGGGACGGTTAGGAGATCTCGTGCACCACGCGGGCGGCGGTGGCGGTGGCGCCGCGGATCAGTCCGAGCCCGAGCTCGGCGTCGCCGATCGCGCGGACGGTGGTGCGGGGGAGGCGGGCCGCGATCGCGTCGGCCAGCGTGCGGTCCGCAACGACGGTTCCGGCGAGCACGACGGCGTCGGCGGGGAGCAGTCGGCTGGTCCCGTTGGCGGGCGTGAGCAGCACCCCGTCGGCGGTGATCTCCTCGACGAGGCAGCCGACGTGGACGGTGATGCCCAGCCGGTCGATCCGGTCGAAGTGCTCGGTGCGCCGCTTGAGGCCGAACTCCGGAGCGAGCTCCGGGCCGGGTTCGAGGAGGGCGACCAGCCGCCCCTGGGAGGCCAGCGTCTCGGCGTACTCCACCGCAGCCAGGCGCCCACCGACCACCGCGACGCGTCGCCCGGCGGGCACTCGCGAGGGGTCGAGGCCCCGTGACACGTGCGGCAGGTCGTCGCCGACCACGGACGGCACGACCACCGCGCCACCCGTCGCCACGACGACCACGTCCGGTACCAGGTCGGCGACGAGGTCGGGAGTCGCCTCCTCTCCGAGTCGTACGACGACGCCGGACCGCTCGACCTCCGCCAGCAGCCAGTCGAGGTAGGACCGGTTCTCCGCGTGGACCGCCGACGCGGCGACCAGGGCGCCCCCCAGGTGATCGGCTCGCTCCAGCAGCACCACGTCGTGGCCAGCCCCGTCCGCCAGCCGGGCCGCCTCCAGCCCGGCGGGACCGCCGCCGACCACGACCACCCGCCGGCGCTGCGGCGCGGGCACCAGGGTCAGCTCCCGCTCGTAGCCCGTGAACGGATTGACCGCACACTCGGTCGCCAGCTTCTCCTCGAGCGTGTCGATGCAGTTCTCGCAGGAGATGCAGCGGCGCACCCGCTCGGGCTCGCCGTCCATCAGCCGACGCGGCAGGTCCGGGTCGGCCAGCAGCGGCCGCCCCATCGCCACGAAGTCGGCACGCCCGTCGGCCAGCACCGCCTCGGCCAGCGCCGGGTCGTGGAGCCGACCGACCGCGATCACAGGCACGTCGACGGCCTCCTTGACCGCCGCAGCGGCGCCGACGTTCAACCCGTCGCCGCGGTCGGCGGCGTTGACCATGCCGGTCACCAGCCGGTCGATCACCCCGCCGCTCACGTGGAAGGCATCGACGCCGGCCTCGACCAGGAGCGGCGCGATGGTGGCGGTGTCGTGGACCGGCCGCCCCGCCGCGACCCGCTCGTAGCCGGAGATCCGCAGCGTGATCGGGAAGTCCGGGCCGACCTCGCCCCGGATCGCGGCGAGCGTCTCGAGCACCACCCGGATCCGGCCCTCGATCGACGTCCCGCGGTAGCGGTCGCCGCGACGGTTGCGCTGCGGGGCGAGGAAGGACCCGAGGAACATGTAGCCGTGCGCGGCATGGAGCTCGAGGCCGTCGTACCCCGCCTCGCGCACGCGCACCACCGCCGCCCGGAACTGGTCGATGACGCCGGCGATCTGCTCCTTGGTCGCCTCGGCGGACGGCCGTCCGGTGAGGTACGACGGGATCACCGACGGGCCGATCGACGTGACCCCGTGCATCTCCGGCCCGAGTCCGTCCGGCCCGGCGTGCACGACCTGCGGCTGGATCCGGGCGCCGTGCGCGTGCGCCGCGTCCACGAGCCTCCGGTGCGCGGCCACCGAGTCGGCGGTGCCGATCTGCAGTCCGCCCGGGGTCTCCGGGTGCAGGGGGTCGATGCCGGTCGCGCCGACCGTGATCAGGCCGACGCCGCCGGCGGCGCGGGCCGCGAAGTAGTCGACGGTGCGGTCCGACGGCAACCCCTCGGGCGTGCCGTACATGGTCTCCATCGGGGACATGACGATCCGGTTGCGGACCGTCATGGTGCCGATCCGGCCCGGCGCGAGCAGGTGACCGAACAAGGGGGCAGGCATAGAACATGTTCTACCTTGTTCCCGTGGACTTCGCTGTCGTCACCGCCTACCAGCCGATCGGCGAGCTCGTCGCCCTCGCCAGAGCAGCGGAGGAGCACGGCTTCCGCGCGCTCAGCGTCGCCGACCACGTCGTCGACCTCGAGACGCTCGCGACGCCGTATCCCTACCAGGCGAGCGGCAACCGCCGTTGGACGCCCGACGTGGACTGGCCGGACCCGTGGGTCACCATCGGCGCGCTGTCGCAGGTGACCACCCGGCTGCAGTTCTTCACGTCGATCTACGTCGCGGCGATGCGCAACCCGTTCGTGGTCGCCAAGGCCGTCGGTACGGCGGCCGCCCTCGCCGGCGGGCGGGTCTCCCTCGGCGTCGGTGTGGGCTGGTGCCGGGAGGAGTTCGACCTGCTGGAACAGGACTTCGGCACCCGCGGCCGGCGCACCGACGAGGCGCTGGCGCTGATGAAGGACCTCTGGTCGCCGGGCTGGACCGAGTTCGAGGGCGAGTTCTACTCCTGCGAGCGGCTGGTGATGAAGCCCGAGCCCCCGGGGCCGATCCCGGTCTGGGTCGGAGGGATCTCCGAGCCGGCGCTGCGGCGCGCCGCCCGCCACGACGGCTGGGTGAGCGACACCTCGACCGTCGACGAGGCGGTGGCGACGGCGGCGCGGCTGGCCGAGCTGCGCGCCGAGGCCGGGCGCGACCCGGCGGCGCCGTACGACGTCGTGGTCGCCCTCACCGACGCGCTGACGTCCGACGACTTCGCCCGCGCGGCTGCCGGGGGAGTGACGCTGGTGATGACGATGCCGTGGCTCTACTACTACGGGAACGACGCCACCCTCGAGCAGAAGATCGACGGCATCCGGCGCTACCGCGACGACGTCATCGAGCCGCTCGGCTGAGTCAGGCGGTTGCGCTCATGTCGGCCGCGGAGGCCATGAGCAGCCGTCGTCGCAACGTGACCAGCTCGGCGACGGCGGTGACGAAGCGGGTCGTGCTCTCGCCGTTCTGCACGTCGTCGAAGTAGAGCCGACGGGTCGACTCGCGCGCGGCACGGTGCTCGTCGTCGGCGAGCCGCGCGGCCAGCAGCGCGGTCAACGAACCGACGGTGGCGACGTCGACGATGTCGGAGCAGCGGCTGACCGGCACGTCGCGCCGCAGGGCTTCGGCGTCGCCGGAGCGGTCGGTGATGAGGAGCGGCTTGTCGGTGCAGAGGTAGAGCCAGTCGAGCCCGACCGACGAGACGTCGGTGACCATGGCGTCGCAGGACGGCATCAACGCGAGGATGTCGCCCTCGGTGATCGCGACGTGACCGGCGGCCGGCTCGGCCGCCGCGGCATCGGTGATCCGCTGGAGGATGGCGGCGTGGTTGGCGGCGACGGCCCGCGTCAGGCTGGTGGTGATCTTCGGGTGCGGCTTGTAGACGAGCCGGACGCCCGGAACGGCCAGGACGGCGTCGACGATCACGGGACCCAGTACGTCGACCGACGTGTAGTTGTTGTAGTCGGCGTCGCCCTCCCAGGTCGGGGCGTAGAGCACGGTGGTGCGGGCGGACGGAGCAAGACCGGCGGGTCGGACGACGTCGAGCTGCGGCCGCCCGATCCGGACCAGGGAGGACCCGTCGAACTCCATCAGGTTGGCCAGGTGGCGCTGGACCGCCGCCTCGCCCGCCACGAACACCCGGTCGTAGGCCTTGGCGTTGTTGCTCACCATGCTCTGCTTGTCGCTCTCGCCGTGGTTGATGTGCACGTGGAGCATCCGGTTGTTGAGCAACGAGTCGATGTTGGTCTTCGAGTTGTTGCAGTACAGGACGACGGAGGCGTCGAGCGTCTGGTAGCTCTTCGCCAGCTCGTCGAAGCTCTCGGCCAGGACCAGCGGGAGCGGGGTGCGGCCCTGCAGCTGTCGCGCGACCTCGGCGTTGCGGACCACCAGGGCGACGGGATGGGCCTGGTCGAGCACCTCCAGGACGGGGAGCCACTGGACCAGCTGGTAGACCCGCGTGGGGTCCTCACCGAAGTAGGCGACGACCGAGATCCGCTTCTGCACTTCGCAATGCTACGCCTGCCCCGAGCATGGCCCGGACATGCCCCGAGCATGGCCCGGACATGGCTACGGCCCCGTCGGTCTCGGGGACCGGCGGAGCCGTAGTAGTAGGTGATTCAGCGGAGCACGGGGAACTTGCGGACCAGGTTGGTCTTGGCCCACGTCTTCCCGAGGCCCCAGGTGTCTCCGGCCAGGGTGAGGGCGAAGACGGTGAGGGCGACCGCGCCGAGCAGGTGGTCGTCGATCACGGGGTTGTTCTCGAGGGGCAGCGAGGCGAGCCACATCATGATGTAGAGCAGACCGCCGGTGATGGCTGCCATCCGGATGCCGACGCCGAACGTCAGCGCGATGCCGATGCCCAGCAGGCCGAGCATGAACAGCCAGTCGGCCCAGGCGTCGCCGGCCATCGAGTTGAAGAAGTCCTTCATCGGGTTGTCCTCGGGGACACCGAAGCTGAGGAACCCGAACGTGGGGCTTCCGCCGTTGATCCACGCGGCGTCGCCGAAGCGGTCGAGCGTGCCGGTCTCGTCGACACCGGTGTGGTAGCCGAGGGCCAGCAGCTTGTCGAAGAACGCCCAAAGGAAGGTGAGGCCGAAGCCGATCCGCAGCGCAGCAAGCCCCTGTCGGGCGCTCCGGTGCGTGACGACGTCCTTCTCGACCATCACATCCAGGTTGTGGCTGTGCTTGAGAGTGGTCATCGTAATCTCCGATTTCCGGGCCGGTCGGGCCCTGCTTGATCTCTGTTGCTACGCCTAGCCTCGCCCGTCGGGGTCGCCGTGGGCAGGGTCCAGGAACCGTGACCGGCCGGGCATTAGGTCCCGATCGGGTGCGGACTCCAGGTCCACCACCCGGTCGGCCAGGTCGAGCCCCGACGAGCCGTGCGTGATCCACAGGACCGAGCGGCTCCGCGGGCCCGACAGGACCTCGCTCGCGAGCGCCTCGGCCGTTGCGTGGTCGAGGTGGGCCGTGGGCTCGTCGAGCACCAGCACCGGCTGGTCGGCGAGCAGCGAGCGGGCGATCCCGATCCGGGCCCGCTCGCCTCCCGACACCGCGGAGTGACCGTCGCCGAGCCAGGTGTCCAGCCCGTCGGGGAGGCCGTCGAGCCAGGCACCGAGGGAGGCGCGGCGCAACGCCGCCTCGACCTCCGCGTCGGTGGCCCCGGGCCGCGCCAGCCGCACGTTCTCGACGAGGGTCGTGCCGAAGACGTGCGGGTGGTCGTCGACCAGGCCGGTGAGCCGTCGTACGTCGTCGAGCCGAAGGTCGCGGGTGGAGCGACCCCCGAGCTGGATCCGACCCTCGACCGGGTCCAGGAAGCGCAGCAGCAGGGCGGCCAGCGTCGACTTGCCCGACCCGGACGGGCCGACGACGGCGATCCGGTCACCCGGGGCCAGGCTCAGGCTCACCGGGGCGGTCAGCGGCTGGCCGCGCTCCCAACGCGCGCGGGCGTCCTGGACGTCGACGGCGGTGCCGGTCGGCACCGACACGCCGACCGTCTCGCGCACCGCGGGCGAGCGGTGCGCCAGGTCGCGCAGTCGTGCCTCGGCCGCGCTGGTGCGCACCGAGAGCACGCCGGCGTCGGCGACGGGCGCCGCGACGTCGGCGAGGGCGAGCGGCAACAGCACGAGCAGGGCCATCAGCGGTCCCGACAGCCGGTCGTCAGCGACGGCGGGCCCGGCGACCAGGGCGGCCGCGGCGACGGCGACACCGGCCGAGGCCAGCACCAGGGCCCGGGCGGCCGCGAGCCACCCGGCGGCC
>NZ_JACEHF010000073.1 GCF_014180685.1 Nocardioides pelophilus | reverse complement strand
GCCGGCGCCCCCCACCGCCGCGGCGACCCCGTCGTGGCCGATGACGCGGACGACGTGGCCGCGGCGCTCGAGGGCGCCGGCGATGCCGAGGGCGGGCGGGACGTTGCCGCCGCCGTCCCAGGTGGCGAACAGGATGGCACTCATCGGGAGTCCTTTCCGACCTGCGCGAGGATCGCGTCGACCAGGTCGAGCATGCGTTTCTGAGTCTGCGCCCGGGAGAGCCCGCGGTCGAGGCGCAGGAGCTTCCAGGTGTAGACGTCGGTCGCCACGACCAGGAGGTCGAGCGAGGGGTCGGCGGCCCGGACGAACGGCGCGAAGGCCGTCTCGACCCAGCTGCGGTGCATCGCCTTGCCGCGCGACGTGAGGCCCGCGACGGTCGCGTCGTGGTCCTCCTGGGCGAGCATCAGCAGGGCCGTCCGCCCGCGTCGCTCGTAGTGGTCGACGATGACGCGCACGGCTGCGGCGGGGTCGCCGACCGGGGTCTCCCGCTCGTCCGAGACGGCCCGCTCGGCGTACGCCATCGTCGCGTCGACGAGCCCGTCGCGACTCCCGAACTGGCGCAGCACCGTCTGCACGCTCACGCCGGCGCCGCGAGCGACCTCGTCGAGCGTGATCTCGGTGAACAGCTTCGTGTCGGCCAGGCCGAACGCGGACTCGAGGATCCGCTTCCGGGTCTCCTGGACCGCGTCGGCACGGGCTCCCATCGTGTAGGCCCGCTTCGTTTTCATGACAATAGACGTTCACACCAAAAGGACTTGATGTCAATCCCCATTGACATCAAATGTTGGACCCGAGCACCCGGGCCCGAAATGCAGCGAGACCCGGATCTCGTAGGAGATCCGGGTCTCTTCTGTACCCCCGACCGGATTTGAACCGGCGTTACCGCCGTGAGAGGGCGACGTCCTAGGCCGCTAGACGACGGGGGCAACTTGTTGTCCGGCCTTGCGGCCTTTTCAACGGTGAGAACCTTAGCGATCATCCGCATTCGGGGCCAAATCGGCCCTTCACACCGGGGTTTGCGCTTGTTCCCGCTGGTCTACTAGGACTCGAACCTAGACTAACTGGACCAGAACCAGTCGTGCTGCCAATTACACCATAGACCACTGTTTTGCTGGTGCTGCGCCCCCGATCCTCGCGGTCCGGGAGCCGACGAGAAACCTTACACGCGGGGTCGTTTCGGCTCCAAAACGCCCTGGTCCAATGACGTCACCAGGTGCCGCCGCCGCGCCGCCCACGACACCAGGGCGAGGTAGGCGAGCGACTGCACGAGGGTGCCGGGCAGCAGCCACCACGTCCCCGCGACCGGTGCCAGCGCCTCGGTGATGTCCCCGAACGCCAGCGACAGCCCGAAGAAGACCCAGTTGTTGAGCACGTGCATCGCGATGCCCGCCTCGAGCCCCCCGGTCACGATGACCAGGGCGCCGGCCACCAGCCCGAACGCGAACCGGTCGATGAACACCGGCGGGTCCTGGACCCCGTGTGCCAGGGCGAACAGCAGCGCTGGTACGACGATCGCGACCGCCGTGCCGACCCGACCCGCGACCACACCTCCGAAGGCCTGGGTCAGGTAGCCGCGGAACGCGTACTCCTCCCCCGCCGCCTGCAGCGGGATCAGCAGCAGCACGATCAGCGCGAACGCGACGGTCTGCTCGGTCACCTCGTTGACCGATCCCTCGACCGATGCGCCGCCGTCCTCCGGGAGCACGAGCGCGAGCAGGAGCGCCGCACCCAGGGCCAGGGCCGCGAGCCCGAGGCAGGTGAACAGCCATCCCCACCGGATCCGCCCGACGACCGACATCACCCAGCCGGCGGAGACCCGCTGGGCCAACCGGGTGGTGACGATGACCACCGGCACCGCGGCCGCCAGGCTCAGGCAGACCACCACCAGCCCGACCGGCGTGAGCGGGTCGATGCTGACCTCGTCGAACGGCTCCCCGATCGCGGCGTAGCCGGCGGTGAGGAACGCAGGGACGACGACCAGCAACGCCACGACCACGCCCAGGACGCCGAGCAGGGCCGGCCCCCAGCCGGACCGGCCGAGCTGGTGCAGCTGGTGGTAGCGGAGCATCGGCACGCCCCGACCGGCAGCGTCGTCAGCCGAGGGCACGCTGCAGGCGCCCCAGGCTGCGGTCGCGGCCGAGCAGCTCCATCGACTCGAACAGCGGCGGCGAGATCCGGCGGCCGGTGACGGCCACCCGGACGGGCCCGAACGCCACCCGCGGCTTGAGACCGAGCCCGTCGACCAGCGCCGTCTGCAGCGCCGTCTGGATGGCGTCGGTGGACCACGGGTGGAGGTCGGCCACGGCGTCGTACGCGGCCTTCACCACACCCTTGCCGGTCTCGTCGAGCAGCTTCTCNACCACACCCTTGCCGGTCTCGTCGAGCAGCTTCTCGGCGTCGGCCGGACCGACGGTGAACGCCTCCTCGTCGACGAACAGGAAGCCGAGCATGTCGGCGGCCTCCGTCAGCTTGTTGATCCGCTCCGCGACCAGCGGCATCGCCAGCTCGAGGAGCTGCGCGTCCGCGTCGTGCACCGGGTCGCCCACCACTCCCGCGGCCTTGAGGAACGGCAGCACCCGGTGGGTCATGTCCTCGACCGACAGCAGCCGCATGTGGGACGCGTTGATCGCCTCGGCCTTCTTCAGGTCGAAGCGGGCCGGGTTGGGGTTGACGTCGCCGATGTCGAACGCGTCGACCATCTCCGTCAGCGTGAACACGTCGCGGTCGGCAGCGATCGCCCAGCCGAGGAGGGCGAGGTAGTTCAGCAGGCCCTCCGGCAGGAAGCCGCCGTCGCGGTAGGCCAGCGCGTGCGCCTGGGGATCACGCTTCGACAGCTTCTTGTTGCCCTCGCCCATGACGTAGGGCAGGTGGCCGAAGCGGGGGGTGAAGTCGGTGAGGCCGAGCTCGATCAGCGCGTCGTAGAGGGCCACCTGACGCGGTGTCGACGACAGCAGGTCCTCGCCGCGCAGCACGTGGGTGATCTCCATCAGCGCGTCGTCGACCGGGTTGACCAGTGTGTACAGCGGCTCGCCGTTGGCCCGGCAGAGCGCGTAGTCGGGCACGAACTGGGTCTCGAAGCTGATCTCGCCCCGGACCAGGTCGTCCCACGTGATGGTGCCGTCGGGCATCCGGAACCGGACCACGGGACGCCGGCCGTCGGCCTCGAACGCGGCGACCTGCTCGCTGGTGAGCTCGCGGCAGAAGCCGTCGTACCCCATCACCTTGGAGCCGGACGCCTTGCGCCGGGCGTCGACCTCCTCGTTCGTGCAGTAGCAGTCATAGGTGTACGACGACGCGCGGAGCCGGGCGAGCGCGTCGGCGTAGAGCTCGCTCCGCTCACTCTGGCGGTACGGCGCGAACGGCCCGCCGACCTCCGGCCCCTCGTCCCAGTCGAGCCCGAGCCAGTGCATCAGCTCGATGAGGGAGTCGTAGGACTCCTGGGTGTTGCGGGCGGCGTCGGTGTCCTCGATCCGGAAGACGAAGGTGCCGCCGTGGTGCCGCGCGAAAGCCCAGTTGTAGAGGGCCGTGCGGACCAGGCCGACGTGCGGGCTCCCGGTCGGGGAGGGTGCCATCCGGACCCGGACGGGTCGGTTGTCGACGGGTGCGTCGGTCACAGTTCCAGCTTTCAGTCGGTTCGGTTCAGCGGCGGATGACGGTGTTGGTGAGGGAGCCGAGACCCTCGACGAAGACCTCGACCTCGTCGCCGGGCTCCATGGCGCCGACGCCCTCGGGGGTGCCGGTGAGGATCACGTCGCCCGGCAGCAGCGTCATCGCGGCGGAGATGTAGGCCACCAGGTTGGGGATGTCCCAGGTCATGTCGGCGGTGGTGCCGTCCTGGACGACGTTGCCGTTGAGGAACGTCTGCACGCGACGGCCGTCGATGAAGGCCTGCGGGTCGAGGTCCCCCTCGACTGTCGGATGGTCGATCCACGGGCCGAGCGGGCAGAAGGTGTCCATGCCCTTGGCCCGCGCCCACTGGTTGTCGCTCTTCTGCAGGTCGCGCGCGGTCACGTCGTTGGCGATCGTGTAGCCGAAGATGACGTCGGTCGCCCGCTCAGGCGGCACGTCGCGGCAGATCCGTCCGATCACGACGGCCAGCTCGCCCTCGTAGCTCAGGTGCGAGCTCTGGCGCGGATAGACGATGGCGTCGTTCGGTCCGATGACGCTGGTGTTCGGCTTGAGGAACAGCAGCGGCTCGGCGGGCTGGTCTCCCCCCATCTCGGCGGCGTGGGCGGCGTAGTTCTTGCCCACGCCGACCACCTTGCTCCGCGGGATGACCGGCGCCAGGAGCTTGACGTCGGCCAGCCGGTGCTCCTTCTCGAGCACCTTCAGCCCGACGTACATCGGGTCGCCGACGAGCTCGACGATCACCGCGTCCTCGGCGGGCTGGCCGAACTGGTCCAGGTCGCCGGTGACGACGCCGTACGCCGGCTCGCCCTGTCCGTCCTTGGCGTTCGTGAATCTCGCGATGCGCACCCGGCGAGCCTATCCATTGGGTCTTGAGCGGCTCGCCGGGTGCGTCCGGTCGTCAGTACCCCGGCGTCAGGCTCGAGGTGAACGACAGGTCGATCTCGTCCTTGTAGGCGGTGAACTCGGCGTTGCCGCCGACGACCTTGACGTTGGGGCCGACCCGCCATCCGGTGTCGACCAGCTCGCCCTGCTGGTTGACCTTCACGTAGATCCCCGACTTGAAGCCCGCGTCGACCACGTTGCCGACCTTGCCGCCGCCCTTCGACCCCGCCCAGAACGAGACGTTGCCCGTGCGGAAGTCGAACTTCACGTCCACGAAGACGTGGAGGAGCGGGATGATCTCGGCCGAGAACGACTGCTCGATCCGCTCGCAGCTCACCTTGAGCGACGTCGGCCCGAGCGACGCCTTGAGCGAGAGGTTCTTCAGGCCCGCCTCACAGGCGCCCGGTGACTGCACGTCCACGTTCGCCGGCGGGTTGAGCACGTCCGCGGGCACCGGGTCGACGCAGTGGTCCTTGAACAGGTTCACGTTGTGCGACCAGAACTGCGCCTGCTGGACCAGGAGCGCGTAGACGTCGCGCTCGAGCCCGTCGATGTGGTTGAGCGCGAGCTGGTGCGCCTCCTCGTCGATCAGGTTGGCGGCGTACCCGGTCATCCGCTTCGACCAGACCTCGAAGTAGTGGTTCGCCCGGTCCTGCGCCTCGAGGATCGTCGTCCGCCACCGGATGTGCGCGGAGTTCAGCGCCGGTCGGCAGGTCCGGTTGATCTCGATCTCGAAGCAGTTCGGGACGTCGGACCCCTCGCAGGCCGCCCAGGCGTCCTCGGACAGCTTCCCGTAGGTGTACGGCACCTCACCGGTGCCGCCGCCCCAGAACTCCTCCTTGATCTCGGTGAGCTTGTCGATCTCCTCGTAGAGCGCGTCCTGGGCGGTCTCCACCTCACCCTCGAGATGGGTCCGGTAGAGCAGCACGAGGATCGAGTCGCGCCGGTCCTTCTCGGCCCGGGTGCGAGCGTCGTCGGTGTCGCGCAGGTGCTGCTCCAGCCGGTTCGCCTCAGCGATGTTGGCCTGGATCTCGGCCTGGAAGTCCTCGGCGATTCCCCAGTAGACCGGGCGCATCTTCGCCGCCTGGGCGGGCGTCTCTGCGATCGGCAGCTGTCGCAACGGCACGGCTTCGCCCCGGGTGAGGTCGATGTCGGGCTCCGGCTGGACCGGGTCCTCGGTCGGCGGGGTCGGCGGCACGGGCTCGTCGGTGCGGACCCGGCTCCGTCGGATGTAGCGCTTGGCGATGGCGTCCTTGCCCTTGCAGGCAGCAACCGTCGCCAGACCCGCGTCGGCCTCGCTCAGGAGCGGCGCGAGCTGCTTGGCGCTCACGAAGAGAGGCTGCGCGGCATCGAGGCGGCCGGTCATCACGAGCGCCTGGCCGCGGATGACCGCGGCCGTTGCCTCGGGCGGGATCCCGAGCGGCGTGCGCAGGAAGTCACGGCCGACGGCAGCGTCGAGGAACGCGATGGCCTCGTTGGGCAGTCCGACCGATGTCGCCAGGGCGGCGGCGTTCACCAGGTGGGCACCACGACTCGGCTGGAGGCGGTGCGCCTCGAGGAGCGCGGCGAGTGCGAGTCCGGGCGAGCCCCCGGCGAGCGCGGTAGCCGCCAGCTCCTGCGCCTTCTCCGGGGTGCTGGCCTGGCCCGACGACCTCAGGTCGGCGACGCCGCCGGGTGCCGCGGAATCGAGGAAGGCCCGGGCGCTGGTCAGCGCCGCCGCGAGGGTCAGCCGCTTCACCGGATGGGTGCTGTTGCAGAAGATCTTCAGGAAGCTCAACGAGGACTGCTCGTTGCCCGGCCACGCGTAGGTGTCGGCGAAGGTCTGCACCGAAAGGCCGTCGCTGCCCGGAGCCTCGGCGATGCTGAGCGCCTTCGACGCCGCCGTGCAGTTGTTGCCCTCCTCGGTCTCACGGACCTTGCCGTAGTCGTCGGCGCAGACCAGGACCCGGTAGGCGCCGGCCGGGACGCCGGCCGGCACCGTGAACTGGGTCGTCCCGATCGAGCGCTTGGCCCCCGGGGCGATCGCCTTCACGGCCGCCTTGCCGACCAGGCGGAGGTCGGTCAGCGCGGAGCGGGGGTTGGTGCGGCTCGTGCGCCGCGCCTCGAGGCTCGCGGCGACGTCCTTCGTGAGGTAGACCCGGGTCGTGGACGGGCCCGCCTTGCGGCGTCCTCGGTTCTGGACGACGTGGGTGACGGTCACCTTCGCGCCCTCGACGACGGAGGTCTTGTCGACGCTCGCCCTCGTGACGCGGAGGTCGGCCCTGCCCGCTGCCTCGGCCGGTCCGGGCGCGAGGGTGAGCAGGCTGCCGGCGAGGACGGTGACGGCGCCGGCGGCGAGGGCCGCGCGGTAGCGCGACCGGACGACGGGGGTGGGGTTCATCGGGTGATCTCCAGGTAGGTGACGGGATCCTTCGCGCCCGCCGCCGAGTCGGGCACGACGGCAGACGGAACCACAGGACCGACCCGCTCTGCATCTCGAATTGCAGCGTTCACGCGTGACGAACGTCGAGTTTCATCCCTGAGAACGAGGACCTAGGGTTTCCGTCGTGGAGGCGGTCGTCGAGCAGGTGCTGCCACGGGACACGTGGCAGGACCGAGCCGCCACCCACGCCGCCCGGGTCGACCGCTACCTCGCGCCGCACCTCGAGCGTCGCGGGGCGCACGTCAAGCACCCGGTCTTCGACTTCCTGTTCACCTACTACTCCTTCCGCCCCGCCCAGCTGCGCCGCTGGCACCCCGGGTACGGCGTCGCCCTGGCCGACGCAGCGGAGTACGACGCGCTCAAGGGCTACGGGGTTTCGAGGCTCGCTCCGCTCGCACCTCGACCTGCCGTAGCCGTCCGCACGACGTACGTCGCCTCCCAGCGGCCGCTCGTCGAGGCACTGCACCGGCTGCTGACCGCGACCGCCGGGCGCGCGGGCAACTTCGGCTGCTTCGGCCTGCACGAGTGGGCGATGGTCTACCGGCTCGGGGAGGACGCGACGCGGCACGCGGACTGGCCGCTCCGGCTGGGGCCGACCGGCACCGACGCCGTCGTCGAGGAGCACCGGATCGCGTGCTCGCACTTCGACGCCTACCGCTTCTTCACCGGGCCTGCCCGCCCGCTCAACACCCTCGCCCCCGGCCGGGACGACCGTCCGTCGTACGAGCAGCCTGCCTGCCTGCACGCGGGCATGGATCTCTACAAGCACGCGTTCCGTCTGTCCCCGATGGTCTCCTCCGACCTGGTCGCCGACTGCTTCGAGCTGGCGTGGGACATCCGGGTCATGGACATGCGCGCGGCGCCGTACGACCTGGCCGACCTCGGCTTCGACCCCGTCCGGATCGAGACGGTCGACGGCAAGGCGGAGTACGTCGCCGCCCAGCGCGCGTTCGCCGAGCGCGGTGCGCCGCTGCGGCAGCGGCTGATCGCGGAGTGCGAGCGACTGCTCGAGGTCGAGGACCTGTCCGACTGAGCACGGGTCGGATCACCCGGATCCTGCAACCGTGGTCGGATTCGGACCGACGAGACACGCCCTACGCTCGATGGCATGACTCACGTCCACGACGCGGTGATCATCGGCGCCGGCTTCGGCGGCATGGGTGCAGCCATCCAGCTGCGCCGGATGGGGTACGACGACCTGCTGATCCTCGAGCGTGAGGACGACCTCGGCGGCACCTGGCACGTCAACCGCTATCCCGGGCTGGCCGTCGACATCCCGTCGTCGACGTACTCCTACTCGTTCGAGCCCAACCCGCACTGGTCACGCCTGTTCGCCCCGGGGCCGGAGCTGAAGGCCTACGCCACCCGCGTCGCCGACAAGTACGACCTCAGACGGCAAATGCGGTTCGGAATCGCCGTCACCCGCGCCCGGTGGGACGAGGGAGCGTCGTGCTGGGAGGTCACCCTTGAGGACGGCGCCCAGGAGCGTGGCCGCTACCTGCTGACCGCGACCGGTTTCCTCTCGCAGCCGCGGATGCCCGACATCCCGGGCGTCGACGACTTCGCCGGGGAGGTCGTCCACACCACCCGCTGGGACGACGGCGTCGAGCTCGAGGGCAAGCGGATCGGCATCATCGGCACGGGAGCCACTGCGGTCCAGCTGATCCCCGAGCTGGCCAAGGTCGCCGCGCACCTGACCGTCTACCAGCGAACGCCCATCTACGTGAGTCCCAAGCTGGACGGCAGGGTGCCCGGGCCGGTGCGGACGGCGTTTGCCAAGGTCCCGCTCACCCAGAAGGCGGCTCGGCTGGCCGGCACCTCGATCCTCGAGGTGATGATGGTCGCCGGGGTGCTGCACTACCGGAACCTGCCGTGGGCCAACGCGATCGGCAAGGCGGCGTGCGAGCGGCACCTCAAGCGCCAGGTCAAGGATCCCGAGCTGCGCGCCAAGCTCACCCCCGACTACGACTTCGGCTGCAAGCGGCCGACGTTCTCCAACGACTACTACCCGACGTTCACCAAGCCGCACGTCGACCTCGAGACCACGACGATCGACCACATCGACGAGCGCGGGATCGTCACCGCCGACGGTCGGCGCGCGGACCTCGACGTCCTGGTCCTCGCCACCGGCTTCAACCTCTGGGACGAGAACTTCCCGGCGATCCAGGTGATCGGACGCATGGGCCGTGACCTCGGCAGGTGGTGGCGGGACAACCGGTTCTGCGCCTACGAGGGCATCACGGTGCCGAGGTTCCCCAACTTCTTGTCACTCAACAGCCCCTACTCCTACTCCGGGTTGTCGTACTTCACGACCATCGAGACCCAGATGGCGCACATGGAACGGCTGTTCACGGCGATGCGCAAGGAGGGCGCCGAGGTGTTCGAGGTGCGCGAAGAGGCCAACAACGCCTTCCTCGACCGGATGACCGACCTGCTCGGCAACTCGGTCTTCAACGCCGGCAGCTGCGCGACCGCCCGCAGCTACTACTTCAACCAGCACGGCGAGGCGGTGTTGCTCCGGCCGACCTCGACGATCAGTGCGCACCGCGAGGCGGCCCGGTTCCCCCTCGACGACTACGTGTTCGAGACGGCGAAAGAGCCCGTCGCTGCCGGCTGAACAGGTCTCGTGACGGTCGCCAGAGCGACCTCCTCGACCAACGAGACCTAGCTGCCGAGCGCGTTCGGGTCGCGCCAGACGCGCTCGAACGGCAGTCGCCAGGCGTACGGCGCCACCAGCTGGTGGATCTGGTTGGGCCCCCAGCTGCCCTGGCGGTAGGGCCGGACGATGGGCGGGCTGTCGAGCAGCGGAGCCGAGACCTCCCACAACCGCTCGATGCCCTCCGCAGAGGTGAAGAGGGTCTGGTCGCCGCGAGCGGCGTCGTAGATCAGCCGCTCGTACGCCTCGAGCACCGAGCCGGCCCAGGTCGTGTCCTGCATCGCGAACTGCATGGACAGCTTGTCGAGCCGCATGCCCGGACCGGGGCGCTTGCCGTAGAACGACAGCGACATCTTCGCCTTGTCGGCGAGGTCGAAGGTCAGGTGGTCGGGACCGTGGTCGCCGACACCGGAGTGCAGCGGGAACATCGACCGCGGCGGCTCCTTGAACGCGATCGAGATGATCCGCGCCCCCTCGGCCATCCGCTTGCCGGTGCGCAGGTAGAACGGCACGCCGGCCCAGCGCCAGTTGTCGATGAAGCACTTGAGCGCGATGAAGGTCTCGGTCTCCGAGTCGTGCGCGACGCCCTCGATGTCGCGGTAGCCCTGGTACTGGCCGCGGACCACGTTGGCCGGGTCGATCGGCAGGATCGACCGGAAGACCTTGTTCTTCTCCTCGTTGATCGCATCGGGCGACAGTGACGTCGGCGGCTCGAGGGCGATGAACGCCAGCACCTGGAAGAGGTGCGTGACCACCATGTCCTTGTAGGCCCCGGTGGCTTCGTAGAAGCTCGCCCGCTGCTCGAGACCCAGCTCCTCGGGCACGTCGATCTGGATGTGGTCGATGTTGTTGCGGTGCCAGATCGGCTCGAACAGACCGTTGCCGAACCGGAACGCGAGGATGTTCAGGGCCGCTTCCTTCCCGAGGAAGTGGTCGATCCGGTAGATCTGCGACTCGTCGAAGACCCGGTGCAGCTGGCTGTTGAGCTCCTGGGCGCTGCGCAGGTCGACGCCGAACGGCTTCTCCATGATGATCCGGCTGCCCCTGGCCAGATCCGCCTCTTCCAGCGTCCTCACCACCGCGAGCGCCGCCTTCGGCGGCACGCTCAGGTAGTGCAGCCGGGTCCGCTCGCCCTCCGATGCCGCCTCGGCCTTCTCCACCGCCGCCCGCAGGCCGGCCGGGCCTTCCGCTCCGGGCGCCCAGTGCAGCCGCTGGGCGAACTCGGGCCAGGCCGCCATGTCCGCGTCGCTGTCGGAGAACTCCGTGACCGCGTCGTGCACGAAGCTGACGAAGGACTCCGCAGTGTGCTCCTCCAGCGAGGTGCCGATGATCTGCAGGTCGGGGATCAGCTCGGTCTCGAACAGGTGGAGCAGCCCCGGCAGGAGCTTGCGCCGCGCCAGGTCACCCGTGGCGCCGAAGAGCACGACCGTCACCGGCTTCATCGACATGTCTTCCACTGTGCCTCCCCTGTGTTTCGTGGACCTTAACGCCGCCGAAGAACCGCGCGCCGAACGGTTTTCCCTCGTCGGGAACCGGACGCCGGGCTCAGGGCTCGTTGGTGCATGCGACGAAACCACACCCTGCGGACGTCGGTCGCCCTCGCTGCGGTGACTGCCCTCCTGGGCGCCTGCTCCGACAGCAGCGCCGACACTGACAACAAGGCGGACGAGCGTCCGTCATCCTCCAGCGCGAGCCCGACCGACGAGACGCCCGCCGACGAGACGCCCGCCGACGAGACGCCCGCCGAGGAGAGCCCGACCGAGGAGTCCCTCCCCGACGGGGTCCTTCCGCTGCCGGAGCCCGAGCCGGGCGAGGACCATGCCACGCTCTCCGAGGGCCGTTACCGGGTCCCGCTCAGCGACAGCCTCGCCTTCGACATCGACGTACCTGAGGGCACGTCCGCCCACGAGGACGGCCTCTATCTCGCCGCCGAGGCGACCATCATCAAGACCGAGGTCGCCGGCGAGGAGTACGGCGTACCGCGCGACCCGTGCACCGACCAGACCATCGAGCCCACCGGCCCGACCGTCGACGACCTGGTGCGCGAGCTGCGCGACCTCCCGGTCTACGAGGTGAGCCGCCCCGAACCCGTCGAGCTCGGCGACGCCGCAGGGACCTACCTCGAGGCGCGGATCCCGGCCGGCTTCGACGCCTCCCCCTGCGAGGACGGCCAGGTCCAGCTGCCCGCGAACACCGGCACCGCCGTCAACGCACCGCCGCCCTACATCGGCCGCTGGTGGGTCCTCGACGTCGACGGGACCCGCGTCGTCGTCCAGCAGAACTGCTGGGGATGCACTGCCGCCCAGGTCGACCGCGACACCCGACCCCAGAGCATCACCTTCACACCGACCTCCTGATGCGGGACGGTTGACGGAATGGCGGAGGTGCTGATGGGCGGCAAGGTGAAGACGGAGGATCTCGACGCGCTGTACGCCGCGTCGTACCGCCGGCTCGTCGTCCAGATGTACGCGATCTGCGGCGACCTCGCCGACGCGGAGGACGCCGTGCAGGAGGCGTTCATCACCGCCATCCGGAAGCGCCGGACGCTGCAGTCCGTGCAGAACCCGGAGGCCTGGATCCGCACCGTCGCGCTCCGCCGGCTGCACCGGGCCTGGCGCCACGCCGCCGTCGTACGACGCCACCAGGCGGCCGAATGCCGACCCGAGCCCGCGGCCGCCCCCGGCCCCGAGCACGTGGCGCTGGTCGCGGCCCTCGGTCAGCTCGACCCGGCACAGCGCGAGGTGGTCGTCCTGCACCACCTCGCCGACCTCTCGGTCGCCGAGATCGCCACCGACCTCGACCTCCCCGAGGGCACCGTCAAGTCGAGGCTCGGGCGAGGGCGGGCCCGCCTCAACGAGCTGCTCAGCGAGAGGGAGGGGTCCCGCCATGACTGACTGGGATCAGCTGCGCGAGGTCGGCCACGACGTCGCTCCACCGCCGTTCGAGTCCCTCGTGGGCACGGCCGGCCGGCGCGACCGCAGGGCACGCGCCATCACCGCGACCGCCGCCGTCGCCCTGCTTGTCGGCCTCGGCATCGCGGTCGGGCTGCCAGACGACGACACCGCCGAGATTCAACCCGTTGCGCCGGCGACAGAGTCGACGGAGACGGACGGGCCGGCCGACGACACGCTCCCCGAGGGGGTCCTTCCGCTGCCGGAGCCCGAGCCGGGCGAGGACCATGCCACGCTCTCCGAGGGCCGCTACCGGGTCCCGCTCAGCGACAGCCTCGCCTTCGACATCGACGTACCTGAGGGCACGTCCGCCCACGAGGACGGCCTCTATCTCGCCAAGGAGCGGATCATCATCAAGACCGAGGTCGCCGGCGAGGAGTACGGCGTACCGCGCGACCCGTGCACCGACCAGACCATCGAGCCCACCGGCCCGACCGTCGATGACCTGGTGCGCGAGCTGCGCGACCTCCCGGTCTACGAGGTGAGCCGCCCCGAACCCGTCGAGCTCGGCGACGCCGCAGGGACCTACCTCGAGGCGCGGATCCCGGCCGGCTTCGACGCCTCCCCCTGCGAGGACGGCCAGGTCCAGCTGCCCGCGAACACCGGCACCGCCGTCAACGCACCGCCGCCCTACATCGGCCGCTGGTGGGTCCTCGACGTCGACGGGACCCGCGTCGTCGTCCAGCAGAACTGCTGGCGATGCACTGCCGCCCAGGTCGACCGCGACACCCGACCCGGAACCATCGGGTTCGCGATCACAGGTTGAGCCGGTGGCGTAGGCCGTCGAGCACCAGGCCCAGACCGAGTGCGAAGTCGGCGGGCTCGTCACTCTCGTGGGTCAGCACGAAGCGGACGAGGCTGCGCGCACCGATGCGCGCGAGCCGGTCATCCGCCCCGCCGCGCTCGAGCGCCGACCGCAGCGGACGTTCGAGCGCTTCCGCATCGGCCCGGTGCACCTGGGCGATCAGGGCAGCGCCGTCCCGGTGCCGCTGCATGGCTTCGCGGAGCCCGACGCAGAGCAGCTGCAGCTCGGCGTCCCACGCCACGACCTCGGCCGGACGTCGCCCGCGGCGCAGGATCTCGTCGGCCACTGCTGCCAGGAGCGCGGCCTTGTTGTCGAAGTGGTGGTAGAGCGCGCCCGCCTGCACCCCGAGGTCGGCTGCGAGCCGGCGCATCGAGAGCGCCTCCAGGCCGGTCTCGTCGAGGACGCCGATCGCCCGCTCGACGACATCCGAACGGTGGTAGCCCATGTGACACCCCCTGCGCGACCGACTATCGTGACCACCTGAACAGTGTTCAACTTCTGTGTTCAACCTACCGTGTCTAGGAGCGCCATGAACGCGCAGTTCGACCAGATCGCCACCCGCATCCTCGAGGGCGGCCCTGACTCGGGAGCCACCGAGGCCGAAGCGCTCGCCGTGCTCCGGGCCGACGACGCGGAGCTCCTGTCCGTCGTCGCCGCGGCCAGCCGCCTGCGCCGCGCGCACTTCGGCAACACCGTCAAGGTCAACTACCTGGTCAACCTCAAGTCGGGCCTGTGCCCCGAGAACTGCAACTACTGCAGCCAGGCGCTCGGCTCCCAGGCCCCGATCCTGAAGTACTCCTGGCTGTCGAAGGACGAGACCCTCAAGCAGGCCGGTGCCGGCCTGGCGGGCGGCGCGACCCGGGTCTGCATGGTCTCCTCGGGCCGCGGCCCCTCGGACCGCGACATCGACAAGGTCACCGAGATGACCGAGGCGCTCAAGGACGAGTACCCCGACGTCGAGGTCTGCGCGTGCCTCGGCCTGCTGAAGGACGGCCAGGCCGAGCGGCTCAAGGCTGCCGGCGTCGACGCCTACAACCACAACATCAACACCGCCGAGTCCAACCACGACAACATCGTCCAGACCCACACGTACGACGACCGCGTCGACACCATCGGCAAGGCCAAGACGGCCGGTCTGTCGCCGTGCTCCGGCCTGATCGCGGGCCTCGGCGAGTCCGACGAGCAGCTGGTCGAGGCGCTGTTCGCCCTCAAGGCGCTCGACGCCGACTCAATCCCGGTGAACTTCCTGATGCCGTTCGACGGCACCCCGTTCGAGAACACCTGGGAGCTCTCCCCCAGCCGCTGCCTGAAGATCCTGACCATGGCACGCTTCGTGTGCCCCGACAAGGAGGTCCGGATCGCCGGCGGGCGCGAGCTGCACCTGCGTTCGCTGCAGGCGCTGGCGCTGCAGGTCGCCAACTCGATCTTCCTCGGCGACTACCTCACGTCCGAGGGCCAGGACGCCAAGGCCGACATCGAGATGATCCGCGACAACGGCTTCGTGATCCTCGGCGCCGAGGACGCGTTCGAGACCGACGAGGCCCACGACCCCGCCATCCGCCACCGGGGCGCGGGCACCGAGGTCCCCGCGAACGCGTGAGCGTGACCCTCGCCGACGACCTGCTCGCGTACGACCGCGAGCACCTCTGGCATCCCTACACGTCGATGACCGACCCGACGCCGGTGCGGATAGTGACCGGCGCCGCGGGCTGCGAGCTCGAGCCCGCCGACGGCGGCCGGGTCGTCGACGGGATGTCGTCGTGGTGGGCCGCGATCCACGGCTACCGGCACCCGGCGCTCGACGCGGCGCTGGCCGCGCAGGCCGGGGAGTTCGCGCACGTGATGTTCGGCGGCCCCACCCACGCGCCGGCGGTCCGGCTGGCCGAGCGGCTGGTCGAGATCACCCCGGCCGGCCTCGACCACGTTTTCCTCGCCGACAGCGGCTCGGTCTCGGTCGAGGTCGCGATCAAGATGGTGCTGCAGCACCAGCGCGGCGTAGGGAGGCCTGAGCGGACGCGCCTGCTGACCGTCCGCGGCGGCTACCACGGCGACACGTTCGGCTGCATGAGCGTGTGCGACCCGGTCGGCGGGATGCACTCGATGTTCGCCGGGGTGCTCCCCCAGCACGTCTTCGCCGACCAGCCACCCGCGCGGGTCGAGGACGTCGCGGCCTGGGCCGACGACGTACGCCGGCTCGCCGCGGTCCACGCGCACGAGCTGGCCGGCATCATCGTCGAGCCGCTGCTGCAGGGCGCTGGGGGCATGCACGTCTATCCCGCCGAGTGCCTGCGGGTGCTGCGCGAGGTCGCCGACGAGCACGGCCTGGTGCTCGTCTTCGACGAGATCGCGACCGGCTTCGGACGCACCGGAGCCTTGTTCGCCGCCGACGCGGCCGGCGTCACCCCGGACGTGATGTGCCTCGGCAAGGCGCTGACCGGCGGCTACCTGACCCTGGCCGCGGTCCTCTGCAGCGGCGAGATCGCCCGCGGGCTGTCGGCCTCGGAGAGCGGCGTGCTGATGCACGGCCCCACCTACATGGGCAACCCGCTCGCCTGCGCTGTCGCGCTGGCCAGCATCGACCTTCTGCTGGCCCAGGACTGGCAGAGCAGGGTCGGCCACCTCAACCAGCGGCTCACCTCCGGGCTCGCGCCGCTGCGCGACCACCCCCGGGTCGCCGACGTGCGGACCGTCGGCGCGGTCGGCGTCGTGCAGCTCGACCACCCGGTCGACGTCGTCGCCGCGACCGACGCAGCCGTCGCGGCCGGGGTGTGGCTCCGGCCGTTCCGCGACCTGATCTACACGATGCCGCCGTACGTCATCAGCGACCCGGAGCTCGACCGCCTGCTCGGCGGCATCACCGCGGCGGTGGACGCCGGATGACCTGGCACGAGTGGCTCGCCGCCGAGGCCGCGGCCCGCGAGGAAGCCGGCCTGACCCGGCGACTGCGGCCGCGCGGTCCGGACGACCGCACCCTCGACCTCGCCGGCAACGACTACCTCGGCCTCTCCCTCGACCCGGACGTGCGGCAGGCAGCGGCGGACGCCGCGCTCACCTGGGGCGGCGGGGCCGGCGCGTCCCGCCTGGTCACCGGCACCCTCGACCTGCACGCCGAGCTCGAGCACGAGCTCGCCGACTACCTCGGCCAGCCGTCGGCGCTGGTGCTGTCCTCCGGCTACGCCGCGAACCTCGCGGTCGTCACGGCGCTCGTCGACCGGAACGCCCACGTCATCTCCGACGCGCACATCCACGCCTCCCTGGTCGACGCCGCACGCCTGTCGCGGGCCCGGCTCACGGTCGTGCCCCACAGCGACGTCGACGCCGTCCGTGCGGCGCTCGACTCCGCCGGTGGTCGAGGAGGTCGCTCTGCGACCGTCACGAGACCCGAACCCGACCGCACGTTGGTGCTCGCCGAGTCCGTCTACTCGGTCCTCGGCGACGCGGCCCCGCTGGCGGACCTGGCCGAGCTGTGCGCGTCGTACGACGCACTGCTCGTGGTCGACGAGGCACACGGCCTCGGTGTCCACGGACCGGGCCTGGTCGCCCGGTCCGGGCTGGCCGGCCATCCCAACGTCGTCGTCACCGCGACCCTGTCGAAGTCCCTGGGCAGCCAGGGCGGTGCGGTGCTCGGCCCGCCCGCGCTGCGCGAGCACCTCGTCAACCGCGCGCGGCCGTTCATCTTCGACACCGCCCTCGCACCGGCGCCGACCGCGGCCGCCCTCGCCGCGCTGCGCGTGCTGCGCGCCCGCCCGGAGCTCTCCGACCTGGTGCGCGACCGGGTCCGGACCCTGGCCGACGCGCTCGGCGTCGTGGCGCCGGACGGTGCCGTCCTCTCGATCCCCATGCCGTCGCCGCAGGCCGCGGTGACCGCGCAGGCCGCCGCGCTCGCCGGCGGCATCCGGGTGGGCTGCTTCCGGCCGCCCTCGGTGCCCGACGGCGTCTCCCGGCTGCGGGCCACGGCGAGTGCCGGTATCCCCGAGCCGGACTGGGAGCGCGCCGTCGAGGTCCTCGTCGCCGTCGCGAAGGAACACCAGTGACCCGTCGCGAACTCACCTCCACCACGCGTCGAGCCGTCGCCAAGTTGGAGCCGGGTCGGCGGGTCGTGGTGGTGACGGGCACGAACACCGGCGTCGGCAAGACGATCGCCACCGCGGCGCTGGCCGCGACCTCGCCGGGCCGGGTGGTCGTGGTGAAGCCGGTGCAGACCGGGGTCGCCGACGACCCCGACCGCGACGCCGGCGTCGTGCACCGGCTGACCGGCTGCGCCGTGCAGGAGTACGCCGCCCTCGACGACCCGCTCGCGCCCGACACCGCAGCGCGCCGCCAGGGCGTCTCGATCCCGCCGGTGGCGGAGCACGTCGACCGGATCCGGGCGCTCGCCGACGACCACGACACCGTGCTCGTCGAGGGTGCCGGCGGTCTGCTGGTGCGCCTCGACGCCGACGGCGGCACCCTCCTCGACCTCGCCGCCGCCCTGAGCACCACCCTCCCTCCCGACGTGGCGCTCGAGGTGGTCGTCGTGTGCGCGGCCGGTCTCGGCACGCTCAACCACACCGAGCTCACCGTCGGAGCGCTCCGCGCCCGCGGACTGGAGCCGACCGGGCTGATCATCGGCTCCTGGCCGTCCGAGCCCGGCCTCGCCGAGACCTGCAACCAGCACGACCTGCCGCGGGTGACCGACCTGCCCGTGCTCGCCGTGCTCCCGGCCGGGGCCGGCGCGCTCGGCCGCCCGCAGTTCCTCGCCTCCGCGCCGACCTGGTTCGCGTGACCCTGGCCCGCGCTTAGGCGTTTGAACGGGTAGTGCGACCGCGGCTCTTCCCGTGGCGGAGGTGGCTGCCTAGCGTGGTTGGTGTCCCCGGAGACGCAACACACTCCACGTGGTGCTCGCCTGGTGGGGGGCGAGCACCACGATCCCGGGGATCTCGATCCCCGACGCTGACGTGCGGCTACTCGCCCCGCAGGATGTCGAAGGCGCTCTCACGGTCGGTGACGCGCAGCTTCTTCAGCGCCGACGAGACGTGCACGCGGACCGTCGACCGGGACAGGAAGAGCCGCCGGGCGACCTGATCGGTGGTCAGGCCCGCGCCGAGCAGCTCCATCACCTGCCACTCACGTGCGGTGAGCTTCGCCGCCGCCGGGCTGGTCTGGACGAACCTGGGGAGCGCCGGGGACCGGAACTCCTCGGTCAGCCGGCGGACCAGGTGCCGCGGGATCGCCGCCTCCCCGTTGAGGACCCCGCGCAGTGCGTGGCCGATGCGGTCCGGGTCGGTGTCCTTGAGGAGGTAGCCGGCCGCGCCCGCGCGGAGCGAGTCGAAGAGGTCGTCGTCGTCCGCAGTCTCGGCGAACATCACCAGGGCGGTGCTCGGCAGCCGGCGTGCGAGCTCGCGGGCGGCCGAGATCCCGTGGCCCGGCAGGTCGATGTCGATCAGCACGACGTCGGGGCGGTGCTGGACCGCGACCGTGACCACTTCGGCCGCCGTACCGGCCTCGCCGCACACGACGCACCCGTTCGCCTCGAGAGCGGTCGCGACGTCGATGCGCGCCGAGGGATCGCCGTCGGCGACGACGATCCGGACCGGGAGCGGGTCACTCACGCTGGCCATGACATCACGAAGTCACGAGCGAGGGAACGCGCAACCCCGCGAGCGGTCACCACATCGGCGGTCGGCGGTCGGCCCACGGCGCGGCAGCCTCGACCTGGGCGGCGAGAGAGAGCAGGAGCTCCTCCTCGGCGGGCCGCGCCGCGAGCATGACCCCGACCGGCAGCCCGTCCACGGTCCAGTGCAGGGGCAGCGAGACCGCAGGCATGCCGGTGACGTTCCAGGCCGACGTCCAGGGCGTGAACCGCTTCTGCGCCTCGAAGTCGCCGGCCGGGTCGGCGTCGTCACGGATCGCACCGACCGGCAGCGGCGGGGTCGCGAGGGTGGGCGTCAGCACGGCGTCGTACGGCGCGAGCGCGATCAGCGCCGACGCCGCGAACTGCCGCAGCCGGCCGATCGCCAACCCGAACTCCGGGCCGCTCACCGCCGCGCCCTTCTCTCCCAGCCACCGGGTGAGCGGGCGCAGGAGCGCCCGCTGCTCCGGCGCGAGCGGAGTCACCGACAAGGCCGTGAGCACCGACCAGCAGATCTCGAACGTCGGCACCGCCTCGTGCGGGAGCGGCACCGGCACGTCCTCGATGGCGTGCCCGAGGTCGGCCAGCAGGCGCGAGGCGTCGTCGTAGGCGCGGCGGCTCTCGGCGCTCACCTCGACGTCGGCGATCACCGGCTGCACGAAGCGCGCGATCCGCAGCCGACCGGGTTCGCGGCGGGTCGCCTCGAGGAACGAGCCGGACGGCTCGGGCGCCCAGAACGGGGCGCT
>NZ_JACEHF010000072.1 GCF_014180685.1 Nocardioides pelophilus | reverse complement strand
CTCAGGAACGCGCCGCTGCAGATGCAGCTCGGGAGCGCGCCACCGTAGAGGCTCGGGAGCGCGCCACCGCAGAGGCTCGGGAGCGCGCCGCCCTAGAGGCGGTTCGCGAGCGTGCCGCCGCGGACGCCGTTCACGCGCGTGCCGCTGCAGAGGCTAGGGAGCGTGCTGCTGCAGACGCCAGGGAGCGCGCTTCCGCCATGGCCAGAGATCGGCTCGCGGCCGGCCCAGCCGCCCCGGCACCCGATCGTGCAGCGCCCCAGCCGACAGATCGCGGGCGCGGCTGGCTGTATGCGCGGCCGACTTGAGCCTCCGCCTTGCCGCCGCGCATGACAGCCCTCGCAGAACGTCGTTGCGCTGGGCCTCGCGTGAAGGCGGGTCTCGCGATGCGGCCGATCTTCACCCCGATGCTGCGGCGCCTGATCGAGCGCCGGACCGTGCGCTAAGCCCGCTTGGCGACCGCACGGCGTGGTCCCGACTCAGCAAAGGGAAGCCGCCGCGAGAACCAGGCGACGAGAGCCGGGTCGTCAAGGCCATCTGCGGTGAGAGCGGCGCCGGCGAAATCCTGCTCGCGGGTGTAGACGTTGCTGGCAACCACACACCTCAGTCCGGCGCCGGTGGCAGCCCGAAGTCCGTTCAGCGAATCCTCGACCGCAACGGTCCGGGCAGGGTCGCACGCAGCGTGCTCGATCACGGCTCGATAGACGGCCGGGTTCGGCTTCAGCTCTCGAACCTCGGTCCCGGTCACAACGACCTGAAAGGTGCGCCCGAAAACCTGGTGAAGGAGCGGTTCGACCCAGGCACGAGTGCCGGTGGTCGCGACATGGACCTGAGCCCCGCTGGCCCTGACGTCGGCCACCAGTCGTCGGGCCCCCGGTCGTGGCGGGATCCTGCCCTGGATCACGAGGCCGCGCATGATCTCGGTCTTCTTCTTGTGGAGCTCGGCGGCACGCTCCCGCGCCTCGTCCATTGACCTCCCGCGGCGCTCGAACCAGTAGGTCAGCCGCCGTTCACCGCCCGTGATCTCGAGGAGCTTGCCGTATGTCGGCACGTCCCATCGGTCGAGGAGTCCGGCCGCCTGGAATGCGAGGTTGAAGGCGACCCGGTGCCCGTCGCGCTCGCTGTCGACCAGCGTCCCGTCGACGTCGAAGATGACTGCTTCGAGCCTTTTGTCCTGCCGGCGAGGGATCACGACAGCCCTGCCGATTCGATCGCTACCGCTCGAAGCAACTCGACGCCGGCTGCCTTGCCAGCTTGGTGTCCGTAGAGCCATGACCCAGAGATGAATACGTCGGCGCCGGCAGCTGCAGCCCCCGCGATAGTTGTATCGGTGATACCCCCATCGACCTCCAGTTCGATCGGCAGGCCGGAATCATCGATCATCCGACGCAGGGTGGCGATCTTTGGTTCGACCGACGCGATGTAGGCCTGGCCACCGAAACCGGGATTGACCGTCATCGCAAGCACGAGGTCGGTCTCCTCGAGGACGTGCTCGACGACGTGCGCCGGGGTGTGGGGGTTGAGTGCGACCCCGCTCCGTGCCCCGAGATCGCGGATGCGGGCGAGCGTTCGATGGAGATGGGGGCACGCCTCGGCGTGGACGATGATCAGCTCGCAGCCCGCGTCGACGTACTGACCGAGGAAACGGTCCGGCTCGACAATCATGAGGTGCGCCTCGAACGGAGTATCCGTGGCCGCACGCGCGGCGGCGATGACATCCGGCCCGAAGGTGAGGTTCGGGACGAAGTTGCCGTCCATGACATCCCACTGGATACGGTCGACTCCGGCCTCGACGAGTTCCTTGACCTCGTCGCTGAGACGGCCGAAGTCGGCCGGAAGAACGGATGGCACGATCAGAAGCGGCCGAAGCGCGGTCATGGAGGCCCTTTCTCTTGGGTCCCCATCCCATCCAGAAGTCCGTACCCAGCAAGCACCCCACCGGGTGGACATGAGGGTGAAGAGGCTCGGCGAACGAGGCCGGGAGGGTGAGCGTGCCCGACCACTTCGGGTCGGCGTGGAGCGTTCAGGTACGGCGGCACGGAGTTGCCATCAGCCAAGTCCCCCGTCCGCGTCCCGATCGTCGACCCACGACCCGCGGCCGGAGATCCGAAACGAGCAGGTGGTCTAGGCACATCGACGACCCCGGATGTGCGGGTGCATGGCAGCCGGGGAATCGCACTCGACGAAAGGCGCAACGTCCGCGGCGTACTGGTTGGCTGCTGCCGGGCGCTCATCGCGGACCCGTCTCCCCACGGCTTGGTTGCTCTCGCGGATCAACGGTCTGCCTGAGTCGCCGCACGGTCGACAGATCCAGACCGCTCAGCTTCGCTACGTGGGTGATCGATAGGCGCTCACTGAGTAGCCGCTCGACCGCGGCCGCGGCCGCATGTTCCGCGGCTTCCTTTGCGCGCTCGGCTTCGGTCCGGGCCTCCCACGCCACCTCGACGTCGACCGTGGCCTCATCGATGCGCTGTTGCGGGCCAGCTCGTCCGGGTCCAGCTGACGCCGCCACTCGAGCGCCGCCTTCAACCGGATTTCCCAGGCGCGGTCACGACCGGCCTGCGCCTTTGCCGCGGTGCTCACCGCGACCACCTCTTCCTTGATCCGTGTTCGCGGCCGAGATCACCGCGACGCCTTCACAAGACAGAAGCAACGTCGCCCCCGATCGATCGGACATATCCGCGCCCGACTTCGGACCCAGCGCGCTAGCGAGCACCGCCGCCGCTCACCACCACCAAGCGGACCGTTCACCTGCCTCGCACCCCATGCACTTTCGGTTACACCGTGGCGAATCGCAGCGGAAGCGATCACGCCACGGCGGTTGTTGGGCGCCTCGAATCGGCATCTGCCCACGTCAGGATGGGGGCGGTTGCGGTCGTTAGGCGGCGGTAAGACTGTGAGGATCGCCAACGCGGTCTGATGGTGCTGGGCTGTGGGTTGGTAACCGCGGGTGTGACCCCCGGAAAGACTGGCTTTGTGCCTTGCTGCGACCAGTCCGCTCGTGGTTGCCGGCCCCGGCCCGGTTGGAGGAGCTGGCCTGATCAGGAGCTTGACCACCTGGCGTTAGCGGCGCCGGATGTGTCTCATCACAGTCCTGCCGAACCTCCGTCCCGGACCGGAACCACGTCCCGTCCAGCGAAGGAGAGAACGCATGAACAGTCTGACCGATCTACGCGAGATGGTCGACGTCGTCATCGGCGTCGACACCCACGTCCACACCCACTCCGCGGCCGCGGTCGACACCGCGACCGGAGGCGTCCTCGACGAGATCACCGTCGAGGCGACACCGGAGGGCTATGCCGAGCTCGTGGCGTTCGCCAACAACCACGCCACGTTGCGCGCCTGGGCGATCGAGGGGACCGGCGGCCACGGCGCCGGCCTGAGCCGCCACCTCCTGGAGACATCCGAGATCGTCATCGAGTTGGACCGCCCCAAGCGGGCTGCCCGTCGCAACGGGGCGAAGTCCGATCCCCTCGATGCGATCCGGGCTGCACGGGAAGCGATGGCCCGGCCACGGTTGGGAACTCCGCGCAGCGGGGGCGAACGCCAAGCACTGTCGGTGCTTTTGGCTGCTCGCCGCTCGGCGATCAACGCCTCCACCGAGGCCCAGCAGCAGGTCTTCAGCCTGGTGATTGCCGCACCCGAACCCATCCGAGCCCGGTTCCGCGGTCAGAAGCTTGCCGCGATGCTCAACACTGCCGCGAGCCTGCGGGTGCATGCCTCCTGGGACACCGAGACGACCGCCACTGTGGTGGCGCTGCGGACCTTGGCTCGTCGTGCGCACGCGATGCTGAAGGAGGCACGCGAGCTGCAGAAGACCATGGTGGCCATCATCCGAATCTGGCGTCCCGATCTCCTCGAGGAGTTCGGCGTCGGACCGATCGTCGCAGCGACGGTGTTGTGCGCCTGGTCCCATCCCGGGCGGATCCACTCCGAGGCAACGTTCGCAATGCTCGCCGGCGTGGCACCGATCCCGGCGAACAGCGGCCAAGTCACCACCCGGTACCGACTCAACCGCTACGGCGACCGCCAGCTCAACAACGCACTGCACACCGTGGCGCAGAGCCGAATCCAGTACCAGCAAGCCACCCGCGACTACGTCGCCCGCCGCACCGCCGAGGGAAAGACCCCCCGAGAGATCAAACGCTGCCTTGCCCGCTACGTCGCCCGAGACCTCTACCGCCTACTCGAAAGCGGGGCCACAGCTGCTTGACGAAGCATAGGAGCGTCGCAGCGCCGAGGACGCGTCGAAACGGGCTCGCGCCGCGTACGTCGTCAACCGCCCACACAAGCAGTGCGCCGTGACGTATGCCTTCCACGGCGGCCTCGTGCGTGGCCGACAGGTCGAGCCTCCCGAGCAACAGCGCGACCATCCATACCCAGAGCGCAGGGTTCGGCAGCTCCCACAACGTCAGCCGTCCGTCCGCAGAGCGGAACCACTATGACCCTGAGGCCAGGCGAGAGGGGATCGGGTCGCTCGTCATGGAGGAATTCACATCGCGAAGGTACCCAGGGGCGAGGGCTCGAGTCCGCTTCACGACAGATAGACGCAGGTCGACTGTCACAGGCTCGTGCCGCCGACCCGCCGTCGGTCCGATGCCAACAGGTGGCTCCATGTCAGGCCGCTGACCTTGCGGCAATCCTCGACGCCGACTGGCTCAGGCCCGGGTGCTCGCCGCCCCCGGGCGGCGCCACCTCACTCGCTCCGCGCGAACGAGGCGCGGGCGCTGTGGTCGATCCACGGTTGTGGCGCCTGTTCACACGGTGGTGATGCCGTACTCCTTGAGCCGACGGTAGAGCGAGGAGCGGGCGAGTCCGAGGGCCCTCGCCGCGTGCACCCGGTTGCCCCCGGCCGCCTTGAGGGCGGCGATCACGGCGTCGCGGTCCGCCTGCTCCAGCGGCGACAGCTGACGTCGGGCCGTGGTGTGGCAGTAGCCGGGTAGGTCGGTCGCCTCGATCGTCCCGACGGGCTTCTTGAGCAGCGTGGTGGCCAGTGCGTCACGCATCTGGCGCACGTTGCGTGGCCAGGAGTAGCGGCACACCAGCGCCATCGCCTCGGGGGTCAGCCGCACGTCACGTTGCGGGGCGAGCTCGGTGAGCAGCCGGGTCACCAGGGTCTCGATATCGGCGCTTCGCTGGCGCACCGGCGGCACCGTGACCGACGTCTGGAAGTAGGACAGCAGATCGCGGAAGGGCAGGTCGGACTCCAGTCCCTGGTCCGACAGCGTGGCCGCCACCATCACCCGGGTCTCCGCCTCGACGACAGCCAGCATGAAGCGGGCCAGCCGGTCCACCCCGTCGGTGGTCAGCTCGTCGATGTTGCGGATGACGTAGAGCGTCGGCGCGGTGGCCGCCGCGAGCGCCTCCTCGGCGTCGTCATACGACGTGGTGGAGATGTCCGAGGCGTCGAAGCTGATGCTGCGGCCTCCGCGGTGCACGACGTGGAACAGCTCGGTCAGCAGCGTGAACTTCCCGGTGCCGGTCTCGCCGATCACCAACAATGGCTCGAGGCCGGTGAACGCCCGCTCGATGTCCGCAACCGCCGTGCGCCACGCCGGCGTCCGGCCCTCGGCGATCGGCGCGGGCGAGCCGGCCCGCGGCAGCGGCACCGAGCCGCCGGCGAAGGGTCCGTGCGGTGGCGGCAGCACGTAGTCGGCCAGCGGCTCGGCGTCGGTGCCGAGCCCGGTCTCGGTGGTGGTGCCGAGCGCCGACACGACCGCGACGAGCCCGGCTATGTCACTGCCCACCATGATCCGGGTGCCCCGGATGCGGACCCGCAGCCCCGAGGGGAGCGCGATCTCGTCGGTGGGGGCGACGTGGCGGGCCATCAGGAACCGGGCGTGCTCCTGGAGCACCGACTGGTCCTCGCCGCCGAGGAGGTGCTGGGCCCGGGTGTTCGTCATGACGATGCTGTCGCCGACGGCCACGACAGCCTCGTTTGAGCGGGCGTCGACCCTGAGGTAGGTGTCGAAGAGCGCCTGCTGGCACTGGCTGTGGTCGACCAGCAGGCCCTGCTGGATGCTGCGCGCGGCCGAGCGCACGAGGGAATGCATCAGGGGGCTCGACTGCTCGATCAGGCAACTGATGTCCAAGATCCCCTCGACCCGCCCGGTGAGTGGGTCGCGGATCGGGGCGCCCGCGCAGGCGAACGGCTGGAGCGCCTCCACGAAGTGCTCGGGTCCCTGGATGTGCACGGAGGTCCCCGACTCCAGCACCGTGCCGATCCCGTTGGTGCCGATGGAGTCCTCGGCGTAGCCGAAGCCGGTCGACAGCGAGACCTTGTCCAGCAGGAGGCCAATCGTCCGCGAGGTGTCGGTGCGGCTGAGGACCCGGGCCCGGCTGTCGGTCAACGCGATGCTGAGGGCCAGGTCCGAGGTCTCCTCGCTGAGCCGGGAGATCACCGGCTGGGCGCACCGGACCAGCCGTGAGGTCACGTCCAGGTCGTCGTAGTGGGTAATCGCCAGGGCCTGCTCTCCGACCCCGGCACTTGCGCTGCGCTGCCACGACGCGGCGACCACCTCGGGTACCCCCGGCGGTGCCGACTCGCCCGAGGTGAGGAACGCGGCGCGCGCTGCGGCGATGCGCAGGCGGCGATCGGCCGGGTCGTTCATCGCCGCTCCTCTCCGTGTGGTCCCACTCACATTGAATCAGGTCGATGGCCGGCCGACTGTCCGGATTCTCGGACACTCCGCGCCCTGGGACACCGGCCAGAGTTGCGGCATGGGCAGTGAGGCCCGTCACACGAAGCGCGACAGGGGACAGGGATGAATCACCTCATCAACATCGACAACGGGGGCACGCTCACCGACATCTGCGTTTGGGACGGCGACGGCTTCTCGTTCACCAAGACGCTGACCACGCCGTATGACCTCTCCCAGTGCCTGTTCGACGGCATCGAGAAGGCCTCCGCCGCCCAGTACGGCGAGAAGAACCTGGTCCGGCTGCTCCACCAGACCCAGCACATCCGCTACTCGACCACGCAGGGCACCAACGCCCTCGTGGAGCGCAAGGGACCTGCGATCGGGCTGGTCCTGGAGGACCCGGCGGTGCTCGACGAGCTGCGGGCCACCCCTGAGGCGGCGACGCTCTTCACCGACCTCGTCGGCGACCGGGTCGCGACCATCGACCTCTCGCTCGACCCCGAGGCCCTTGCCTTCGAGCTGGTGCAACAGGTCAACCAGCTCACCACCGACGGCGCCGCCCGTATCGTGGTCGTCGGGGAGTCTCCGGAATCGGAGCAGACGCTGCGGCACATCCTGCTCCGCAAGTTCCCGCGCCACCTGCTCGGCTCGGTGCCGCTGCTCTACAGCTGGGAGCTGGTCGGGGACCGCGAGCGGGACCGCCGCACCTGGTCCAGCATCCTGAACTCGTTCCTGCACCCGGTGATGGAGCGGTTCCTCTACCAAGCCCAGCACCGCCTGCGCAGCCACAAAGTGGCCAACCCGCTGCTGGTCTACCGCAACGACGGGGCCTCGTCCCGGGTGTCGAAGGCGGTCGCGCTCAAGACCTACTCCTCCGGCCCGCGCGGCGGCCTGGAGGGCACCCGGGCCCTCGCCCACAGCTACGGGCTGGCCCACGTTCTGATGATGGACGTCGGCGGGACCACCACCGACGTCGGCTCGGTGGTCGGCGGCGAGATCGCCACCGACGCCCGCGGCGACGTCAAGGGGGTCCCGATCTCCTTCCCGATGAGCAACGTGCACTCGGCCGGGGTCGGCGGCAGCTCCGTCATCGGCGTCTCCGACGGCCAGATCACGGTCGGGCCGCACTCGGTGGGTGCGGCCCCCGGGCCGGCCTGCTTCGGGCTGGGCGGCCAGCAGGCCACGATCACCGACGTCAACCTTCTCCTCGGCGTCCTGGACCCGGCCACCTACCTCGACGGAGAGCTGCGGCTCGACGCCGACCGGGCCCGGACCGTGATCAGCGAGACCGTCGCCGCACCCCTGCGGATCAGCCTCGAGGAAGCCCTGATCCGGATGGAGGCGGCGTACTTCGAGGCGATGGCCGGCGTGATCCGCCACCTGGTCCGCGACGACACCACCCTGGCCGCCTTCGGCGGAGCCGGCCCGATGAGCGCCTGCGGCGCTGCCCGGCTCGCCGGGGCCCACCGAGTGCTGATCCCGCGGATGGCCGCGGTCTTCTCCGCCTTCGGCATCAGCTTCTCCGACATCGGCAAGTCCTACGAAGTCGGGGTGCCGGAGCCGACCGCGCAGGCCGCGATCGCGACGTACGACGACATGGTGGTTCGCGCAGAGCGCGACATGTTCCAGGAGGGCTATGAGCTCGCGGACTGCAGCACCAGCTGGCTGATCACGGCGGAGACCAGCGACGGCCGCCTCGTGGACGTGCGGAGCTACCGGCGCGGCGACCCGGTCGAGGTCGGCGACCACGAGGTCTCGCTCCGCTTGGACGTCGCCGCGTCGCTCCCACACCCCACACTCGTCGAGGCCGCCGAGGTCACGGCGAGCGAAGCGGTGGCGCACGGCACCCGCTCCGTGCGGGCCGAGGCCGACCAAGTGGGCACGGTCAGCGTCTACCTGCTCGACGACCAAGAGCCGGGCGCCGGCGCCGTCGGCCCGGCGATCGTCGAGGGCCCGTTCTTCACCGCCCGCGTCCCCGCCGGCTGGCGCCTCGACGTCACCTCCAACGGCGACCTGATCCTCACCGACACCCACGCCGGCACCGACACCCCCTGAACCGGTCGAACCCAGAAAGGCAGAAGCCATGCGAGTCCCCATGACCGAGTACCTGCTCATCGACCTCGACACCGAACGTTGGGTGTGCCGGGTCTGCGCCCATGACCTCGGCGACGCCCACGGCAACTACAAGCCGGGGACCCTGGTCTACGACCGCGACCCCCGCGAGATCCACCAGCCGATCCTCGACCCCGCGCGCTACGAGTTCACGTTCTCCCCGGACCCGTCGTACTGCCGGATCCTCGAGTTCTACTGCCCGGGATGCGCGACCCAGCTCGAAACCGAGTACGTCCCGCCGGGCCACCCGCCCACGGTCGACATGGTCTGGGACGTCGCCGCGCTGCGCCGCCAGTGGTCCGAGCGAGGGACCGACCCCGAGGAGGTCTTCAACTACGGCCCCGGCGAGGACGCCGAGAAGCACACCGCCCACCACCGGGCCTCCGGCCACATCCGCTGAACGCGAAGGAGACACACGACCATGAAGCGCATCTCCGTCGACATCGGCGGCACGTTCACCGACTGCTTCTTCGTCTGGGACGACCAGTACATCGAAGCCAAGGCCCTGACCACCCACCACAACCTGGCCCTCGGCTTCAACGAGGCCCTCGACCTGGCCTGCAAGCGGGCCGGCCTGGACCGGGGCACGGTCCTGGAGACCGTCGACTCGGTCCGCTACGCCACCACGCTCGGCACCAACGCACTCATCGAGCGCAAGGGGCCGAAGGTGGGCGCGATCGTCACCCACGGCTTCGAGGACACCATCCCGCTGTCGCGAGGCCGAGGGTACGGCGAGGGCCTCGACAACTCCATGCAGCAGAACCTGCCAGCCGCCGAGCGTCCCGAGCCGCTGGTGCCCCGGCACCTGATCCGGTCGGTGCGCGAACGGGTCAACTCGGCCGGGACCGTGGTGGCCCGGCTCGACCCGCGGGACGTGCGCAACGTCGTCCGCGAGCTGGTCGACGCCGGCGCCGAGGCCGTGGTCGTCTCGCTCACCAACGCCACCGAGAACCCCGAGCACGAGCTCCAAATCCAGGAGATCATCCTCGAGGAGTTCCCGGCCCACGAGCTGGGCGCGATCCCGGTGCTGCTCGGCCACCAGGTCTCCGGGCGCAAAGGCGAGTACGTCCGGGCCACGTCGACGATCGTCGACGCCTTCCTGCACGAGATCATGTTCCACGCGCTGAGCCAGCTGTCGAACAACCTGCGGGAGTACGGCTACTCCAAGCCGATGCTGGTGATCCACAACTCCGGCGGCATGGCGCAGATGAACTCGACCGACGCCCTACAGACCATCCACTCCGGCCCGATCGCCGGCGTCGGCGCGGCCGAGCACCTCTCGTCAGAGACCGGTCTCGGCCACGTGATCTCCACCGACATGGGAGGAACCTCCTTCGACATCGGCCTAGTGCCCGAGGGCGGCGTCAAGCACTACGACTTCCTGCCGACCATCGACCGCTGGCTGGTCTCAGTGCCGATGGTGCACCTCGACACCCTGGGTGCGGGCGGCGGCTCGATCGCGTCGTACGACCGGATCCACAACGCCATCAAGATCGGTCCCGAGTCAGCCGGCTCCAACCCCGGACCCGCGTGCTACGACCGCGGCGGCCTCCGCCCGACGGTCACCGACGCGGACCTACTGCTGGGCTACCTCGACCCCGACAACTACGCCAACGGCTACATCAAACTCAACCCGAAGCGTTCGAGGTTCGCGATCGAGGAGACCCTCTGCGACGAGCTCGACCTGGACGTGCTCGAGGTTGTCAAGCAGATCAAACGCGGGGTCGACGAGCAGATGGCGATCGGCATCGGCAAGGAGCTCCGAGTGCGAGGCTACCTGCCCGAGGATTTCACGATGTTGGCCTACGGCGGCAACGGCCCCCTGCACGCCTGCGGCATCGCGAAGCATGCCGGGATCAAGCGCGTGCTGGCCCCGCCGTTCTCGTCGGTCTTCTCCGCGTGCGGTGCCGGCAACATGAAGCAGCTGCACTTCCACGAGCGCGGCGCCCACGTCGTGCTCTACAACGCCACCACCCGCGGCCTCTACGACAAGTACGACGAGTTCAACGCGATCGTGGAGGAGCTCGAGAAGCGCGGCCTGGAGGACCTGGTCCGCCAGGGCTTCGACGCCGAGGACGTGCAGTTCCGCCTCGAGCTGGACATGCGCTACGGCAACCAGCTGCTGACCCAAGCGGTGTCCCTGGAGCTCAACCGGATCAACGGGGTCGGCGACGTCCTCGACGTGATCCGGACCTTCGGAGACGTCTACAGCCACCGGTTCGGTGCCAACTGCGCCGCACCCGAGGCCGGGATCCGCGTCGGGACCATCCGGGTGGCGTCGTTCGTGGACGGCGACGTGGTCCGCTTCGACTCGCTGGAGCACGGCGGGACCCGCACCGTGCCGGAGCCCGTCACCCACCGCGAGGTCCACTTCGTCGACCACGACGGAGCCCTCGCGACGCCGATCTACGACCAGCGCGCGCTTACCCACGGGCACGTGATCCCCGGGCCGGCGATCGTCACGACGGAGAACACCACGTTCCTCGTCGAGCCCGGGTGGCGCCTGGAGCCCACCCAGCAGGGCGCCGTGTGGTTCCTGCAGGACTGACCGGACCGACAACAGGAGAACAGACATGACCGCAATCACGAACGACCCGCAGCCCCTCACCGAGCAGGAGCAGACGTGGGTCGACCAGTTCATGGACGAGACCACGCTCTTCCTGGGTCCCGACCCGGAGATCATGCGCTCGCACAGCATCGCCGGCCGCTCCGTCTACGAGGACGCCTGCATCGCGAAGGGCGTCGATCGGGCGACGGTCGAGCGGGTCCGCAAGCGGGTCGCGGGCGCGCTGGACGAGGGCTACGAGATGTGCGAGGCGCAGGGCGCCGCCCCGGGGGCGAAGTGGGGCGACCTCACCACCGCGATCTACACCGCCGCCGGTGACGTGTCGTATCTGTCCTGCCACGGGGTGATCGCGTTCTCCGCGATCCTGCACCACCCGATCCGTTACATCATGAAGTACTGGAAGGACGAGCCCACCGTGGGCGTCCACCCGGGCGACGGCTTCATCCACAACGACGCCCGGTTCGGCAACGTCCACAACACCGACCAGTCGATGATCATGCCCGTGATGCGGGACGGCGAGATCATCGCCTGGGTCGCCGCCACCATCCACGAGGGCGAGAACGGCGCCTGCGAGCCGGGCGGCATGCCGTCGGGCTCGGAGACGGCTTTCGACGACGGGCTGCGGATGAGCCCTTTCAAGATCGTCGAGAAGGGACACCTGCGCCGCGACCTGCTCACGTTCCTGCAGCACTCGGTGCGCGACCCCAAGCTCCAGCTCGCCGACCTCAAGGTCAAGATCGGCTCAGTCAACCGGATCATGGAGCGCGTCGACGCCCTGATTGACGAGGTCGGCGTCGAGGCGTTCGTGGCCGCGCTGCGGGTGACGATCGAGGACGTCGACGCCGAGGTCCGACGCCGGATCAGCGAGCTGCCCGACGGCACCGTGAGCTTCAACCAGTTCATGGACAGCACGCTGAAGGAGAACATCCTCATCAAGCTGGCCTGCAAGATCCACATCGAGGGCGACAAGATGACTGTGGACCTGCGCGGCACTGGCCCGGAGATCCTGAACCGGGCGATCAACTCCCCGCTGTGCTCGGTGAAATCGATGTTCATGCAGGCGATCCTGGCGTTCTGGTGGCCCGACCTGCCCCGCTGCACCTCGGCGATGAGCTGCATCGAGATCATCTCCGACGAGGGCACCTGGGCCGATGCGTCGTACGACGCCCCGATGGGCCAGTCGCTCCAGGCGTCGTTCCGAGGGTTCTCGGCGTTCCAGTCGCTCTACGGGAAGATGCAGTTCTCCACGCCGAACAAGTACTCCAACGTGGTGGCCAACTGGTTCAACCAGATCAACACGTTCCTGTGGGGCGGCATCACCCAGCACGGCGACACCGTCGGCAACCTGTGCGCCGATCTCAACGGCATGCCGGGCGGGGCCAAGCCGTTCAAGGACGGCGAGGACTCGGTGTCCCCGCTCTTCTGCGCGATGGCCGATACCGCGGAGCAGGAGGTCATGGAGGAGGAGGTGCCCTTCATGCAGCTGGTCTCCAAGCGCCTGGTCCGCGACAACATGGGCTTCGGCAAGTTCACCGGCGGCATGGGCTACGAGATGATCGTCGCCAGCGAGGGCACCCCGCACTGGGGCTTCATGACCGTGACCTCGGGGGCGAAGTTCTCCTCGATCTACGGCATGTTCGGTGGCTACGGCTGCGGCACCTACCCGCTGGCCACGGTCAAGGGCGTCAATGTCTACGACGCCATCCGCGAGGACCCGAGCAAGTTCGACCTCTCGATGGAGAAGGTCATGAACGAGCAGCCGTTCGACGGCGGGAAGTACGCCACGCACCACATGGGCCTGCAGTTCGACGTCGCCAAGGACGGCGAGCTCTACATGATCGCCCAGGGCGCCGGCGGTGGCTACGGTGACCCGCTCGAGCGCGACCCCGAGGCGGTCCTGAAGGACATCGAGCTCAACCGGATCACCGCCAAGGTCGCCCGCGACATCTTCGCGGTGGCCTACGACGAGGCGACGCTGCGCCTCGACGCGGACGCGACGGCCGAGCTGCGGACCCAGGCCCGCCGGGACCGCCTCGGGCGCGGTCGGCCCTACCAGGAGTTCGTCGACTCCTGGGTGACCGAGGAGCCGCCGGCGGACCTTCTGTACTACGGCTCATGGGGCGACGACACCGACGACCTGACCGCCACGATCTTCGAGATCGACGGTCCGCGCCGGGTGAAGGCGCCGATCGGCGAGCTGCCGATCATCATGATCCCGGACCGCCGGGAGCTGAAGATTGCCGAGCTCGAGGCCCAGGTCGCCCGGCTGGAGGCCAAGCACGGCGAGACCGTGCACCGTCTGGCCTGATCCGCCCAGGGGTGGAGGTGCCCCCGGCCGCCTCCACCCCCCAGTTCCCGTTCCTCTCCCTCTGCCCGACCTCCAGGAGTCGACCATGTCCACCACGTTCGACGCGGTGCTGAGCAGCCCGCCCAGCGGCCGAGCCGTGCCGCTGATCCTCGACCACACGTCGTACGGATCCGCCCGGATCCTGCACGGCGCCCCGGTTCCGTGGGCGGACCCCACCCGGTGCCAGAGCTACTTCGCGCAGGCGCAGGGGCTGTTGCGCCCGGACCTCACCCTCGTGGACGTTGGGGCGGCGTACGCACAGCAGCTCGCCGAGCGCTCCGAGCTGGTCGAGGCCATGGGCGCTCGGTCCCGGACCGGCCATGCCGTGCGGACCCTGCTCGCCGACGAGGCGCTCGCCGAGTCCGTGCGCGGGCTCGTCGACGTGCTCGGGTCGGCCAGCCGGCTGCCTCTGGCCCTGCAGATCCCGTCCCCGCTCCGCTGGCTGGCCCTCGCCCAGGCCGCAGCCGGACAGCCCGACCTGGCGGCCATCGAGCCCGACCACGGCGAGTCCGCCGCGATGTACGTCGCCGACTGGCTGCGCCGGTTCGAGACCTGCCCGGTGGCGCTGCTCGTCCTCGACGGCCGCCGTGCCGACGACGCCATTCTGGACAGCCTCGTCGAGGACGACCTGGCGACATACTCGCCGGTGATCAACGCCGCCGACCACTACCGCTGGGGCCTCGCGCTGCGCTCGGACGTCGCGCTGGAGCTGCACGGCCACGAGCGCGGCGCCGTGGTGCCGCCGTCGTTCTGGGTCGACGGCGAGCCGCCCGTCGCGAAGCTCCTGCTGGCCGAGATCCCCGGGGACGCGGAGCCCGAGCTGGTGCTCGCCAGGCTGGCGGCGCTCGGGTGACCGCCGGGCTGGACAAGGTCGTGGCCTCGGCCGCGGCCGCGGTGGCCGACATCGCGTCCGGGTCGACCGTCGCCGTGGGTGGCTTCGGCCTGTGCGGGATCCCGTCGGTGTTGATGGACGCGCTGCTGGACGCGGGGGTCTCGGACCTGGAGGCCGTCGGCAACAACGCGGGCGTGGACGACTGGGGGCTCGGCCGGCTGCTGGCAGCGGGCCGCCTGCGGCGGATGATCGCCTCCTATGTGGGGGAGAACAAGGAGTTCGCGCGGCAGTACCTGTCGGGTGAGCTGGAGGTGGAGCTAACTCCGCAAGGGACGTTGGCCGAGCGGATGCGTGCGGGCGGGTCGGGGATCGCGGCGTTCTTCACCGTGACCGGTGCGGGCACGCAGGTGGCTGATGGGGGTTTGCCATGGCGCTATGACGCGGAGGGCAACGTGGTGGTGTCGAGCCCGCCGAAGCAGACGCAGGTCTTCGAGACCGACCAGGGGCCGAAGGAGTTCGTGTTGGAGCACGCAATCGCGGCGGACTTCGGTCTGGTGCGGGCCTGGAAGGGTGACCGGCACGGCAACCTCGTCTTCCGGGACTCGGCGCGGAACTTCAACCCGTTGGCGGCGATGTGCGGGCGGATCACGATCGCGGAGGTCGAGCACCTGGTCGAGCCCGGAGAGATCGATCCCAACCACGTGCACACGCCGGGGGTGTTCGTGCAGCGGGTGGTGGCGCTGAGCCCGGAGCAGGCAGCGGACAAGCGGATCGAGAAGCGCACCGTGCGACCGCGGACGGAGGCCTGAGATGGCGTGGTCGCGTGAGGAGATGGCGGCGCGGGCCGCCTCGGAGCTGGTCGACGGGTCGTACGTGAACCTGGGGATCGGGCTGCCGACGCTGGTGCCGAACTACGTAGCCGACGACGTGGAGCTGGTGCTGCACTCGGAGAACGGGATCCTCGGGGTGGGTGCCTACCCGCTCGAGGGTGAGGAGGACCCGGACCTGATCAACGCCGGCAAGGAGACCGTCACGTTGCGGCGCGGGGCATCGTTCTTCGACTCCGCGACGTCGTTCGGGATGATCCGCGGCGGCAAGATCGACGCCGCGATCCTGGGGGCGATGCAGGTCTCGAAGAGCGGTGACATCGCGAACTGGATGATCCCCGGGAAGATGGTCAAGGGCATGGGCGGCGCGATGGACCTCGTGCACGGGGCGAAGCGGGTGATCGTGCTGATGGAGCACGTCGCGCGCGACGGGTCCTACAAGATCGTGGACGAGTGCTCGCTGCCCCACACCGGGCGTGGGGTGGTCCAGCGGATCATCACCGACCTGTGCGTCATCGACATCGAGCCCGACGGGCTGCACTTGGTCGAGCTCGCCACCGGCGTCACCGAGGACGAGGTCCGCAAGAAGACCGAACCCACGCTGCACTGACGCGGACATTGGGGGCATACGCGGCTACTAGACGATTCCCGTAGGACCGATGTCTGGCCAGACTCGGTCCAGGTGCTCGGCGGGTGGCTCTCCATGCGGCTGCCCACCCTTGTAGGTCGGGTGTGGCTCTCTTTCGGTCTGCGGCCCGCCGGGCACCGTGACGAGGCGTGGCTCAAGAGGGGACTGCCCTGCTCGTAGTAGCACTGCCCACCTCGCCGTTCCCATCGGCAATCGAGAGCGAGGAAGGCGTCATGACGGGCGTGATCATCGGGGTCGATCCCCACAAGTTGTCGGCGACCATCGAGGTCGTTGATCACCACGAGAAGCTGCTCGGCTCCGGTCGGTTCACCACCGACCAGGCCGGCTACACCGCGATGCGGAGGTACGTCGCAGCGTGGCCAGACCGCATGTGGGCGGTCGAGGGCAGCAACGGCGCCGGCCGGCCATTGGCGCAGCGACTGCTCGAGGCCGGCGAACGAGTCGTCGATGTGCCAGCGAAGCTGTCGGCGCGGGTGCGGCTCTTCGACACCGGCCACAACCGCAAGACCGACGCCCGCGACGCTCACTCGATCGCGGCTGTCGCGGTCCGCACCAAGACCCTGCGGGTACTCCGCGTGGACGGTGAGCTCGAGGCGCTTCGGATGCTCGCCGACCGACGCGAGGAGCTGACCCGCTCGCGGGTCCAGACTGTCAACCGGCTCCAGCGACTGCTGTCCGAACTGCTGCCTGGCCAGGCCAAACGCGACATCACCACCGCCCAGGCCAAGGCGCTGCTTGCCACGGTCCGGCCTCGCGACATCGCCGGCAAGACCCGTCGGCGCATCGCCGCGGAGGAACTGGCCGAGCTCGTCGCGATCGAGGTGAAGATGAAGAAGTCCACCGCCGAGCTGAAGGCCCTGGTCGCTGCGCGCGGGTCACGACTGATGGACCTGCACGGCGTCGGACCCGTCGTCGCCGCACGGACTCTGGCCGACGTCGGCGACGTCACCCGGTTCGCTGATCGAAACCGGTTCGCGTCCTGGACCGGCACCGCCCCTTTGGACGCGTCCTCCGGCGAGCAGATCCGCCACCGTCTGTCCCGGGCGGGCAACCGACGGATGAACCACATGATCCACATCGCCGCGATCAGCCAGATCCGCCTCGAGACCCCCGGCCGCGACTACTACCGACGAAAGCTGGCCGACGGCAAGACCAAGCTCGAAGCGCTGCGCTGTCTCAAGCGCCGGATCTCCGACGCCATCTACCGCCAGCTCGTCGCTGATGCCCAAGCCGCTGAAGGTGCGGGTCCGGGAGGGCACCGCGGGGCGTCACAAGAATCCAGCGCGGTCGACTCGCACCCGCCACATCGACACTTCGGATCAGCCACTCCCGGATCCGCAACACCGACGCTACGCCCGACCACGCCGACCCGGAAGAGGCAACTCAGACCACCCGCTTGACACAGAGGGGAGCCGAAAGGACGCACACGCCCCGCGCTCGGATCGCAGGAGCGCTCCACGCTACGAGGTAGCCGGAGCGTGTGTGCGATGTCTATACGCAGCGGTTGCGACGAGGACGACCGGCGCGATCCAACTGCGGCTGAACCACAGGGGAGCCTGACCCGGTTCTCCGGACACGGTTGGTTGGTTGATCATGCCGCCGGTTCGGCGGCTGTGTGAAGGGCTTCGAACTCCACGGGGCTGAGCATGCCCAGGCTGGTGTGCCGGCGCCGCGGGTTGTACCAAGCCTCGATCCACTCGAAGATCGCGCCGCCGAGCTCGTNCGCCCCCGGCGGCGCCACCGCCACCGGCATCGGCGGCGGCAGCAGCCACGAGGGCGCAGGTGGCGGGACGATCACGATCGGTCCGGACGCCGTGGTGGTCGCAACCGCGGGCTATGGTTCGAGCTCGGTGGTGGGGGCGAACGACTTTCCGCCGGCCGGGTCGGTGGTCAACGAGGGCAGCTTGACCCTGCACGGCGACCACACGGTCCAAGGGATGTTCACCAACGAGGCAACCGGTGTGATCACCCTGCACAACCGCCTCGGCGGAGGCGGGTGGGTGACCAACCACGGCACCATCCTCGTCGCCACCGGCGCCCAGGTCGACTACACCCGGACCACCGTCAGCGACCACGCCTACGTCATCGGCTACGACCTCAACGGCGTGACCGGCACCCCACCCGCCATCCAGCAGGTCTGGGCCGCCAGCTACACCCAGGGCCAGGTCACCATGCCGCCCCCACCACCGGGCTACGCCTGGTACACCGCCCGCAGCCACGGGACACCGGTCTTCGCCACCACCGACCTCCCCTCCCAGTACGGACCCCTCGTCGCCGGACCACCTGAGAGCCAGACCACCGGCTGGCGCAAGGAGCCTGACCCGGTTCTCCGGACACGGTTGGTTGGTTGATCATGCCGCCGGTTCGGCGGTGGTGTGAAGGGCTTCGAACTCCACGGGGCTGAGCATGCCCAGGCTGGTGTGCCGGCGCCGCGGGTTGTACCAAGCCTCGATCCACTCGAAGATCGCGCCGCCGAGCTCATCGACGCTCTCCCAGGACTGCTGATCGAGCAGCTCGCGCTGCATGGTCGACCAGAACGACTCGATCATCGAGTTGTCCACCGACGAGGCAACCCTGCCCATGGATCCGAGCAGACCGGCGTCGCGGAGCCGGTGGCCGAACACCCAGCTGGTGTACTGGCTGCCGCGGTCGGAGTGGACGATCGTGCCCTCTGGTCGTCGGCGCCAGGTCGCCATCTGCAGGGCGTCGACGACCAGGTCAGATCGCATGTGGTCGGCGATCGACCAGCCCACCACGACGCGGCTGAAGACATCCAGGACCGCGCAGCAGTAAACCTTCCCGCCCCGGGTGGGGTGCTCGGTGATGTCGGTGCACCACCGAGCACCCCACCCGGGGCGGGAAGGTTTACTGCTGCGCGGTCCTGGATGTCTTCGGCCGCGTCGTGGGGGGCTGGTCGATCGCCGACCACAAGCGATCTGACCTGGTCGTCGACGCCCGGCAGATGGCGACCTGGCGCCGACGACCAGGTCAGATCGCATGTGGTCGGCGATCGACCAGCCCACCACGACGCGGCTGAAGACATCCAGGACCGCGCAGCAGTAAACCTTCCCGCCCCGGGTGGGGTGCTCGGTGATGTCGGTGCACCACAAACGATCCGGCCCCTCGGCAACGAACTTGCGTTGCACGAGATCCTCATGGACCGCCGCAGCCGGCCGGTGCCGCCGCTTCGGACGGTGGCTGATCCCGGCCAGCCGGAGCATCCGCAACAGCCGCGCGACCCGCTTGCGGCCCACCTTGATGCCCATCCCGAGCCGCAGCTCGGCGTGGACCCGTGGGGAGCCATAGGAGCGGCGTGACAGGTCGTGGATGTCGAGGATCGTGTTCGCCAGGTAGGCGTCCTCGAGGTCGCGTTCCGACGGCGGCTNGGCCAGCCGGAGCATCCGCAACAGCCGCGCGACCCGCTTGCGGCCCACCTTGATGCCCATCCCGAGCCGCAGCTCGGCGTGGACCCGTGGGGAGCCATAGGAGCGGCGTGACAGGTCGTGGATGTCGACGATCGTGTTCGCCAGGTAGGCGTCCTCGAGGTCGCGTTCCGACGGCGGCCGCTTGGCCCACTCGTAGTAGCCCGATCTGGACACGTTGAGCACCCGGCAGGTCACCGCGACGTCGAAGCCGTCGGCGGCGAGCTCTCGGACCAGCCGGTACCTCATTTTGGGAGCACGTTCTCCTTGGCGAACAGTGCCGCGGCTCGCTTGGTGATCTCCAGCTCCATCTCCAGGCGCCGGTTCTCCCGACGCAGCCGGACGAGCTCCTCGCGCTCGTTGCTGGACAGGCCCTCCTTGCGGCCGGTGTCGACGTCGTCTTGGGA
>NZ_JACEHF010000071.1 GCF_014180685.1 Nocardioides pelophilus | reverse complement strand
GCCCCCCTCGACCAGCGGGGCGGCCGGCTGGAGAGCAACGGCAACTTCCACGGGGCGCCGGTCGCCTACGTGCTCGACTTCCTCGCGATCGTGGCGGCGGACGTCGCCTCGATCAGCGAGCGACGCACCGACCGGTTCCTCGACAAGGCCCGCAACCACGGCCTGCCGCCGTTCCTGGCCGACGACCCCGGTGTCGACAGCGGTCACATGATCGCGCAGTACACGCAGGCCGCGATCGTCTCGGAGCTGAAGCGCCTCGCCAACCCGGCGAGCGTCGACTCGATCCCGTCGAGCGCGATGCAGGAGGACCACGTCTCGATGGGATGGTCCGCCGCACGCAAGCTGCGTCGGGCGGTCGACGGGCTGACCCGGGTGGTCGCGATCGAGATCCTCACCGCGGCGCGGGCCCTCGACCTGCGCGCGCCGCTGACCCCCTCACCGGCCACGGGCGCCGTCGTACGACTGCTCCGCGACGCCGGGATCGCCGGTCCCGGTCCGGACCGGCACCTGTCACCCGAGATCGAGGCTGCCGTCTCGCTCGTCCACACCGGCGCGGTGCTCGACGCCGCGCAGTCCGTGATCGGAGAACTGCGATGAACGACGACAACCCTGGTCTCGAGACGCCACAAGCTCTCGTCGACGACGAACGCGCGAGCCAAAGGCCTCCTCGACCTTCGGTGCGATCGCCGCACGGCACCGAGTTCAGCGCGAAGTCCTGGCAGACCGAGGCGCCGCTGCGGATGCTCATGAACAACCTCGACCCCGAGGTCGCCGAGCGCCCCGACGACCTGGTGGTCTACGGCGGCACGGGCAAGGCGGCGCGCAGCTGGGAGGCGTACGACGCGATCCTCCGCACCCTGCGCGACCTCGAAGCCGACGAGACCCTCCTGGTGCAGAGCGGGAAGCCAGTCGGGGTGATGCGGACCCACGAGTGGGCCCCGCGGGTGCTGATCGCGAACTCCAACCTGGTGGGCGACTGGGCGAACTGGGAGGAGTTCCGGCGGCTGGAGGACCTGGGGCTGACGATGTACGGCCAGATGACGGCCGGGTCGTGGATCTACATCGGCACCCAGGGGATCCTGCAGGGCACCTTCGAGACCTTCGCCGCGGTCGCGGACAAGTCGTTCGGGGGCACGCTGGCCGGAACCATCACCCTGACCGCGGGGCTCGGCGGCATGGGCGGCGCGCAGCCGCTCGCGGTCACCATGAACGACGGCGTCGTGATCTGCATCGAGTGCGACCAGTCGCGGATCACCCGGCGCATCGAGCACCGTTACCTCGACGTCCAGGCCCGCTCCCTCGACCACGCGCTGGAGCTCGCGGTCGAGGCGCGCGACGCCCGGCGTCCGCTCTCGATCGGCGTGCTCGGCAACGCGGCCGAGCTGGTGCCGGCGCTGCTCGAGCAGGGCGCGCCGATCGACATCGTCACCGACCAGACCTCGGCGCACGACCCGCTGTTCTACCTGCCGGTCGGCGTGCCGTTCGAGGAGTGGCAGGCGCAGCGCGAGACCGACCCGGCCGGCTTCACAAAGGCGGCGCAGGCGTCGATGGCCGCCCACGTCCGGGCGATGGTGGAGTTCCAGGACCGGGGCGCCGAGGTGTTCGACTACGGCAACTCGATCCGCGACGAGGCGCGCAAGGGCGGCTACGACCGGGCGTTCGAGTTCCCGGGCTTCGTGCCGGCCTACATCCGGCCGCTCTTCTGCGAGGGCAAGGGCCCGTTCCGCTGGGCGGCCCTGTCCGGCGACCCGGCCGACATCGCCGCCACCGACCGCGCGATCCTCGAGCTGTTCCCCGACGACGAGAAGCTGCGCAAGTGGATCACGATGGCGGGGGAGCGGGTGCAGTTCCAGGGGCTGCCGGCGCGGATCTGCTGGCTCGGCTACGGCGAGCGCCACCTCGCCGGGCTCAAGTTCAACGAGATGGTCGCCTCGGGCGAGCTCAAGGCGCCGATCGTCATCGGCCGCGACCACCTCGACTGCGGCTCGGTGGCGTCGCCGTACCGCGAGACGGAGAGCATGCTCGACGGCTCCGACGCGATCGCCGACTGGCCGCTGCTCAACGCGCTGGTCAACACCGCGTCGGGTGCCACCTGGGTGTCGATCCACCACGGCGGCGGGGTCGGCATGGGACGCTCGATCCATGCCGGCCAGGTGTGCGTCGCCGACGGCACCGACCTCGCGGCGCAGAAGATCGAGCGGGTGCTCACGAACGATCCCGGCATGGGCGTGATCCGGCACGTCGACGCCGGCTACGAGCGCGCGGCCGAGATCGCCGACGAGCGCGGCGTCGTCGTACCCATGAAGCGATGACCTTCGAGTCCCTCTGGCGCGACCTGGCGCCGATCGGCCGCTCGGCCTCCTCGGGCGGCTACTTCCGGCAGCCGTGGACGAGCGCCGAGGAGGAGCTGCGCGCCTGGTTCGCCGAGCAGGCCGTCGCCCGCCGGCTCACGCTCGAGACCGACGCGCTGGGCAACCAGGTCGCCTGGTGGCAACCGCGACCATCGTCGGTCGAGGAGGTCGCGCAGCGACCGTCACGAGACCCCGCGACCCTCGGTGCCGTGCTCACCGGCAGCCACCTCGACAGCGTCCTCGACGGCGGTGCGTATGACGGCCCGCTCGGTGTGGTCTCCGCGCTCGCCGCGATCGACCTGATGCGCGAGCGCGGGGTGGAGCCGGGCCGCCCGATCGGGGTCGGGGTGTTCCGCGAGGAGGAGGGCTCACGCTTCGGGCTGGCCTGCCTCGGGTCCCGCCTCGCCACGGACTCGGTGGCGTGGTCGGAGGTCGAGGGCCTGCGGGACCGCGANGACTCGGTGGCGTGGTCGGAGGTCGAGGGCCTGCGGGACCGCGACGGGATCGCGCTCGGCGACGTCACCGCGCCGCCGGAGACCGGCGCCGACGGCCTGCTGGCCGACGTCGGCTGCTTCGTCGAGCTGCACGTCGAGCAGGGGCGGGCGCTCGTCGACCTCGACGCGCCGGTGGGCCTGGCGAGCGGCATCTGGCCCCACGGTCGCTACCGGTTCGACTTCGTTGGCCGGGCCGACCATGCCGGCACGACCCGGATGGAGGACCGCGCCGACCCGATGCTGACGTACGCGACGACCGCCCTCGCCGCAAGCGAGCAGGCGCGTGCGCACGGGCAGCGGGCCACCTTCGGGCGGATCGACGTGCACCCGAACGGCACCAACGCCGTACCTTCTCGCGTCACGGCCTGGCTCGACGCGCGCGCCGACTCCGGTGCGAACCTCGAGGCCCTCGTCGCCGCGGTCGAGCAGCACGCCTCCGCGCGGGCCGCCCACGACGGCACCACGCTGGAGGTGACGGCGGAGTCTGTCTCGGCCGCGGTCGAGTTCAGCGCCGACCTGACCGCGCGGATCGCCGCCACCCGCGACTGGCCGGTCCTGCCGACCCAGGCCGGCCACGACGCCGGCATCCTCGCCGCGGCGGGCCATCCGTCGGCGATGCTGTTCGTCCGCAACCCGACCGGCGTCTCGCACTCGCCCGACGAGCTTGCCGAGACGGCCGACTGCCTGGCCGGGGTCGAGGCGCTGGCCGACGCGCTGACGGGGCTCGTGTCGTGACCCCCCTGACGATCCCCGCGATGGCCAACGCGCACTCGCACGCCTTCCACCGGGCGTTGCGCGGGCGCACCCAGCACGGCACGGGCAGCTTCTGGACCTGGCGCGAGCAGATGTACGACCTCGCCGAGCGGCTCACGCCGGACCTCTACTTCGACCTCGCCCGAGCCGTCTACGCCGAGATGCTGGCCGGGGGGATCGGCGCGGTGGGCGAGTTCCACTACGTCCACCACCAGGCCGACGGGACGCCGTACGACGATCCGAACGAGATGGGCCGCGCCCTGCTGGCAGCGGCCGACGACGTCGGCATCCGGATCCGGCTCCTCGACACCTGCTACCTCACCGCCGGGATCGGCCAGCCGGCCGAAGGCGTGCAACGGCGGTTCAGCGACGGCTCCGCCGACGCGTGGGTGGAGCGGGTGGCGGCGTTCGACGACGACCGGGTCGGCGCGGCCATCCACAGCGTGCGAGCGGTGCCCCGCGACCAGATGAGCACCGTCGCCGGCTGGGCCGCCGGGCGCCCGCTGCACGTCCACCTCTCCGAGCAGCCCGCCGAGAACGACGCCTGCCGGGCCGCCTACGGGCTCAGCCCGACCGAGGTGCTCGCCGAGGCCGGCGTCCTCGGTCCCCGCACCACGCTCGTGCACGCGACCCACGTGACCGACTCCGACGTCCGCACGATCGGCGACGCCGGCTGCTTCGTCTGCCTCTGCCCGACGACGGAGCGCGACCTCGCCGACGGCCTCGGCCGGGGAGCGGACCTGCGGGCCGCCGGCGCCCGGGTCGCGCTCGGCTCCGACAGCCACGCGGTCGTCGACCTGTTCGAGGAGATGCGCGGCGTCGAGATGCACGACCGGCTGCGCACCGGCGTGCGCGGGCACTGGTCGGCGCAGGCGCTGCTCGACTGCGCGACGGTGCACGGTCAGGCAGCGCTCGGGCTCGACCCGGCCGGGGTCGTCACGATCGATCCGGCCAGCCCGCGGACCGCCGGCACCGGTGCCGACGAGCACGCCGCGGTCTTCGCCGCGACCGCCGCCGACGTGACCGAGGTGGTGGTCGACGGGCGCCGGGTCTTCGACGGCGACCATGCGCGCGTCGGCCGCGACCTGGACGCCGCGATCGAGAAGGTGTGGGCATGAGCGTCCTGATCACCAACATCGGCGAGCTGGTCACCAACGACCCGGAGGCCGACGACCTGCTCGGCGTCCGGTCCGACGCCGCGTTGGTGATCGACGACGGGCGGGTCGCCTGGGTCGGCGCTCCGGCCGACGCGCCCGCAGCCGACGAGGTGGTCGACGCCGACGGGCGAGCGGTGCTGCCCGGGTTCGTCGACAGCCACAGCCACCTGGTGTTCGCCGGGGACCGGGCCGAGGAGTTCCGGGCGCGGATGGCGGGGGAGCGCTACGCCGCCGGCGGGATCCGGACGACGGTCGCCGCCACCCGTGCCGCCACCGACGCCGAGCTGGCCGACGGGGTCGGGCGGCTGGTCGCCGAGATGCGGCGCCAGGGGACGACGTCGGTCGAGATCAAGTCCGGCTACGGGCTGACCGTGGCCGACGAGGCGCGGTCGCTGGCCGTCGCCGCGCGGTTCACCGACGACACCACCTTCCTGGGCGCGCACGTCGTGCCGCCGGAGTACGACGGCGACCCGACCGGCTATGTCGAGCTGGTCACCGGCCCGATGCTGGCCGCCGCCGCACCGCACGCGCGGTGGATCGACGTCTTCTGCGAGACCGGCGCCTTCGACGAGGACCAGGCGCGCGCGGTGCTGGCAGCCGGCGCGGCCGTCGGGCTGCGGGGCCGGCTGCACGCCAACCAGCTCGGACCGGGACCCGGCGTCCAGCTCGCCGCCGAGCTCGGGCTGACCGCGGTCGACCACTGCACCTACCTCACCGACCAGGACGTGCACGCGCTGCGCGAGAGCGGCACCGTCGCGACCCTGCTGCCGGGCGTCGAGTTCTCGACCCGCCAGCCGTACCCCGATGCCCGCGGGCTGCTCGACGCGGGCGTCCGCGTCGCGCTCGCCAGCGACTGCAACCCCGGCTCGTCCTACACGAGCTCGATCCCGTTCTGCATCGCGTTGGCGGTGCGCGAGATGGGCATGACGCCGGCCGAGGCGGTGCATGCCGCGACCGCGGGCGGTGCGGCCGCGCTCGGGCGCGCGGACGTCGGGGCGCTGGTGCAGGGCAGGCGCGCGGACGTCGTACTCCTCGAGGCGCCGAGCCACCTGCACCTGGCCTACCGGCCCGGTGTCCCGCTGGTCCGGCAGGTCTGGGTGGCGGGCGAGCCCCTCTAGGTGTCGGCCAGCGCCGTCGCCAGCTGGTCGACGTGCTCGTCAGTGAAGACCAGCGGGGGTCGGATCTTCAGCGTGGCGCGGTCGCGGCCGGTGCGGCCGATGAGCACCCCGCGGTCCCGCAGGCCCTCCACGATCCGGCTGGCCCGGTCGGCGTCGGGCCGCCCGGTCGCAGGGTCGACGACGTCCACCGCGAGCGCCAGCCCCCACCCGCGCACGGCCGACAGCTCCGGGCGGCCGGTCGCGACCGCGCGCAGGGCGGCGAGCAGGTGCGCGCCCACGGCGGCGGCGTGGCCGACGAGACCCTCCTGCTCGATGGTGCGCAGCACCGCGAGCGCAGCGGCACAGGCGGCGGTGCTGCCGCCGAACGTGCTGAAGTAGTCGGTGTCCTGCACGAACGGGTCCACCAGCTCGGCCTGGCCGATCACCGCGGCCACGGGGTAGCCGTTTCCCATCGGCTTGCCCAGCGTGACGAGGTCTGCCGGCACCTTGCCTGCAACGAAGCTCCACAGGTGCTCCCCGGTGCGGCCGTGGCCCGCCTGCACCTCGTCGGCGACGTACAGGCCGCCGGCGTCGTGGACGGCGGCGGCTGCTGCTCGCGTCCACTCGTGGGCCGGCCCGAGCACCCCGTCGCTGGTGAAGACCCCGTCGACGAACAGCGCGGCCACTCCGTGCCCGGACGCCGTCAGGTCACGCACCGCGCCGTCGAAACCTGACGGCCCGGGTGGCGGCGGCACCAACCTGATGTGGTCCGGCGGGTCCGCGCCGCGCCAGCTCTCGGGGGAGAAGGCGTAGGTGGCCTCGGTGACGCCGTGGTAGGCCCACTCGGTGGCGATGCCGCCCGAGTGGCCGGTCGCGTGGCGCGCGATCCGCCAGGCCAGGTCGTTGGCCTCGCTCCCGGAGTTGACGAGCAGCACCCGGTCGAACCGGTCCGGGAGCGTTGCGAGCAGTCGCTCCGCGAGCTCGACGGGGGCGTCCTGGAGGTAGCGGCTGTTGGTGTTGAGGGTCGCCAGCTGGGCGCTCGCCGCCGCCACCACGGCGGGGTGGGAGTGACCGAGCACGGGCACGTTGTTGTAGGCGTCGAGGTAGCGCCGGCCGTCAGCCGCGTGGAGTACGACGCCCTCGCCCCTGACGAGGTGCAGCGGCCGGTCGTAGCTCAGCTCCTGGCCGCCGAACGAACGCACCCGGGCTTCCACCAACCTCTCCGTCGCGCGGCTGGCAAGCGACGGTGTCGTGATCCGGGCGCCCAGGGAGTCGACCCCGGCGGCCAGCATCTCCTCGAGCCGGGCGAACGCCTCGTCGTCGATCGCCGGCGCCCACCCCTGCTGCTGCGTGCGCCACGCCGTGATGAGGACGCTCGCGGCGTAGCGGCCGGCCATCAGGTCGGCCACGAGAGCGATCTCCTCCTGCTCGAGCGGGGTGACCGCGTGGTAGCCGGCGACCACCTCGCCGGCCGACTCGAGGCCGTCCGCACGTCCGCTGAGCAGGTCGGCGGCTGCGACCGCCAGGTCGCAGACCAGGACGGTGTGGGTCAGGTCGCCGAAGTCGGTGATGCCGGTGACCACCAGGCGTTCGTCCACCAGCACGTTGGTCGGCGCCAGGTCGTTGTGCACCACCTGGGCGCGCATCCGGGGCAGCACCGGGACGACCCGCTGCTCGAAGCGGTCGAGCACTACCTCCAGGGCTCTGCGCCGGTCGTCGGAGACCGCGGAGAGCCAGGGCCGCAGCCGCGGCAGGTGCCGGACGTCCCACAGCAGGGGATGGGTCGCAGCCGGGTGGGCGAAGCCCCGCAGCGCCCGCCCGAGGCGGGCACTGGTGCGCCCCCACTCGCGCAGGTCCACGGCGTCGGGCTCCGGGTGCCGACCCTCGAGCCACGTCAGCACCCACGCCAGCGATCGCCGCCCGTCGCGGCCGGTCACCTCCACCCAGGAGCGCCCGTCGTGGGTGGGGACGACGCCGGGCACCGGCAGGTCGGGAGCCACCGCGCGCAGGTGCCGCAGTGCCGAGCCCTGCAGGTCGAGCACGGACTCGCGGTCGGCCGGGTTGTGCACCTTGAGCAGATGGCGTGCGGCGCCGGAGTCGAGTCGGAAGTTCCGGTCCCGCTCACCGTGCAGGGGCGTGAGGTCGCCCGTCAGCGCCCAGTGCTCCTCCACCGCGGCCAGCAGCACGTCGAGGTCGAGGTCGGGACTCGGCACCGACAGCGGGTCGTCGGGCGGCGCGGTCATGGTGGGCATTGTCCCCGGAGCCTGCGTCAGGCCGGCTCGTCGGTGTCGAAGACGACCGGGTGCTTGGCCCTCGTGTCGACGTGCAGGGTGAACACGTCGGGCCGCGCGTAGTGGCCCACCGGGTCGAACATCCGCCGCTGCTCGTGCACCTTCGCCACGTCGAGGTCGGCGTACACGATCTCCTCGCGCTCCTCGACCGGTCCCGCGATCAGCTTCCCGCCGGGAGCCACGATGGTCGTGAGGCCGCGCGACATCCAGTCGTCCTCCAGCCCGTAGAGGTCTCCGCGGAGCTCCTCGGGAACGTCGGAGCCGCGAAGCAGCGGCGCGACGCCGATCACGAACTGCCGGCCCTCCTTGGCGATGTGGCGCAGGGTGCTGACCCAGGTGTCGCTGGTGTCCCAGGTCGGGGCCAGGTAGATGTCACAGTGCTGCGCGTAGATCGCCGCTCGCGCCAGCGGCATGTAGTTCTCCCAGCACAGCAGCCCGCCGACCACGCCGAACGGCGTCCGCACGACGCCGAGCTCCGAGCCGTCGCCGGCGCCCCAGACGGTCCGCTCCCCGCCGGTCGGCATGAGCTTGCGGTGCCGTTGCGCCAGCTGTCCGTCCGGTCCGAGGTAGAGCAGCGTGTTGTACAGCGTGCCGCCGTCGATCTCGGTCACCCCGAGCACGACGTACGCCCCCGCCTCCGCCGCCGCTTCGCCGATCCGTTGCACGGTGGGGCCGGGGACGGGGACGGCGTTCTCGTAGAAGCGCGTGACGAACGCGGAGTCGCTCCAGGCGGGGGTGCGCCAGACCCAGTCCGGGTACGCCGGGACGAACGACTCCCCGAAGACGATCAGCTCGGCGCCGTGCTCACCCGCCTCCTTGATCAGGGCGCACACCTTGTCGGCGGTCGCCTCCCGGTCGAGGAACACCGGTGTTGCCTGCACGGCGGCCACGGTGACCATCTCGCCTCCAGCCTCGTCGGCCGTCTGCCGACCTGAGCCACAGTGTGGACCCGGGACGCTGCGCCGTCGAGCGGTCCGGGCTACGTGGGCTCGGCCGGCGCGGGCGTCGGCGGGACGAGGTCCCGCTGGAGGATGGCCACGTCGTGCCACGCGCCGAGCTTGAAGCCGACCCGGCGCAGCAACCCGACCCGCTCGAACCCGAACTTCGCGTGCAACGCGTTGCTCGCGTCGTTGGGCTGGCTCACCTTCGCGTAGGCGACCTGGAACCCGCGGCCGAGCAGGCGCGCGAGCAGGGCGTCGTACAACGCGGTCCCGGAGCCGCCGCCGAGCCGCTCGGGGTCGAGGTAGACGCTGACCTCGCACGACCAGCGGTACGCCGGCCGCTCGGCGAACCGGGTGCCGTAGGCGAACCCGGTCACGACCCCGTCGACCTCGGCGACCAGCCAGGCGTGGGAAGAGCCGTACGACGTGATGCGCCGCCCGACCTCCTCGGCGGAGGGCGGCTCGAGCTCGAACGTCGCGGGGGTCGCGCGGACGTAGTGGCCGTAGATCGCGGCGCACACCGCCGCGTCGTCAACGGTCGCGTCCCGGATCGTCAGCCCCTGCACGGGTTCATCCTGGCAGGGTGGAGCTCGCCCCCGCGAGCTGGTTCCGGCCGGCCTTCTTGGCCTTGTAGAGCGCCTCGTCCGCGGCGTGGTAGAGCCCGCGGAGGTCGACGGCGTGGCTGGGTGCGTGGGCCAGGCCCATGCTGATCGAGACGCGGGCGTCCTCCTCGCCGTCCAGCACGAACGCATGGGCCTGCACGGCGTCCAGCACGTCCATGGCCCGCCGGGTCGCGGTGTCGTGGCCGCACCCGGGGAGCAGGACGGCGATCTCGTCGCCGCCCAGCCGGCAGACCACGTCGCCGGAGCGGGTGTGGCTGACCAGCAGGTCCGCGAGCTGGATCAGCACCTCGTCGCCGGCGGGGTGCCCGTAGCGGTCGTTGATCGTCTTGAAGTGGTCGACGTCGATGAGGATCAGTGCGGTGCCGGCGTCGCTGTCCGCACCGCTGAGCGCCGAGCTGGCCGCCTCGTCGAGGACACGGCGGGTGACCAGGCCGGTGAGCGGGTCGACGGCCGCCATCTCCTCAAGCCGGGCGACCAGCCGGGCCTGCCGTTCGGTCGCGACGGCGAGCAGCACCGAGGTGGTCACGAGGGCAGCGGTGACGTACCCGATCTCGACCACCGCCTGGCGGGTCGGCACCTGGAGCCCGACGACGACGATCTCGCCGATCAACGATGCGGCCGTCATGACCGCGGCGCCCGGCGGCCGCAGCTGGGACGCGCCGTACAGGGCGGGGAACAGGAAGAAGATCTGGGCCGACACCGACGAGTCGTCGGTGAGCAGGTCGATGGCGGTGATCGCGGCCACCGCGAACAGCGGGCAGAACGCCCAGGCCAGGGTGTTGGCCTCGTCGAAGCGGCGCGCGATCAGGCTCAGCGCCACCACGAGGGCCCCGATGAGGACCGTCACGACCACGGCCCCACGCCCCGGACTGTGACCGGCGGGCTGGAACGGCGCGGACATGGCGGTGACGCCGACGGCGACGGCCGACAGGGTGGAGACGACGCGGCCGGCGGAGCGATGATCGCGCGGCTGCATCCATTGGAGAACGTTCATGACCTACCCGACTTAGGACTTGTGACACTGGGTCAAGAGTGGCGCGGAACCGGGCCGCGAGAGCGCAAATGACCCGGTGTCATCGGTCGGAGGGCGATTAAGGGTAGGTCGACCGACCTGTACCACCCGGAATGACCATGCGCCGGCCGGCAAGGGCCACGGATCGATGCCCGCGCCCGGGTCGAGCACCAGGTCCGGTGCCGGACAGGTACGTGCCTGCGAGCAGGCCGACGGCGGCGAGGGCGACGCCGGCGGGTATGTCGAGCACCCAGTGGTTGGCGGTCGAGACGACGGCGTAGGACATCGCGGCCGGGTGCAGGACGCAGAGCGTGCGCACGACGTACGACCGGGTCGTCCTGAAGACGACGACTCCGACCAGGATCACCCACCCGACGTGGAAACTGGGGAAGGCGCCCAGGTGGTTGGTGACGCCCGAGGGTCTGGCCACGGACAGGAACAGGCCCTCCGACACCGTGTCGGTGAACGAGGCGTCGGCGATCCAGGGCGGGGCGACCGGGTACGACGCGTACGCCGCCAGCCCTACGATCCCGGACACCAGGAGCCCGGTGCGCAACGCCCGGTACGCCTCCCGACTGCGCAGGTACAGCCAGATCGTGACCACGACCAGCGTCGGGAAGTAGCCCCAGATGTAGAACTGGGTGAAGAACCCGCTCAACCCCGGGACCGTGAGCGTCGCGTCCTGGATCGGGTGTTCCCAGTCGACCCCGAGCTGCCGCTCCAGGGCGAGCAAGCCGCGTGCGTTCGAGACCGCCGCGTCGGTCCGGTCGGCCGTGTAGGCGCGCACCGCCAGGTAGCACGCAACGGCCGCGGCGATGAAGCCCAGCTCCAGCAGCACGCCCGCGTACGCGCGCCGCTGAGTCGCAAGGGCTGCGTTCCTGCTCTCAGCCATTGCTGTGCGGCCAGCCGCTCAGGATCTCGTCGACGCTGGGGTCTTCGGCCGCCAGCAGCTGCGGGTTCGCGACGAGCCGCCGGAACACCTCGGCGGTACGGGCGAAGTAGAACCCGTCCGACGCCCGCTCGTCGAGGGTGTGGACGGCGTTCAGGCAGTCCCTGGCGACCACCCGTCCCTGGTCGTCGACCACTGCTTCCTTGTGGACGGCGCCGATCGCGACGAAGACGCTCGCGGATCCGTACTCGTAGAGGTGGTGGAACGGGGGATCGATGCCGATCGAACCGGCGTTGACCACGTAGGCGCTGGTGTACAGGGGGATGGCGTCCATCAGCAAGGCGGGGAGCACGTTGTGGTAGTCGAGGGTCGCGACGAGTCGGGCGACCCCCTCCAGGGCCGGCCGCGGCCACGACGCGAAGAAGTCGGTGAGCCGGTCGTCGTCTCCTCGCTCACTGCCGCGCTTGCCGCCCACCGCACCGTTCACCAGGTCGCGCACCTGCTCGATCGTCTCCCGGCCGGTGAAGACGATCCGCACCTCCGTCTCGGGCGCGTCGTCGCTCAGCTCCGCCTTGACGATGAAGGAGACGCTGATCTCCTTGTGCTGGTAGGTGCGGCGGCCCGCGATGAACCGATTGACGTCGGGACGCAGCCTCAGGGTGCGGGCGATGGCGGTGAGGATGACGTGGAAGAGCGTGATGCGCTGGTCCGCCGGCCGACCGGCGTTCGTCTCCTCCAGCCAGACCAGGAGACGGTCGACCTCGATCCGCTGGGGGAAGTAGACCGCCGATCCGGTCCGGGTGCGCAGGAGGTACGGCGTGATCCGCCGGAGCGCGGGGAGGTCGCGGACCTCGGTGCCGTCACGCCGCCGCCGGAACACCCTGCTCATGCTCTCGATGCTGACAGCGTCGACGGACGCGGTGAAGGGGACTTCGTCACCGAACGACGGGACCACTGGGAACCTTGGCAGGGGATCGTGGCTCGGTGGCGGGGATTCCGGCTGCGGGTGTCGGCGTCGCTTGGGAGGATGTCCATGTGAGTACCTCCGGAGAGATCGCGCCCGACACCAAGGACTGGACCTGGGTCCTCGACCGCCCGTGCCCCGAGTGCGGCCTCGACTCCGGCGCGGTCGACCGCGCCGACCTCGGCCCGCTGATCCTCGACAACGCGATCGGCTGGCAGCGGGCGCTCGCCGCCCCCCAGGCCGCCCAGCGGCCGGAGCCGGCCGTGTGGTCGCCGACCGAGTACGCCGCGCACGTCCGCGACGTCCACCGGATCTTCGCCGAGCGCGTCGGCCTGATGCTCGCCGAGGACGACCCGACCTTCGCCAACTGGGACCAGGACGAGACCGCGCTCACCGACCGCTACGACCTGCAGCAGCCGGAGCAGGCCCCCGCCGAGCTGCTGGCCGCGGCCGAGGTGGTCGCTGCGGCGTACGACGCCGTCCCCGGGGAGGCCTGGGACCGTCGCGGCACGCGCAGCAACGGCAGCGTCTTCACCGTCGAGTCGATCGGCCGCTACCACCTCCACGACGTCGTGCACCACCTGTGGGACGTGCGCTGGGTCGAGGCGGCACCGTCGGCACCGTCGGCACCGTCGGCATCGTCGGCACCGTCAGGGTCGTCGGGGTGAGGCACACCGAGTTCTGGGCGCGGCTCGACCACCACCTGGGAGTCGCCTACTCGCGCACCTGGGCCGAGCAGCAGGTGATCGGCGACCTCGGCCAGCGCACCACCCTGGAGGCGCTCGAGGCCGGCGTGCCGCCGAAGGCCGTCTGGGCCGCGGTGTGGCGCACCCTCGGGCTTCCCGCGAGCGAGCGATGACCGCGCCGGCCCCGGTCGGTGAGCGGGCGGGGCTCGACCGGTTCCAGCGCCGTACCGTCCGGGTGCTAGTGCTCACCCAGGCGGTCGGCGCGCTCGGGATCACGATCGGCATCGCCACCGCGTCGCTCCTCGCCAAGGACCTGTCCGGCTCGGAGGCGCTCTCGGGGCTGGCGCAGACCGCCCAGGTGCTGGGCGCGGCGGTCATCTCCTTCCTCCTCGCTGCCGTGATGGCGCGGCGTGGCCGTCGGGTGGGACTGGTGACCGGCTACCTCCTCGGGGCGGCCGGCGGCGGCCTCGCGGTGCTGTCCGGCGTGGTCGGGTCGATGGCGCTGCTGCTCGTCGGTGCGGTGCTGCTCGGAGCCGGCAGCTCCGCCAACAGCGCAGCCCGCTTCGCGGCCACCGACCTGGCCGATGACACCAACAGGGCGTCGTCGCTGTCCCTGGTGGTCTGGGCGACGACGATCGGCGCGGTCCTCGGACCCAACCTGACCGGACCGGCGGGCTCGTTCGCCGACGCGGTCGACATCCCCGAGCTCACCGGGCCGTTCGCGATCGGCGCCTTCGGCATGCTGGCGGCCGCGCTCGTCGCGTTCGTGATGCTCCGCCCCGACCCGCTCCTCCTTGCTCGGGAGCGCGCCGGGGCGGTCGACGTCGGCTACGTCCTGGTGGGCTCGTCGGCGTCGCGCGCCTGGCACGCCGTGCGCGAGCAGCCCGTCCTCGGGTTCGCCATCGGCGGCCTGGCGCTGGCCCACGCCACGATGATCAGCGTGATGGTGATGACGCCGCTCCACATGCAGCACGGCGGCGCCGAGCTCGACGTGATCGGTCTGGTGATCAGCGTCCACGTGCTCGGGATGTTCGCCTTCTCGCCGCTGGTCGGGATCCTCTCCGACCGGTTCGGCCGGCCGCCGGTGCTGGGTGCCGGGGGACTGGTGCTGGTCGTGGCGCTGCTGCTGTGCGCGTCGTCTCCGGAGGGGATGTCGTGGGAGGTGACCGCGGGGCTCTTCCTGCTGGGCGTGGGCTGGTCGCTGGCGATGGTGTCGGCGTCGACGATGGTCGCCGAGTTCGCGCCGTTGGAGGCCCGCACCGACGTGCAGGGCACCTCCGACCTGGTCATGGGCGTCACCGCGGCGTCCGCCGGCGCCCTGGCAGGACTGGTCGTCGACCTCGCCGGCTATCCGGCGCTCGCGCTCGTCACGCTCGCGCTGGCGTTCGGGGTGGCCGGAGCGGCGGCGCGCGCCCAGATGGCGCACCCGACGGCCGAGTAGCGACACGCCGGACCCAATCACGGGACTTCGAACAGGTGTTCGGTAGCGTCCGGATCACGACGGTGGTGCTGGCCGCCAACCGTCCACAGGTACGACGCGCGAGCGGGGATCTCCACAATCCCGATGCGGCTGATCAGGCTGTGTCGGACCCTCGCCCTAGCGTCGCAGATGTACCTGGCTCGACCACCAGACGAAGGACGTGAGGACATGGCGGATGACCGCCTCAAGGCGCTCGACACGGCGCTGCTGAACATCGAGAAGCAGTACGGCAAGGGCTCGGTCATGCGCCTCGGCGATGACACGCGGGCACCGCTCGAAGTGATCCCGACCGGCTCGATCGCGCTCGACGTGGCGCTCGGCGTCGGCGGACTCCCGCGGGGCCGGGTCGTGGAGATCTACGGCCCGGAGAGCAGCGGCAAGACGACTGTCGCGCTGCACGCGGTGGCCAGTGCCCAAGCGGCCGGCGGCATCGTCGCGTTCATCGACGCCGAGCACGCCCTCGACCCCGACTACGCCAAGGCGCTCGGTGTCGACACCGACGCGCTGCTGGTCTCCCAGCCCGACTCCGGTGAGCAGGCGCTCGAGATCGCCGACATGCTGGTCCGCTCCGGCGCGCTCGCCCTGGTCGTCATCGACTCCGTGGCGGCGCTCGTGCCCCGGGCCGAGATCGAGGGCGAGATGGGCGACAGTCACGTCGGCCTCCAGGCCCGGCTGATGAGCCAGGCGCTGCGCAAGATGACCGGTGCCCTCAACAACTCCGGCACCACCATGATCTTCATCAACCAGCTGCGCGAGAAGATCGGCGTCATGTTCGGCTCGCCCGAGACCACCACCGGTGGCCGGGCGCTGAAGTTCTACTCCTCGGTCCGTCTCGACGTGCGCCGGATCGAGACCCTCAAGGACGGCACCGACATGGTCGGCAACCGCACCCGGATCAAGGTCGTCAAGAACAAGGTGGCCCCGCCGTTCAAGCAGGCCGAGTTCGACATCATGTACGGCAAGGGCATCAGCCGCGAGGGCAGCCTGATCGACGTGGGCGTCGAGGCAGGCCTCATCCGCAAGGCCGGCGCTTGGTACACCTACGAGGGCGACCAGCTCGGCCAGGGCAAGGAGAACGCCCGCCAGTTCCTCATGGACAACCCCGACCTGGCCAACGAGCTGGAGAAGAAGATCCTCGAGAAGCTCGGCGTCGGCCCCCAGGTCGACAAGGACGAGTTCGCCAGCCTCCCCGACGAGCCCATCGGCGTGGATTCCTTCTGAGCCTTGGTTTCGAGGCTCGTCGCTAGCGCTCCTCGCACCTCAACCAGCGGCAACCACCCGCGGCAACCACCCGCGGCAACCAGCCGAGGCAACCACCCGAGGTGGTTGAGGTGCGAGGCCGCCCGCGGCCGAGCCTCGAAACCACCGGCGCACCCGGTGGAAGGGAGTGATCGTGGCCGGGATGAGCGAGCCTGACGACGAGCGTGACCTCGGGCCGGAGCCCTTCGAGACGGTCGCAGAGCGACCTCCTCAGGAACCACCGGACCACGAAGCGGTCGCGCGCAAGATCCTGCTCGACCAGCTGACCGGACAGGCCAGGAGTCGCCACGAGCTTGCCGAGCGGCTGGCCCGCCGCAACGTCCCCGACGAGGTGGCGGGTCGGCTGCTCGACCGGTTCGAGGAGGTCGGCCTGGTCGACGACGAGGCGTTCGCGCGGTCGTGGGTCGACAGCCGGCAGCGCACCCGCGGCCTGGCCCGGAGGGCGCTCGCCCAGGAGCTGCGGCGCAAGGGCGTCGCCGACGAGACGGCGCGCGACGTGTTGGCCGAGGTCGACCCGGGCGACGAGGAGCAGGCCGCGCGTGCCCTGGTCCGCAAGAAGCTGCGCGGGCTGCGGGGTGTCGACGACACGGTCGCGGCCCGGCGGCTCGCGGGCATGCTCGCCCGCAAGGGCTACTCCGCCGGTCTGGCCTACGCCGTCGTGAAGGACGAGCTCTCCGAGGCGGACCGTGAGGTGCCCGACGAATAGTCCGTGCCGTGGCGCCGGTGGCGCGGCACAATGGCGCGGGTGACGAGCGATGACGCCCCGGTCCGCGAGATCCTCACCTACGAGCTCTTCGGCACCGCCGTCCGCGAGCTCGCCCAGCAGGTGGCCGACGACGGCTACGAGCCCGACATCGTGCTCGCCATCGCGCGCGGTGGCCTGGGGCTGGCGATGGGCATGGGCTACGCCCTCGACGTGAAGAACCTCAGCGCCGTCAACGTCGAGTTCTACACCGGGATCGACGAGCGCCTCGACGTGCCGATCATGCTGCCGCCGACCCCGGCCGCGATCGACCTCACCGGGATGAAGGTGCTCATCGCCGACGACGTGGCCGACACCGGCAAGACGCTCGAGGTGGTCCGCGACTTCGTGGCCGACCACGTCGCCGAGGCCCGCACCGCGGTGATCTACGAGAAGCCCTGGACGGTCATCCACGCCGAGTACGTCTGGCGACGCACCGAGCGCTGGATCGACTTCCCGTGGTCGGCGATGCCGCCGCTGGTCGACCGCCGTGGCGGCCAGGCGCACTGATCGATGAGTGCCCCACCGGCGGACGACGTCGTGGTCGGGCTGCGCCCCATGACCAGGGGCGACCTCCCCGCCCTGCTGCGCTGGCGGCAGGCGCCGCACGTCGCCCGCTGGTTCGCCGAGAGCCAGCCGGTCACCGCCGCGTCGATCGAGCAGCAGTACGCCGCGCGCATCGACGGTGACGAACCGACCCGGATGTGGGTCGTCGAGGCCAACGGCCGCTCGGTCGGGTTCGTCCAGGACTACCGCATCCGCGACCATCCCGACTTCGCCGTGCTGACCCCCGACCCGGACGCGATCGGGCTCGACTACGTGATCGGCGAGGTCGCCTGGCTGCGTCGCGGCGTCGGCCTGGCGATGATCCGGTGCTGGTTCGACGCGGCGCGCGCGGGCTACCCCGACGCCACGACGTACTTCGCAGCGCCGGACCACCGCAACGTCGCGTCGCGCCGGCTCCTGCTCAAGGCGGGCTTCGTCGAGGGCACCTGGTTCGACGAGCGCCAGCGCGACGGGAGCACGGCGACGGTCGTCGGTCACAGCCTCGATGTGCCATCGGTGCTTGGATAGCGCTCATGAGCGCTGCCGACACCTACGCCGTGAACCTCCGGCCGCCCGCCGGCAAGGTGGACCTCGCGGGCATCGCCACCGACGCGACGCCCGCCTTCGACGGCGACAAGGAGGCAGGGGCGGCGGCCCTCGAGGCGACCGGACCGGAGCTCGCCGACCTCCAGGAGCGCCTCTTCGCCGAAGGCAGGGCCGGCGGCGGCCGCAGCCTGCTGCTCGTCCTGCAGGGCATGGACACCTCGGGGAAGGGCGGCACCCTGCGCTCGACCGTCGGTCTGGTGGACCCGCAGGGCCTCCGGATCACGTCCTTCAAGGCGCCGACCCCCGAGGAGCTCGAGCACGACTTCCTGTGGCGGATCAGGCGGGCCCTGCCGGAGCCGGGCTACGTCGGCGTGTTCGACCGGTCGCACTACGAGGACGTGCTCATCGCCCGGGTGCGCGAGCTCGCGCCGCGCGAGGAGATCGAGCGCCGCTACGACGCGATCAACGGCTTCGAGGCCGAGCTCGTCGAGAGCGGCACGACGATCGTGAAGTGCATGCTCCACATCTCGGCCGAGGAGCAGAAGGAGCGGTTGCTCGCCCGGTTGGAGGACCCGACGAAGCACTGGAAGTACAACCCGGGTGACCTCGACGAGCGGGCGCTCTGGCCGGCCTACCAGGACGCCTACGAGATCGCGATCGAGCGCACCAACACCGACGCCGTGCCCTGGCACGTGATCCCGGCGGACAAGAAGTGGTACCGCAACCTCGCGATCGCAGAGCTCCTGCTCGAGGCGCTGCAGGGCATGAGCCTGCAGTGGCCCGAGGCCGACTTCGACGTCGAGGAGGAGCGGCGCCGGCTGACCGACGCGGACCCGCTGGGCGGTGCCGACTCGTGAGCCTCGAGCAGGTCCGGGTCACTCGCTACGTCACGCCGCTCCGGGAGGGCGGCAGCCTGCCGGGAATCGTCGAGGGCGACGACTTCGGCACCTACGTCTGCAAGTTCCGCGGCGCCGGCCAGGGGCTGCGGGTGCTGGTCGCCGAGGTGATCGTCGCCGGTCTGGCGGAGCGGATCGGGCTGCGGACGCCGCGTCAGGTGGTCCTGGACCTCGCGGCGGACCTGGCGCGCTACGAGGCCGACGAGGAGGTCCAGGACCTGCTCCGCGCCAGCATCGGGCTCAACCTCGGCATCGACTTCCTGCCGGGAGCGTTCGGCTACGACGGCGACCTCGCCCCGCACGCCGAAGTCGCCGCCCGCGTGCTGTGGCTCGACGCGTTCTGCGCGAACGTCGACCGCTCCTGGCGCAACCCCAACCTGCTCCTGTGGCACGACGACCTGTGGGTGATCGACCACGGCGCCGCGCTGTACTTCCACCACGCCTGGAGCAGCGGTGTCGGCGACGCCGACCGGTTCGCGGGCCAGCCCTGGGACGCCTCCGACCACGTGCTGAGGAGCTATCGCGGCGGCCTTCCGGCCGTCGACGCCGAGATCACCGGGCGTCTCACCGAGGACGATCTGGTCGACGTCGTCGCGCAGGTGCCGGACGCGTGGCTCGAGCCGGTGCCTGGCGCAGAGACACCCGATCAGCTGCGCACGTCGTACGTCGAGTTCCTCGCCGCGCGGCTCGCGACGCGCCAGTGGCTGCCGATGGCAGGTGCGGCATGAGTGAAGCACTGCCGTACCAGTACGTCGTCCTGCGCTGCGTGCCGCGTGTCGACCGGGAGGAGTTCGTCAACGTCGGTGTCGTGCTCTACTGCCAGGCAGCCGACTTCCTGGGTGTCACCTGGCACTGCGACGCCGACCGGCTGCACGCCGTCGACCCGAGCCTCGTCGTCGATCGGGTCTGCGACGCCCTGGCCTTCGTCGACGGCGTCTGCGCCGGCGACGAGCGCGCGGGCGCGTTGGCCGACCAACCGCTGTCCCAGCGGTTCGGCTTCCTGAAGGCGCCGAAGTCGACGGTGCTCCAGCCCGGCCCGGTCCACGGCGGCCTCACCTCCGACCCCGCGCGCGAGCTCGACCACCTCTTCACCCGACTCGTCGGCTAGCCCGACCCGGCGCGAACTCAGGCCCGAAACCCGTCGACCCGTCGCCAAGTTGGCGACGGG